>CAZHPV010000004.1:0-16356 GCA_964534845.1 uncultured Caulobacterales bacterium
ACCTTGGCAATCATTTCGGGCAGCTTATGATAGGTTTGCGGGCCGAGCACCATATCGACAACGGGGGCGCGGCGCATAATTTCTTCGCCTTCAGCTTGGGCGACACAACCCGCTACGGCGACTTTCATCTCGGGCTTGTTCTTTTCCTTATGCTGGCGAATGCGGCCCAGCTCCGAATAGACTTTCTCGGCCGCCTTTTCGCGAATATGGCAGGTATTGAGAATAACAAGGTCGGCATTATCAGGGCTGTCAGTCGGGGCATAACCAATGGGCGATAAGACATCCGCCATGCGCTCACTGTCATAGACATTCATCTGGCAGCCATAGGTCTTGATGAAAACCCTCTTGGGCGCTTTTGCGAGCTGGCTTGCCTGCGAGGCCGAAGCCGCCGCGATGACAGGTACATCTATGTCCCGTTCAGGGTTTAATGTCTTTGCATTAGAAGATGTAACTTTGCCGTCCTTGCCCGCTTTCGCAGCCTTTGGAGCGCCAGAGTTACGGGACGCGTTTTCATCGCGCGGTAACAGGACGGTCATAAGAGCCTCATTTTTAAGTGAGAGCCCTATAGGGGTTTATCGCCTTGGGTGCAAGGTGATTACACCCGCCGTAATGTCAAATTCCATGCGCCGTAAAGCATTGCAAGCAGGCTAGTGGTGACCGCCTGTGCGTGATAACGGGCCTGACATCATTAAAAGTCCAAATACTGAAAGCATTGACAAAATAAGTAAAATCGCTGGCATACCCATATTTCTGTCAGCCCATTTAAGGGAGCTTATGCCGGGAATTTGTGTGCCGGCTTTCTTTAAACTCCGGCGCAAACTCCGGCGCACGTCAACGGTTTTACGCGCACTGACACGTTTAAAATTACGCCATTCAACGCGCAAATCCGCTTTGAGTGGCTGCGCGGTGATATTTACCACCATCGGCCCTGTGTGTTGCAGTGTTTGAACCTGAACGCTCTGCGCAAAAAGCGGGGTCGCCGTAAGGGCGGGCTGAGCCGAAGCGCTCGCGCCCCAAAGCAGGCCTGCGCCCATCGCACAACTCAAGAAAACGCTTTTGGAAAGACTTTTATCAACTTGTCTCATTTTTTGACACCTCCGATATTTTCGGTAAGTGTCACGCAAGATCAATGCCAAAACTAACCAAAAAAGAGAAAAAAAGTGACAGGCTTCGCTTATAAGGGAGGCTTCACATCGGAAATATAAGAGACTTAACTCTCTTTAAACACGGCCTTTAAATCTCAGGCCTTTTTCTTCTTGCCGTAAAGTTCAAGGCGGTGATCGACAAGTTCATAGCCTAGTTTTTCAGCAATTTTGTGCTGTAAGGCTTCAATCTCTTCATCAACAAATTCTATCACATCTCCGGTCGAAACATCAATGAGGTGATCATGATGTTCAGCGTCTGCCGTTTCATAACGCGCACGCCCGTCCCGGAAATCATGGGTTTCAATAATGCCCGCATCCGAGAAAAGACGGACAGTTCTATAAACCGTGGCCAGCGAAATTTTCGCATCGACCGCCGCCGCGCGGGCATAAAGCTCCTCGGCATCAGGGTGATCTTCTGATCGCGCCAGAACCTGCGCTATGACGCGGCGCTGATCCGTCATACGCAATCCACGCTCCGAACATTTTTCTTCGATCCAACTCGGCATATTCTGTTTAGAATCCCACGGCTTAATTATGAAGGGTTTAACCTGATTATCGTCAAGCGTCTAGGGAGGGCGATTAAATAGGACGAAAATCTGGGGACTATAGGCCATACTGGGCCCTTTTTAGGCCTGCTTATAAGTTTTTTGAAAAATTTAGCGACGCCACACGCCCGTTCTTACGCCGGTAATAAGCCGGACGCCGACCAATCGCTTGGTAAGCTGCCCCTTTATAGAGGCGAATAGCAAACAGATTATCTTCGGCAACCTCCAGGAAAACGACGTCAGCGCCTTTTATTTTCACCCTCTCCTCCCCGGCTTTTAATAATTGCGCCCCCAGACCTTGCCCCCGAAATATCGGGGCAATAGCGAGGGTTAAAATTTCCGCCTGATCCCCGCCGATACGCAATATAATAAAGCCGGCGAGGCGGCCGTCTTGCCACAGTCCTAAAACCAAATCCCGCTCAATATGGATTTTGAAATCATCTTCAGACCACCCCGTCTCGAAACTCTTGGCATGGATATCTGCAAGCGCCCCAGCCGTTTTAAGATCAACGTGCTGAATACGGGCTTGGGTCACACGACGTCCCGCCCGCCCGGTAGTTTGGCGTCCGGGGGCCGCGAATAAAGAGGCGCTGCGGGATAGTCAGACGGGTTACGGTCTGCGCCCAGCCATGCGAGTATAGGCGTGTTCGGTTGTTTGCTCTCGATCAGTCTTGCCTGCAAACGGTTCGCCTGATGCTGCGCGTCTTGAAGGGTGAGAGAGCGCGGCGGTTCGAGAGGCTCCCCCCGTCTATAGCTGCCGTAAAACACTTCACCTCTGCGAATATCCCGGTAAACGCCCACCAAGTCATCATTAAGAGTTACGCGGGTAAGGTGAGCGCTCACCTCTAGGGCATTTATCCCGATCACAGGAATATTTCGAGGCAAAGCAAAACCTTTGGCAAAAGCAAGCCCGACCCTGATACCGGTAAAACTCCCGGGCCCTACACAGACGCAGATCCTGTCAATTTCCTTTGCCGTCAGACCCGCTTTTACGAAGACCTCATCAACCATAGGCGCCAGTCTTTCAGCATGGCCGCGCCCTATATTCTCGGATTTGTGAGACAGAATAGACGCGTCATCAACAAGGGCTACGCTGCAATAGCTGCCCGTTGTATCTATGCCTAAAATCTTCATACGGATTGATCAGTATAATTATCGCAAAGGATGCGCGCCAGTGTTAGACCGCTTGTTCGACGCGGAGCACTTCGGGGACATAGTGCTTTAAGAGGTTTTCAATCCCGGATTTCAAAGTCATGGTGGAGCTTGGACAGCCCGCACACGCGCCGCGCATTTCCAGAAAAACTGTCCCGTCCTGTTCTTCAAAATGCTTGAACACAATATCGCCGCCGTCTTGGGCGACCGCGGGGCGCACACGCAGTTCAATCAATTCCTTGATCTGCTCGACAATTTCCAGTGTCTCGCCTTCGTAAACATGGTCGGGGGCGAGGTCTTGTTCAATTTGCTGCATAAGGGGCACACCGCCCGCAACGTAAAAGTCCATAATCGCACCCAGAACAGCAGGCTTTAAATGTTTCCAATCTGCCGCGTCAGACCGTGTAACAGAAATATAATCCTGTCCAAAAAACACGCGCGTAACATCCGGTATCATAAAGAGCATTTCCGCCAGCGGAGCGGCGCTGACGTCCCCTCCCCGTTCAATATCGCGAGGCGGTTGACCGGCTTCAACAACAGTTTTTCCGGGCAAAAATTTCAATGTCGCCGGATTGGGTGTTTCTTGGGTCTGTATAAACATGACATATCTCCGTTTGCCCTAACATGGAGGCTCGCCGGACGACTTGCAAGATGTAGACGGTCGCATTTAAACAAATTTTCACCTGTGCACCTTGACCCGCGCCGTTGCGGAACACATCATTGTAGCCCTATGCGGCCCCATTTATTGACATATCCACTCTTGCTCTGTCTTAGCTTACTGGCTGCCTGTGCGACATCGATTGCCACACAATTACCCGATGTCGCTATTGCAGACTTAACTAAGGAACAAATAACGCAAGAGGATTTGGCGCTCAAATCATTACAAGATCAGCGCGAACAATTGACGCGGGTTTCAAATAAGGTCCTGCTAGCGAATGCCAAGCTGTGTCCGAAAACGGCTTATGATATCGGCGTGCGAACCCAAAACCTGAAATCCTATCCGAAGACCCTACGCAGTAGAGCGCAGCAAACGCTTGACTTAACCCAAACACACCAAATTTCTTATATCAGGCCCGGCTCTCCCGCCGATAAGGCAGGTGTGAAAATCGGGGATATCATCATTGGGAAAGCCGGTATTAGCTACGGCGCGGCTGACCCGGCCTTTCAATCCGTGCTAAGCCTCGGCGAACAAAGCCTGACTTTTAAACGCGGGACAGCCTTTTTTAGCGCCACGCTCAAACCGCAAGAGATTTGTGATTACAAAATTAAACTCTCAAACAGCACGGCGATAAATGCTTTTGCCAATGGCAATAGCATTACGGTGACTTCTGGCATGTTAAATTTTGTCAAAAGCGATGATGAGCTGGCTTTGCTAATCGGACATGAACTGGGTCACAATACAATGGGCCATATCCGCAAAATTATCAGCAATCTCGTCCTGACTGGCTTTAATACTAAATATACGCGCCCTTTTGAATCAGAGGCAGACTATGTTGGCATGTATTATTTAAACAGGGCCGGATATTCCGATGACAATGTCGAAGATTTCTGGAGACGGCTCAGTACTATTAATCCCAAATCCATCACACACGCAAAAACACATCCGACACTTCCGGACCGCTATTTACGTATTGCAGCAACGCGAGAAGAAATCAGACAAAAAAAAGCCTCAGGTGAGGATTTAATACCCAATTTTATTCAGGATGGATATTTTAGCCAAGCGCCGTCCGGCATTGATCCAAAACCGCAATAATATCCCGAAGTGACCGGCAAAACAGGCGACGCTATAATATAGTCATCTGATTTCGGGGCTTGAACTTTGGAGCATTTAGGGCCATGTCCCCGCCATGAAAGCCGCGCATGAAAATTCAGTGACAATATTCCAGCTTGATGACACGGCCGTACGCGGTCGGGCGATAAGCTTAAGTTCAGCCCTTAATCAAAGCTTGATCGACCCGAAAACACTAAAAGCGCGCTATCCCGAAACAGTGGCGCGGCTTTTGGGCGAGGCCATGTTAATCGGGGCTATTGTTGCCCGGGCTTTAAAGTTCAAAGGCCGTCTAGTTGTCCAATGTCATGGTACAAATGCGGGCGCAATTTCCCTCTTGGTTGCGGATTGCACAACGGAGGGCCATATTCGCGGCTATGCCCGTTGGGACACAGAGCGATTAAAAGAAATAGAGCTGGATAATCGCACTCCCGGAGCGCTGGCATTACTTGGCCCCGGGACATTCTCCATGACCATAGATCAAGGCCCGGATATGGATCAATATCAAGGGCTGGCGGCCATAGAAGGTAAAGCGCTATCTGAGTGCGCGGAGCATTATTTTTTACAATCAGAACAAATTCCGACCCGTATAAAGCTGGCCTGTGGCCAGATACAAATACCCGGCCAAGAGCCAGAATGGCGCGGCGGGGCTATGATGATACAAAGAGTGGCCGAAGACAAAAGCCGTGGCAACACGGATGAGACATGGCAGACAGCCTGCGCCTTATTTGACACGGTAACCCATGCTGAATTGCTAGACCCAGACCTCTCAACAGACGCCCTGCTTTACCGCCTGTTTCACGAAACCGGCGTACGGGTAATTGACAAACAAAATATAGAAGCGAAATGCGCTTGCTCTAAAGCGCGCCTGGAGGAGACCTTGAAAGCCTTCACCCCGCAAGCGCTCGAAGATATAGCCGAAGATGGTCTCATCACGGCAAATTGTGAGTTCTGCGCCACAGATTACAGCTTCAAGCTAAGCGATTTTCTTGGTCGGTAATCACGCCCGCCAAAAGGCCGGGGTCAAAACAACCAGAGCTGTAACGATTTCAAGACGCCCGACAATCATACCTGTCATAAGCACCCATTTCGCCGTCGACGGTAATTGCTGATATGTGCCAGCGGGCCCAATGATATCCCCCAGCCCTGGCCCGACATTGGCCACAGCACTGGCTGCACCCGACCACGCTGTCATCGCATCCAGTCCCAATAAGGACAAAGCGATAGCTCCCACAGCAAAACACATGAAAAAGATGAAAAAATATCCCAAAACGGAATAGACGACCTCCTCTGGAATTGGCCGGCCGCCATAGCGCATGGGCGTCACCGCATTTTGACGCGGCATTTTAAAAAGATAGGCCCGCAAGGCTTCAAAGGCGACCTGATAACGAAATATTTTTATCGAACAGGCTGTCGAGCCCGCGCAGCCCCCAATGAACATAAAGGCGAAAAAAGCGGCGACGGCAAATGTTCCCCATGTGCTGTAATCTGCACTGGCATAGCCGGTTCCTGTTACAATCGACACCACATTAAAAGCCGAGAGCCGCAAAGCCTTAGACCGCGTCATTTCGGAATTGAACCATAAAAAAAGCGTTATGCTAAGAATGAGTAAAATCATGACACCGATAAAAACACGCACTTGAGAGTCCTTAAACGGCGCCATAAATTGCCGTTCCCTTACCATTAAAAGATAAACACCAAAGGGCATGCCGCCTGCCATCATAAAGGCAATACAAACAAGGTCAGCCCCGTGATCGGAAAAGCCCCCCATAGACGCATCAGACGTCGAATAGCCTCCCGTTGCCAAAGTTGTCATGGCATGGGCGGCGGCGTCAAATCCGTTCATACCTGTCAACATATAACCAATACCGCAAGCCACAGTCAGCCCTATATAAATTCCGCCAATCCAGGCGGCGATACTGGCCGCTTTAGGCAGGATTTTTTCTCCCATATCCGAGCTCTCAAGCCTAAAAAGCTGCATGCCGCCAATTTTTAGCATGGGTAAAATAGCCATAGCCGTCACTACAATTCCGACACCACCAATCCATTGCAAGATAGCCCGCCAAAGCAAAATGCCTTTCGGCATATCATCAAGGCCTGTCAGGATTGTCGAGCCGGTGGTCGTGATACCGGAAACCGCCTCGAACATCGCATTTGTCACCGATAATTTCACCGGATCAAGCAAAAAGGGGATAGCGGAAAAGGCCGATAGAGCCACCCATGATATAAAGGTTAGCAAAAAAGCGCCGCGCGCCCGCAAGTCGGGTTGCGGCGTATATGTTGCCAAGGCCAGAACAGCCCCAAATAAAGTTGTCATAATGCCGGAAATACCTAAAGCCCGCCAACTCCGTCCGTCATAAATGAGGTCGACAATCATTGGCGCAAACATCGCCACACCTAAAGCGGAGATCATCAATCCTACGACAAAAAAAACGGGGCGCAAATCTGGCATAAAACCGACTTACAAGACCTAAGAGCTTCGCGCAAACACGCAAAATAATTATTTCGGGCAGACGACCCGGCATTTCCGGTAAATCGCAAGGACTATTACCCAGCGCTTACAGGCATGACGCTAGAAAAAACCCTAGCCCTCCGATAGAGTTATGCTATAACAAAACGGTTTTGACGCAATCTGATCACATACAGACCACTGAGCCTCATCTTGAAACGAATCGGGGGCGCCCGGGACGCCTGCCTCCTGAAAGCGCATCGCGCATCACCCGCCGTATAACGACCATTGCCGTCATTGTTGGTTTAATTTTAGCGCTCGGGAAAGCCCTGTTGTGGAACACAACCCATTCCGTCGGTATTCTCTCATCACTCGTCCATTCCGCTCTTGACCTTTTTGGCGCACTCTCAACATTTTTTGCTGTCAGATATGCCGCTCGCCCGCCCGATAACACATATCGTTTCGGACGGGGCAAGGCGGAAAGCTTTTCTGCTGTCTTTCAAGTCTGTCTGATCATTTTTTCTGCCAGCCATTTGTTAGAAGAAGCCATTGAGCGTTTCTCAGCCCCTGAACCCGTGGCGCATGTCGGATTAGCCATAGCCGGTATGGTGGTGTTTATCGCCCTGACCCTTTGGCTAATTATTGCGCAAAGCTGGGCCATTCAAAGTACGGGATCTGTAGCGATCCGCGGCGACCGAGCCCATTATCTGGCAGATATGCTCGCCAATATTGTTGTGCTGATCGGATTGGTGCTCTCGACAACCGGTAATTTTCTACAAGCTGATGCCCTTGTCGGAATTATTATTGCTTTGTGGCTGTACTGGACGGCCTTTAAAGTTGCCCGACTGGCCTGGGGACAATTGCTTGACCGTGAACTGCCTGAAGATAGCCGGGAGACCATCCGCGCCATTGCGCTACACAATGCCTCGGTACGCGGGGTCAAAGACCTGCGTACACGCGCCTCCGGGCCGCATATTCACATTCAGATGCGCCTCGAGCTCGATGAAGCTCTCTCCCTAAAAGACGCCCATGATATTATTATTGAAACAGAACAACGTTTAATGCAGGCCTATAAAGCCGCGGATATTCTTATCCACCCCCATCCGACGGGTTGCGATCATACACATGGCAATATTAGATTCCGGGATAGCTCAGAACCGCCCCAAGGTTAACGCTTCATTACCCATATGCCCCTAAGTAAGGCCCCATGAGACTGCTTTATCATTGGCCCTTGGACCCCGCTTCCCGACAAGCCCGCATTGCTTTGGCAGAGGCTAAGTTGAAATTCAAGCTTGTGACAGTAAATCCGTGGGAGCCGGACGAAGACTTTCTGGCTTTATGTGCTGAAGGGTGCCCACCCTGTCTGGTGGATGTTGTCGCAGGCGGTAAAGCCATTATTTCCGGCGCCCCGGCGATTACCGAATATGTCCATGACGGGGCCAAACGCTATAAGTTATTGCCGGACAAAATTCTGGAGCGGGCTGAAATACGACGGATAACCCATTGGTTTGACCATAAATTCAGTGCTGATGTAAATGCCTATATTTTACATGAGCGCATTGAAAAAAGCCTGTCTGGCGGCAGCCCGCCTCACCCGCCAACACTCAGAACCGGACGGGAACATTTAAATTATCATCTCGAATATCTGACATGGTTACTAGAGCGGCGCGACTGGATAGGCTCCAAAAACTTTAGCCTTGCCGATATTGCTGCCGGAGCGCATATTTCCTGTCTGGACTTTTTAGGTGAGATCAACTGGAAAAACTGGCCCGTGCTAAAGTCATGGTATCAGAAATTCAAATCAAGGCCTAGCGTGCGCCCCCTATTAGGAGACCGCATGCCCGGGCTTGTGCCGCCCCGCCATTATGCCGATCTTGATTTTTAGGGGTAATCGCCGTGAGCGCGCCAGATAACCCGCCATTAGGCCAATCCCAAACCTTAAGCCGCTCCGTGTTGAAACGCGTGCAAACATTAGGGTTTACCGCACCGCGCATTGTCGATCTGGATAGTTTCGGCCCCGAGGCCGGTAGGGGATTAGCCGCGTTTATTGCCAAAGACCATCACGGCACTATGCAGTGGCTTTCCGAGAGCTTCGAGCGGCGCCAGCACCCGCAAAAACTGTGGGAGCAGGCACGCTCAGCCATTGTCTTGGGACTAAATTACGGCCCTGAGAGAGACCCTATGGAAACATTGAAACTACGCGATAAAGGGACAATTTCGGTTTATGCGCGCAACCGTGATTATCATGACCTTATAAAGGGTCGGCTAAAAGAAATTGCCGGTTTAATCGCGCGTGATACGGGTGAGGATGTCAAAATATTTGTCGATACAGCGCCTTTAATGGAAAAACCTCTGGCCGAAAAAGCCGGGCTGGGCTGGCAAGGCAAGCACACTAATCTCGTTAGCCGTAGTGAAGGGTCATGGCTGTTTTTAGGCGTCATATTAAGCGCTGCTAACTTAGTACCAGATAAGCCCGAAATTGATCATTGTGGGTCCTGCCAAGCCTGCCTGGACATTTGCCCAACGGACGCTTTCCCAGCGCCTTATAAGCTGGATGCCAGCAAATGCATATCCTATCTGACTATTGAACATAAAGGCCCGATGGAAGAAGAATTGCGCGCTAAATTGGGAAACCGTATTTACGGATGTGATGATTGTCTGGCTGTTTGTCCGTGGAATAAATTTGCTAAAACATCGCGTGAGATAAAACTGACTGCCAGAGACGACCTCAACGCGCCCGACCTTGCTTTTCTGGCAGGTCTGGGCGATGCGGAGTTCAGAACGTTATTTTCCGGCTCCCCTATAAAACGTATTGGCCGAGATCAATTCATAAGGAATGTGCTTTACGCTATTGGTAATAGCAATACTAGAGCGAACACGGAGCTAATGCAGGCGGCGCAGAATCATGTGAACGCCCCAAATGACACCGTAAAAGACGCGGCTCTCTGGGCGCTCACACGGCTTAAAGCCCAACCGACTTAACCCGCAAAACCGCCTCTTATTGTTTGGTTAACACCTGCAATTTAAGGCGGTATTGGGAGGACTTAAAAAGTTGGGATTGCAAAAGATAGTCCAGAAACTCCGTTCGAGTAAAAATCTGAACTCGCCTGTTTGGTCGACTAACATAAGCGCTGTCGACCCAAACCCCAATAATGACAATGTCCTTCTCCCGAAAATCAATCAGGTCAGCTTTACGCCTGCTGTCATTATTTGCTGTCTATGCGCCTTTATCATATCAACGGGGCTATCCTCGACATGGTTATATTCTCTTTGGGCGCTCTACGTTCTCGGCTTTGTCGTCGGGCTCTATCTCATCCTCTCCACATTCAAACTGTCCGCCTGTATTATTCCTCCGCCCCCAGACCCCGATATAAGGACCGAGCTTGATTGGCCGCATTATTGTATCCTCGTGCCTCTTTATCAGGAAAGCCGGATTGTAGACATGCTCATCTCGCATCTGGACAAGTTGGATTATCCCAAAGACAAATTGGATATTTTGCTAATTTGTGAAACGGATGACCAAGATACATGTGAGGCTATCAAGCCCTACCTTAAAGCCCCTTATTCACTCATTACCGTCCCGGAAGGTGGCCCGAGAACCAAACCCAATGCGTTAAATTATGCCTTAAAAAACGCTCAAAAGCTCGGAGCCATGAAAACCGTACCAGACATAGTGACCATTTATGACGCCGAAGACCGACCAGACCCTGCCCAGCTCAAAACCGCGGCACGCGGGTTTCATCAAAATCCGCAATGGCTGGCCTTACAGGCCCCCTTACGGTTTTACAATGCCCGCCATAACTGGCTAACGCGCCAATTTGCGCTTGAATACGGCGCGCATTTCTATGTCTGGACGCCGTTTCTATCTCGCCTATCCTGTCCATTTCCGCTGGGCGGAACAAGCAATCATATTCTATATTCCGTGCTAAACCGCATTGATGGATGGGATAGCCATAACGTTACAGAGGATGCCGATATAAGCTTCAGGATTGGTATGCTGGGCGGGGAAATCGGCTATATATCCTGCCCGACCTATGAAGAATGTGTCATTGACTATAAAAGTTGGCACAATCAGAGGTCACGCTGGATAAAAGGCTATATGCAAACCGTTAACCTCCATTTGCATGCCCCGTTTAGACCCGGTGGTTGGCAAGGGTTTAAGCGCGCATTTTGCTTGTTCATTACGCTGGGTGCCTCACTGGTCTCAAGCATGTTTCACTTGCCCTTTATAGTGATGATGCTCAGCTCAGCCCTCTTACTTAATCTGCAACCCGACTTTCCCTATATTCCACCATGGTTTGCTTATAGCCTAGGCATTGGCTATTTTTGTAGCCTGCTTTGCGGCATTATTGGCGCGGTAAGATCAAGACAATTTTTTCTTTTATGGTCAATACCTTTTATGGCCCTGTATTGGCTCCTGAGCTTCTTCCCAACACTCAGTGCATTAATGGAATTAAAAACCCGCCCCTATTACTGGAATAAAACAGTACATGGTGTTACAGACATATCGAACGCATAGCGCCTTCTAGTCAGGGGCCGTAATTTCAACCCAAAGAGAGAGCATGTCCCAACAAGAAGATCTGCTTTTAACGCTTTTTGCTCTGGCTGTTTTTGCCGGCATTGGCGTGTTTTCTTTTCGCAAACATTTTGCGGAGCATAATGAACTTACCCCTCGCATGGTCCCGTGGATGTTTATTAGTCTGGCCTGTATTGCGACCATTTTCATGCTCGTCGTGCATCTGGTTAATCTTTTTGGCTGGGAAACAGGCCGCAAATGAAACCGTTACGTCTTGGCATTTTAACCTTTGTGACATTAACAGCCTTTGCTGCAAACTCCTTACTCGCACGAGCGGCTCTGGCTTCCGGGCAAATGGGAGCCGCAGAATTTTCACTCATTCGGCTCTTCTCGGGCGCGCTGATGTTAACCGGGCTGGTTATCCTTAATCCGGACACTTCGAAATCTCACGCACCACCCCAGTTTTCGGCGAAATTTTCCTATATTTGGGGCGGAGCGGCGGCCCTTTGTCTTTACGCCGTTATGTTTTCATTTGCTTATCTGGAGCTTGATACAGGAACTGGAGCCTTATGTTTGTTTGCGGCTGTGCAACTTACGATTATCGGTCATGCGGCTTGGAAAAATGAGTTAAGCCGCCGCGATATCATCGGCTCGCTTATCGCTTTTGCCGGTTTTCTTGTGCTCATTGGCCCGTCCATCGGAACACCGTCTGCACGGGGATTTATACTCATGACCATTTCCGGCATAGCATGGGGCCTTTATACCTTACTGGGACGCAAGGCGCAAAAACCTCTCCTTCATAGCCAGAAAAACTTTATCAAAGCCACTATCCTCGCTTTGCCCCTTATGTTTCTCATGTTCCCCCAGCCCCACATATCCACTCCAGGAACCCTGCTGGCGATTACCTCTGGCGCACTGGCATCAGGGGTCGGTTACGCTATCTGGTATAGCGTCTTACCGCACCTAAAATCCAGTCTCGCGGCCAGTCTGCAATTACTCGTTCCGATTTTGGCCGCCTTTATGGGCCGCCTTTTCTTGGATGAAGTGCTTTCGCTGCGCTTCTGGATATCTCTCGTCATAACCTTAGGCGGACTTTGGATTGTAACGGGGTGGAAAAAACCTGAAACGGCTAACCGCCCCCCGTCCGAAGGCTAGGCCCGCTACGGCTTTGTCACGCTCAACGCCAAATTTAGACTATGCGTTGACGGTATTAGTGAGAGCCGCAAAGGAAAGTTCCTCTTCTTAATCCCTTATCCCAAACGTCCATAAAACGTCATCCTCGCACTTTCTGAAAGTTCAATACCCGGCTCAGAATTATAAGTAAGGACAGCCAACATACGCGTCTTATCGCCTTGCGTCGGTGTAACCCGATGAATTGAGTTGCGACCTCGAAATAACACAAGCATCCCCGGTTCCATTTTCAACTGATCCGGTTTGATTTCGTCGTCCAATAATCGTCCTACCAGATCGAAGTTGAAATCACCCGCATCCGCATTGCGCACATCGCGTAAATATTCAAAGTCCCCGCCCCCATCGGGCTTGTCAATCAGCAGGGTAATCGCAAAGGATGAGTTATCGAAATGCCACCCCAGCTCTTGCCCCTTCTTAGCGTAATGTATGTTGACGGGAGACAGGGGATCTACATAAGGAAACAAAGCTGGCTCCCCGACAACAGACGCAATAAAGACTTGAAAATTTTTGTTCCGGTAAAGTGACTTTAAAGGAGAGGTTTCTGGAATTTGGTCATCACCGATCAAGCCTTTGGATGAGACAACTTCGCGATTGCGTGGATGTTCCAGCGGAAAATTTGGATCGATTGGTGTCAGATAGACATTATGTGTGTTGGCGCAAAAATAAGCGTGATCAATCCCTTGCGCAGCCTCTTCTTTCATCTTGGAAAGGGCACGGGCAGATATGAAATCTGATAAAACCAGAATTCCATTTGCATCCAGTTGATCACGACACTGACTCATGAAGTCTATATTTGTAATATTGATCGCAGGATTGATGATCTCTTCTATGCTCAAAAAGAGTCTCCTATGACTTACCTATAACGTTAGAGAAAAAATTGCTTTCACAACATTTGCCACAAGAATAAATACAATTCGTCATATCAGCAAGTGCGAATTCTCTCTTCTTTTAAACAATCATATGACTCGTCGTCCTGCAAAACTGGTAAGAGATAAATCGACTTCCGAAAGACTTAACGGCCCCTGCCCGAAGGCAAGGGCCGTTATTAAAAAGGCCATTATCTGGTTAGAGGGTTCTCCTTAACCCGTTGCGAGAGCTTTCGCCAAAGGGTCTGAGTTTACATCCAGATTACGCGTTTCACGCGATAAATGTTCGCCCAATGTCTGGGCCAGATTCACCGGCTCTCCAGTTTGGGTAACAATACCGGTTTCAATCTCGATCTGAACATAATTTGTAATCGCCCGGCCATCATCCAGCAAAGCTTTAACCTCTATTTCAAGCACTTCCTGATTTAACGGCTTCTGGATATAAACCATGTCGTGGCCTTCGGGGTGATCGACCCAATTTGGCAGGCTTGCCGCATTCGGACCGGTAACGACCCAAGACGTGACACGCTTATCATGTGTTACGTCAAGACTCGAACCCAATTGCACATTGACAAAATCATCATAGACAACGGCTTCAATAATGATCGTAGCACCCTGCTGTGCATATCCGGGCACATCCATGAGAACCATGCCGCCAAGGAAGGCCGTGTGACCTGTGCGCTGCTCAGCACTCGTCTGGGTGAATGTCTTAAACCACTCCTGTATCTCTATCGGCTGGTCTTCCACCCACTGATAAGGCGTTAAAGAAGGCTCAAGCTTATCAGGGATTTCCGGCTCTATAATCCGTACAAAAGCATCTTCGGGATCGATTTGGAACGCTATGACAGCCTGCGCTGTACCGCCCTCCCCATCATCCACGGTAACCGTAACGAAGACAGGCTCGGCACTAAAGACCGTCGGAATACCTGTAATTTCGCCCGTCTCAGGGTCAAGAGACAAGCCCTCAGGCAGGCCAGTGGCCCTAAAACTTAGGATATCTCCGTCCGGATCCTCAAACAGCTCCTGAACATTATAAGACAGTGGATCACCAATAGGAGTCTGGACAAGAACATCTTGTCTTTCTGTCCCCGTTTCACTCGATGGAATGACGATCGGCGCAACATTATCTATTGTCCATAAGAAGCTTGACGTTATTGTCGCTCCGCTAGGATCAACAGCTGTAATCGTAACACTATAAGGTCCGTCAACACTCGCGCTGCTATCAACAACACCGCTTATAATGCCAGTTTGAGCATCTATCACCAGGCCGGGAGGTAAACCCTCCGCTATGAAACGCAAATCATCACCGTCAATATCGGTAAACCCTGCACTGACATCAATAGGGATAATCTCTTGACCGTCCACATTGTTTTGCGGTGACAAGTTAGCCGTTATTTGCGGGCCATCATTTACGGCGTTAACGTTCAAGTCAACAAAGGCTGTATCAAAATCGCCATTACCATCAGACACCGTATAGCTGAACTGGTCAGGCCCATTATAATCCGCCGGAGCACTATAAGTCAGGCTAAAATCAGGGTTGATCTCAAGCTCGGCACCACTTGGCAAAATGATCACATCGCCAACATTCACAGCCTCGCCGTTTATTTCGGCAATTTCCAGAACATCATCATCCGTATCATTACTTAAAACGGAGAGTTCAATCTGCCCGTCTTCCGGTAAGTTGACAACGCCGTCATCCATGGCAACAGGGGCTGGATTGGTCAGGCTATAGGTGACTTGCGTACTCACGCTCTCACCGTCAGGGTCGGTGGCGGTAAGGGTAACCGTATAAACCCCCTCACCACTATCGCCGCCCTGTGAGGCATTGCTAACCGGTGTGCCGCTAATAATACCCGTATCAGGGTCAATCACCAGACCTTCAGGCAGATTGCTCGCTGTGAACATTAGAGGCTCACCGTCAACATCCGTAAAGAAGGGCGATATATCAAGCGGTGTAACCTCAGAGCTATCCTCACCCATCTGGGCTGGAATAGGGTCCGTACCCGCTATGGCAGGATCGCCCGTCTCGGGGTTAATCACAATAGGCGCGTCATTAGCCCCCTCAACCGTGACCGTAAGCATAGCCGTTGCAAAACCGCCCTCACCGTCACTGATCTGGTAGCTAATCGTCGTCTCGCGGCTCTCGCCCACATCAAGGTCTTCAAAGTCAGAGCCCGCATCAAAGCTATACGCCCCGTCAACACCGACAGTAAAGCTACCGCCAGTATCGCCCGTAACAGGCTGGTCGACATTGGCCGCCGCGCCGTTCACCGCAGAGACAATAAGCGCATCACCATCAACATCACTATCATTCTCAGTAATCACATTACCGCTAACAGACGGTCCGTCCTCAGGTGAGACGTTCACATCATCAACCGCCTCAGGCGCAGGATTAGTGATAGACAAGACAAAGCTGTCCGTAACCATACCGCCTTCGCCGTCATCAGCTGTAACTGTAACCGTGTAAACACCATCACCCTCCGGGCCGCCCACAGAGGCAGACTTATCCACGACCCCTGTAATCTCGCCCGTATCAGGGTCAATCGACAGACCCTCAGGCAGGCCGCTGGCTGTATAGCCAAGGCTATCACCATCAGGATCAGAGATCATAGAGGCAATGGTAAAGGCTTCACCGTCCACACCCGATTGCGGGCCAATAGGCATATCCACAACAGGGGCTGGATTGGTCAGGCTATAGGTGACTTGCGTACTCACGCTCTCACC
>CAZHPV010000004.1:16456-85489 GCA_964534845.1 uncultured Caulobacterales bacterium
TCCTCAGGTGAGACGTTCACATCATCAACCGCCTCAGGCGCAGGATTAGTGATAGTGTAATTCACTGTGAGAGTCGCTTCCGCGCCGTCCGGGTCAATGGCAATTACATTTACCGCGTAAACACCCGTGCCATTATTTCCGCCTTGCGAAGCATCACGCGGCGGGGTTCCCGTAATCACGCCTGTTAATGTATCAATAGTCAAGAAATCCGGTGCATTTTCAAGACGGAAGAAATTCAACTCCATGTCTGGGTCAGTAAATAAGTCTGAAGCATCCAGCGGGGTTAACGCCGCGCTATCCGCACCAGATTGGGCAAGACGCGGATCGGCCCCGTCAACAGGAACAGGCGCATCATTTTCGCCCAAGATTGTAATATCGACCTGAGCTTCGGACAAACCGCCCTGCCCATCAGAAATTTGATAGGTAAAGCTATCTACCGCGCTTTCAGCAATATCCAACCCTTCAAACTGATCGTTCGGATTATAGGTAAAGCTACCATCTTCATTTAAGGTCAGCAACGCGCCGGAAGGGAGCGTTACGGTCTGACCTGAAATCAAGGTGGCACCATTTAACTGTGTAATCACCAAAACATCACCATCAGGATCTGTATCATTTACCGTAATAAGACCGCTCGTCGCAGACACGCTAAGTACAGCATCTTCTGACACTGACGCGCTGTCATCAACCGCTATCGGGGACGGGTTTTCAATAGTAAAGACAAGTGTGGTTGTAATCGTGGCGTCACCATCAGTGATTTCCAGAGTTACCGGATAAACACCGTCACCATCAGGGCCGCCCTGTGAGGCATCTGACGGCGGTGTGCCGGTGACCAAGCCTGTTACCGGATCAATCACAAGCCATGAGGGCAGATTTGGATCTGCGCTATCAAAGCCGAATGTGAGTGTATCGGAGCTGTCCGGATCGGTAAAGAAAGGCGAAACGTCAAAAGGAATTAAAGCCGCGCTATCAGAGCCATTTTGCGCCGGCAAGAAAGCATTGGGGTCAGACGGACCATTAGGGTCTGAAGGGTCAACCGGAACAGGGGCGTCATTGGCGCCTTGAACCGTAACAGTCACAAGGGCTTCATCAAAACCGCCTTCCCCGTCACTGATCTGATATGAGATCGTTGTCGTCGCCGTTTCACCGCTATCCAAATTCTGGAAATCATTTCCAGGGTCAAAACTCACATTGCCTGCATTATCAATATTGAACGTACCGCCTTGCGTACCGGCTATATCCACACCGATATTAGCCGGATCGAGCAAACCGTTATTGGGGCCAACCCCCGAGACAAAGATATCATCCCCGTCAGGGTCGCTATCACCTGCAAGGCCCGGACTGGTGCCATTAATATTAAACACGGATCCAGCCGTGATCGGCGTATCTTCACTTGTTACGAAATTATCCGCTTCGGCAATTGGAACCGGATTGGTAATTGTATAGACAATATTCGTAGTAAAGGATCCACCATTACCGTCTGTAACTGTCACAGGAATGCTATAGACACCGGGCGCGTTAACAGGGTCTGTACCGCCCTGAGAGGCGCTATTGTCCACCGTGCCTGTAATCAAGCCCGTATCTGTATCAAGGCTTAAGCCTAACGGTAAGCTGGCTTCCGGGACCGTAAAGGTTAAACTGTCGCTCATATCCGGATCATCGAAAAACGGCGCGAGTGCAAAAGGTGTAACCGCACGGCCGTCCACTCCGCTTTGAGCCGGTATGAAATTAGCGGGGTCCATGGGACCAGCTGGGTTTAACGGATCAACGGGAATAGGCGCGTCATTTGTACCCGTGACAATAACCGTAATTTCGGCCGTATCAAACCCGCCTTCGCCGTCTGAAATCTGGTAAGAGATCGTCGTATTCCTTGTCTCGCCAATGGCAAGATCTTCAAAATCGGAAAGCGTATCAAAACTATATGAACCGTCGGTCTGTAGGATAAATTCACCGCCCGTAGAGCCCGCGACAGCTTGGCCAATATTGGCACTTTGACCATCAACCTGAGTAACCAATAGAGTATCGCCGTCGGGATCAGTATCGGCACCATTGCCATTATCGTCCGTGATAACATTACCCGTAATCACATCGCCATTTTCAGACGCGCTGAGAGTATCGTCTTGGGCAAGAGGGGCCGGATTGGAAATATCATAAACAAGTGTTGTCGTCGTGCTTAGACCCGCAGGGTCGGTTACGGTGACCGTGACCGGATAAAGACCGTCATTGCCGGGCCCGCCTTGTGAGGCATCCGCAAGCGGCGTGCCTGTAATAAGGCCTGTCGCCTGATCAAACATCAAACCCTCTGGAAGGGCATCAGTGTCCACCGTTATGACAAGTTCTGACGACGCATTATCAGGGTCGGCAAAGAACGGCGCCAGATCAAGCGTGGTTATGGCTTGGCCGTCTGTTTCCATTTGCACAGGAATAACAGCATTAGGATCAGCAGGCGGCGTGTCTGGGTCATTTGGATTAATGACAATAGGGGCATCATTTACAGGTGTAACTTCCAATGTTGCCGTGCGCAGGGGCGAGCTGTCTGTTCCGTCGTTGACAATGGCTGTTAGAATACGGTCTGTTGTATCGGGTGTATCTGAGCTATTATTGAAATTAATCAGCGAGATAGCATTTTGATAATCCGCCAAGCTCTCTGAGCCGTCAAATCTCACTTCGACAGTTCCGGCATTGAGCACCACGGCATAATCGACACCGCTGGCGACACCAATAGGCGTAGTCACCACGCCGTTATCATAAACAAGCACACCGTCAATAATCAACTGGTCATCCTGTTGCGGATTGGTGAATGTTACCAGCGCGCTCTCAAGATTTGTATCATCCAGATCAGCGATTAAAACACCGGATTCTATTGCAACCGGCCCGCCGTCCTCGGTAAAGACGCCTTGGAAATTGCCGGCATTCACACCACTGGAATTATCATCATCCAGATCAAGGGTCGGGATATCATTTTCCGGCACAACATGAATGAGTGATGTGGCTAGATTTGAAAGCGTATTATCAGCATCAGAGGCCTGAATAGTTATAGTCCGGTCAGCCGGGTCTGGATTATGCACATCATTGCTAGATGGCAAGAAGGTGATATCAGATAAAATCGCATTCCAGTCCGCCGTTGTAGTAGTGGCTATCCCGGTAAAGGTTATGGTGAGCGGACCTGGTGTGACCAAAGTCGCAATCGGGACAACCGAAGCTGTCACCCCGCCCGGTAATATGGAAGGAAACTGGAAGGTATCGCCCACACGCCCATCCGTTAGCGTGACAACAAGCTCGACAATATTGTCTTCGACATCTGTAAGGGTGACATCTGTATCGACAATATTTATCGCTGGGCTATTTTCAATATACGTGTCCTCAAAATTTGCATCTGAGGTGGTGGAATCGTCGTCATCAAGGTCTAATATTGGCGCGTCAGAAACACCTGTCAGGATTATTTCGACAGTGGCTGTATCGGTTCCACCATTGCCGTCGCTGATCTCATAGCTAAAGCTATCTGTTGTCGTTTCACCTGTTGCCAGACTTTCGAAAGCCCCATTTGGGTTATAATCATACGTGCCGTCACTATTGAGTGTTAGCAACGCCCCTGATGGTAACGTGATTTCTGTGCCCAGATCGGCCGCGTTACCATTTACGGCTGTTACACTGAGGCTATCACCGTCTGCATCACTATCCGCACCATTGCCATTATCTACAAATACATTGCCGCTTATAGCTGTATCTTCATCGGTGGTGTCATTGTCATCTTGGGCAAGAGGTGGATTTGGAATGTCGCGGAAAAGCAGATCCGTATCCAGCGGTACGGCATTGGAGCCGTCTGCATTTAAGGCGGGTACTGCACTGAGGTTAAAGCTGGTAAATTCACCGTCTGCGCCGCCGTCATCGCCGATTATATTCCTGTCATTAACGTCAAAGCCGTCAGTGACGTTCGTGTCTTCGAAGACATTAAACAGACCATCGCCGTCCGTATCCGTAAAGAGCGTTGACGGACCTGTGGCAGGCGTTGTGCCGAGGCCGGCCTCAAACGTGTCATTCAGGCCATCATTGTCAGAGTCTGTATCGAGATAATCCGGCGTTGTGTCAGGCGTATCTGCGCCAGCATCCGTATTAACAGGCGTTAAGCCTAAGCTTGTCGCAGCCGTAGAGCCCGCTGAGGTATCAACGTCGTAATTATCATCAAGGCCATCACCATCAACGTCAGTAAAGTCAGCCGTGCCACCTTGGCCTGACGGCGCAATATAACCCGCCGTTGTCTGCGCTTCGACGTTATCCGTAATACCGTCATTGTCAGAATCGATGTCGAGGTGGTCTGCAATGCCGTCACCGTCAGTGTCACGAATAAATGTATCAATTTGCACGCCTGTGCCCGTCACGCCTACAAAACTAAGTTCAGCGATTTCAGCTGCGATAAGGTTAGAACGGCTTATCGTTGGGCTAAAGGCGCCGTGGGTTTGCGGAATAAACTCGACGATATAGAACCCTTGCATCAACGAGAAGCCCGTCACCGTTACAGGTGCTGTGCCTGTTGGCCCTGTATCAGGAATGCTTGTGGAGAAGACTAAGGTTCCTAATGCGTCCCGAATGTTTAAATCAAACGCCCGAACATCAAGGTCATTTAACCCTCTAACACTTGCACGAAGTTCAAATGTATCAACGACATCGCCTTCAATAACATTTAAACCTAGGGTAAAGACCGTGTCTGTATCTGGTTCCAATGTTCCGTTGAAAACAAGACCAGAGGCATTATTTTGATTTCCGTCTACGATTCTAAGGACGTCATTAAACTCAGCTCTACCATCTACAATGTTAGCATTCGTACTAATAAATGACAGGGTTGATGCTGTTGTCGACAAACCCAAAGAATCAAATGGAGCAAAGCCCTCATTCACATCCAAAATGCCGTCATTATCGTCGTCAATATCAATGTGATCTGCAACGCCGTCTTGGTCAGTATCTAGCTGATCACGGTAATCCAAATCATTGACCAAAGGCACAATCGTACCGGTGGCGTCGCCATCAACATCTGGCAGAGTCCCGTCAAGCGGGCTAATGCCTTCATTGACAACAAAGCCGTCATTGTCATTTCCGTCCAGCGCATCCTCAAAGACATCGGCAAGACCGTCACCGTCCCTATCGCCCGCAGCATACGTCACGCCAAGGCCGTTTTCATTGACGTCCAAAATACCGTCATCATCTGAATCAGGGTCGAGGAAATCAGCATTGCCGAGGCCATCTGTGTCCTGTGGTGTAATGATAGACTCTGCGGTAGTTGCAGCAGATGACCCTGCCGTTAAGCTTCCATTGCGCGTATCATAATTATCATCAAAACCATCTTGGTTGACGTCAGTGATATCTGCGCCCGTGCCGCTTGGCGCAATATAACCATCCGTAGACTGGGCTTCGATATTATCGGTAATACCATCATCATCACTATCGATGTCGAGGTGATCAGCAATGCCGTCTTGGTCAGTGTCTTGAGCCGCTGCAGCCGACAGGCCAAAGAAAGCCGATGGGCCAACACCATCGCCTATGACCTCAAAGGATATGCTTGTAATAGCCTGTGAAAAATCGACCTGTCCTGTTGATGTCAACAGGTCGGTAAAGATAATCGACCCAAAGGCCTGATTTGTCACTCCATTTGCTATTGAATCTGTAAAGAAATCAGCACCGCCAACATTAATAATTGTTCCGACTTCATTCGTCGATCCCTCTGTGGCAAACCCGAATGTATCGGCTGAAATGGTAAAATTAGCATTGGTAATGACAGTTCCATCAGCCAATGTAAGCGTGAAATTACCGACACCTATTTGATCAGCACCGCCATCATTCCCTATTCCTGCGATAAAGAATTGAACACCTTGTAGCGGTGTATCGGATGTTATCGTGTAAGTTCCGGCACCTTCTGGTGTTTCATTAAATCGAATTTGATCCGCAAACGTCGGGTCGCGGAAAAGACCTGTATCGGTTGAGATTGTCAAATTAGCTGTAGTATTGCCCAAGGTCAGGGTCGCAGACTGGTCCCCGGTTCCAGCCGATGACATAGGAATGAAATTTGTTCGCGGTGCAAAGCCTTCATCAACATCCAGAATACCGTCATTATCATCATCAACGTCATCATCATTAATGACACCGTCACCATCCGTATCAGCAGCCAAGACAATACCGAAAGTAGATGTAGATAGCGAAGACGTATTAAATGGCGCCGCGCCTCCGCTATCATCTGTAACGAATGATGGCGGGTTGGACGGAATGTCATCCCCTGTCAGGTCGGAAACGCGGAAGGTCAGGCTGGTCCCACCGATTAGGCCTGGTTCTCCAAGGAAACGAATATAGCTATCTGCAGAAAGAATAAGGGCTTGCCCTTCAGGTACAGGTAGAGCGTTTTCGTTATTGGGATCATCAAGGTCAAAATCCGTGAATTCATGGTCCGGCAAATCTGTTCGTACATATTGGAACCGCCCACCGCTTTCATCTGCGAAAATCACGCCAATGCCAAATTGGGACTGTTCAACATCGGTAATATTTAACTGCGCAAGCAGTTCAGCGACAGAAATCAGACCCAGCTCCGACGCGCTGTCCCCGTTCGCAATCGCATCACGCACTTGATCTCCCGTCAGATCAGCCACATTAGACCGACTCTCAGGGGTAAGGGTCAAGATCGGTTCGGCTTGGTTCCCACTACCGGCCTCAACCACCGTGCCGTTAAAGGCCGGATCGGTTTCAGTCAAAACTACCGGGAGCGGCGCGTCATTAACGGCGCTAACGACAAGTGTTGTTAAAGCTTCATTTGATGCTAGCCCGCCTTCGTCAAAAACCTGCACTGTGATGTTAAACTCATGTAGATCAGGGTTTTCGTCCAAGGCTTCAAACTCTGCATTGGCAATCAATAATGCCAAAAGCTCTGAGGAAATTGTGCCTCCATCGGGCAGCGTAATGCTCAGCTCCCCTGTTGAAGCCGTGAGTTCGAAGACAAAATCAGCCGTGGTTGCATTTTCACTATCTTGGGTATTATTTCCCGCAAATGTAACCGTGACAGTCTCTGGGCCAAAATCGGCATTTACAGGCAAGGTTACATCGCCAATAATCAGATTGTCCACGACCCCTTCAGGAAAGTCGACAACGTCGAATGAGAGTACGGCGCGTACCAGATCCCCTTCACTAAAGTCGTCAATCAATATATTTTCGACAATATTTTGCGGATCATCATTTTCTACAAAGCCTTGAGAAAAATTCGGGTCCGTATCATCTACGCCCTCAAAATCCAGATCGATAATAGGCGCGTCATTGTCACCATTAATGGTGATCGTGACCATTGCCATATCAGTATCGGCGTCAGTGCCATCTGATAGAGTATAGGTGAAAATCTCGGAAGCCGTATCGTCGGTCGTCAAATTCTCAAAGGCGCCATTTGGATCATAGTCAAATGTACCGTCCGTGCGGATTGTGAGTAGCGCGCCCGAGTCGAGCGTAATTTGCTGCCCATCAGTAATATCGACACCATTAATTTGCGTGATAGACAGTGTGTCACCGTTAACGTCGCTATCCGCCCCATTGCCATTATCGGCGAAAAGGTTTCCATTGGTAATAACGCCAATTTCAGCGCCTTCAGGGTCTTCATGAATTTCAAACTCATCAGCTTCGGCCACAGGTGCAACCTGCGCAACCAGATCAACCGTCGCTGTCGCAACATTTGACAGGATTAAGGGGTCACGTTGGAAGATAATATTATCAATTCCAAAATCGTTACCCATGCCATTTGTCGAAGTATTGCGAAGTTGGAGGTCAACCACAGTTACATCACCGGGATTGAATTCAAAGACGAGTGTTTGCCAATCTTCAACTGGACCACTATTGACATCAATTTCACCAATTGAAACGTCATTAATCAGAACTTCAAAAGGTCCAGCAGGGGATGTGTTTTGGCGGCCGATGTCAATACTGATAGTATAGTCTTGATTGGCTTCAACAGGGATATTATCGCGTCCAAAAATAATGCGTTGATCATTCGGTACCTCTCCGCCCGTATTATGGAACAAGAATGTTCCGTCTGCATTATCAGCAAGCGTTTGGTTAAATTGCCCAGCATTATCAGCGTCTTGGATTTGACCATTTAGTGCACTAGCAAGTGCCCACCACGGGTCTGAACCTATTTGCTCCGCCGTGGCTTGCGTGCCCGCTTCTAATTCTTCAAAATCAATGACAAATGTGGCTGGATCAAATTGTGCGACTTGGAAATCAAATGTCCGCGCGACGCTATCATCAAGGTTGGCCGCCTCATTGCGGTAAGTGACGCTGCGAATAAGCGCGTCCATATCTGCATTAGAAATAACGCCGTTGCTTTGCTCACGAATTGTAATAACGCCGTCACGGAAAATAATATCTACAGCTGTAGACGTTCCGGGAATGGTAATTCCAGACTGCACACTATCGGCATTCAGCGGGATATCAACGCCGGCAATGCTTAAGATTTCATCAGCGCCATCTGGCGCGTCTGATGTTGGGGTAATCGTCAAGAAGGTAAAGCCCGTCACATGATCGCCTTCTAACGCGTCCGCGTCGAGATCAACGATTGAGACCGCATTAGAGCCAGCTATAAATTCGGAGGTAAAGCCGCGGTCCGTATCCGCTACAGAGGCCCCCGAGTTCAAATCTAAAACAGGCGGGTTAGGCACGTCACGGAAATCAACATCTTGCTCAAGCGGCACACCGCCGCTGGCGTCATTATCTGCATCAGGCAATGCGAGCGCACCTGTGGCGATGCTCTCATTGACGTTGAAACCGTCATCCACAAGGGTACCGTTTTGCGTATCGAACACATCAAACAGACCGTCGCCATCAATGTCAGTTGTGGCGTTCGATAGACCTGTCGCCGTGCCCGTCAGACCCGCTTCAACCGTATCATTACCGCCTTCATCATCTGAATCCGTATCAATGAAATCAGCATCACCGTCATCATCCGTATCAACGGGGGTAATAAGGGCATCAATCGATGTTGCAGCTGCTGAGTCGACATCAAGATCGGTGCGAGCATCGAAATTATCATCGAGGCCGTCCATGTTGACATCGGTAAAGCCCGGTGTCCCGCCGACACCTGAAGGGGCGATAAAGCCATTGGTTGTTTGGGCCTCGATATTATCGGTAATACCGTCATTATCAGAATCGATATCTAAGCGATTGATGATACCGTCATTGTCAGAGTCCAATTCAATAACCTGATTAAATTGGAAGAACTGGTCATTAAATGTTATCTCGCCCGCAATGTCGTTTTGGGCGTCATAAACATAAGCCCTGACGGAATAGCGCGTATTTGCGTCAAGGGAATATTCCTCAAAAGATGCTGGAAATTGGGGATTAAAGTCACCACCCGTGCCAGGTTGGAATTGTTCGTCATCAATTAAAATGTCATGTGTCTGAAAGCCGTCATCGGAAATTAAATAGGTGACACGATAATCGCCGCGGTTACTCCCTTGGGCATCTTCTGCAACAAAGGAGTGGAATAAGAACCGCAGAGACGACAAACTTTCTTGGGTCGTAAAGGATAGCTCAATGAAATCCTCCGCATCAAAAGCCTCAGCAAAAGTCAGAGCATTCGCATCCGCCAAGTCGAGCTCGAACAGTGAATTCCTACGCGTATTATCCTCAATCATTAAAACGGTTAGTCCTGAGCCAACAACCAAATCCTCTGTACTTGCAATAACATCAGAAACGGTCGGGCTTCCGACGCCATCAATTATGTTCAAGCCAAGGTCCCTGCCGCCGTCGCCGACCATATCAAAAAGTAGCTGGCCAGAAGTCGGTAGAACCTCAGATCCCTCCAAGACATCCAAAATGCCGTCATTATCATCGTCGATGTCAATAAAGTCGATAACGCCGTCATCATCCGTATCAATCATTTCAGCATCACGGAAATCAACGTCCTGCGTTAAGGGCACGCCGCCGCCCGCGTCGCCGTCAACATCAGGCAGCGCGAACGCACCTGTCGCAATCGACTCGTTAACGTCAAATCCGTCATCTACGAGGGTTCCGTTTTGTTCGTCGAACACATCAAAGAGACCATCGCCATCAATGTCAGTTGTGGCGTCCGATAGACCTGTCGCTGTGCCCGTCAGGCCAGCTTCAACCGTATCACTTCCGCCTTCATTATCTGAATCTGTATCGACGAAATCGGCGTCCCCGTCACCATCCGTATCCACGGGCGTGAGGCCGATAGACCCTGCGCCAAGTAATGCGCCTGCAAGTCCCGTAGGCGTAGCGTCATACGCATCATCCAATCCATCTTGGTCAGCATCCGCATTTGCAGGTGCGATATAACCAAGTGTCGTCTGGGCCTCAATGTTATCAGTAATACCATCATTATCAGAATCGATATCGAGATGGTCAGCAATGCCGTCACCATCAGCATCACGGTCAAAAGCGATCGGGTCTACGGCTGTCGCTTGAACCCAGACAAGGCCAATAAAATCAAAATTATGCCCAGATGCCGTAGAAATATCTATCGACGTGTCGCCATTGCTTATGGCATCGGAAATATCATAGACCTCGCGGTCAGCGGCTCTACCTGCAGCCGTATTGGTTAGGCTCGGCGCAGGAATATCTTCGGTTCCCCCAACTGTAATGAGGCCTCCAGCGCCTTGGCCGCCAGCATTTGTATGTCCGTCATCAAAGCCGCCCGCTGTTGCCGTAATCAACGTGTTATTGACCGTAACAGAACTTGTCTCACCTACGGAGCCCGTACTATGGTTTATGCCAAGGCCCAGAGTGACCTGGAAATTGGGGTCCGCCGTATCAAAATCACCTATGGGTATCGAAACATTTGACCCCTGACTTGTTATAAGAGACGTAAATTGTAGAGCAATAAGGTTGTTTGCAACGCTCGCATCATTCCAAACAACGACGAGTGCTGTTCCGCTTGATGCATTGGGATCAACTTCTGATAATGTCAGGGTTAGATCTGTCCCTGATAAACCATCAATGTGATCACCAAGTTGGTCTGTGACATCACCCCAGCGATTTATGTTGATACCGCTAATTTCAGTTTGGTCTAGAGTTACTGCGATTCCATCGACCGTAACATCCGAAGCCGGACCAGGTGTCGTACCGCCAGCATTATCAAAAGACACGACGTAAACGGCCGCTACAGTCGCACCGTCAGGGCGAACAATCGTTACGTCATTATCTTCGCCAGCGACCGCTGACCTATCATGTGTTCCATCAACAGAGAGTGAAAACTCACCCGTGAAATATGCATCAACACCTGCAGGCTGAATGACGTCTCTTTCATTAACATCCAAAATGCCGTCATTGTCGTCGTCAACATCGATTTCATCAGTAACGCCGTCATTATCCGTGTCAGGGGGTATATCAATAACCTGAATGCTTGAAATAGCCGTGTTTGAGGTCTGGGATGTATTATCTGTAACCGTTATCTCAATCTCACGCGTCACCTCGTCATTGGGTTCTTCGGATGTATTTTCAAAGGTAATCGCGCGGATGGCCTGTTCATAGGCATTAGGCGTTGCAACGCCCGTTAAAGTGATGCTGCTATCTGAATTTACCGTGGCGGTAATGCCAGCGGGTAGCGTGCCTGTTACGGCAATTCGGTCATCTGTTTGCGGATTTGATATGACAATTGTTGCGCTATCAATTGCTCCAAAATCGTCCGAAATATTAATCGTATCCGCAGCAATGGCAATGGGGTCGTCGCCTTCAGTGAAAATATTCTCAAAACTTGCATTTGTGTCAAGTGAGACTGGTCTATCAAATGCGTTAGAACCAAAATTGCCATTTAATAGAAACCCACCTGCGCGCCCGTCACGGTGAAAGATAATTGAATAGGAGGACGTATTTGTGAAATTAAGTTGCACAGAATTGGCTTGGGACAGAGATTGACTATTACCATTATTATCAAGCGGCGTAAAACGCAGAATTTCTATGTCTGAGAAATCTACCGGACCATCTCCAGCCGTAAAAATTAACATTTCTTGGGCATCTCTAACTACGATGTCACTATTCCTCCTATCTACACCGTCCGCATCTAGACGCGCTGCATCCGTGCCGGTTCCTTCACCAATAATGAAGCTATCAATGCTATCCGTCCGAACGGCAACCTCTTCCCCCGTTCCATTAGCTCCCGCATCAAGGTCTGCAATGACCACGGCAAAATTACCAACAACAGGAATATCCGTACCGCTTTGAACGACTGAATATCGAACTTCTACAGTCAGCTCATCATCACTTCCTGTAATGGCATTATCGGTTCCCAAAGTTACCCGTGCATCGCTACCCGTATTGCCAATTTCAGGGTTATCGAACAGAGGACCTGTTTCTTCCTCTGCTGCGTTTACGAATTCTTCCATGTCGGTAATAAAGCGAACAACAGTCGCCACCACATCAATGGCCTGACCATCGATTGTTCCGACATTTGAATAACGCACAAATTCACCATCGCCATTATTAGCTTCTTCTGTTTGACCATCAAAACCCAAATCTGAAATGTTTGAGAAATTCAAAGACGTAAAGTCACCCTGCCCAGGGACAATTGTAGAGCTGTCTTGAAAATCAAGGTCAATCGTTGGAGACTCCAATACAGGCAAATCCGCAGGATCAAACACGACCGTTGCTGCTGCCACATTGGAATCCAATGTACCATCATTGAGTGTGAAGCTTATCTCACGATTTGTGCTGATAGTGCTATCATTATTGTCATAAGCAATGGCGCGAATAAGGGAATTTATTTCTTCCGATGACATCGCTAAGCCATCATTTCGGACAATAGAATAGACCCCATTCATCGAATCAACTGTTGCATCATAACTCGTTGAATTGAAGAAAAAGTTTTGCGGGAAAGCTCCAGCTGTCGGCTGAAATGGGAACGCTGCATTCGTGCTACCATCAGGGTTTAACACTAAAATTGATTCCTGATTTGCCGCTGTAAAACCGCTGATGTTAAGCGTCAGGCTCACAATTTCTTCACCGTCCAGATCATCACCAATTGCGTCCACATTGGCTAAGCGCACCGGGAGGCTCCCTGTTGGATCAAAAAATACAGTTCTGTTTGCCGTATCCATATCAGCAACATTTAGATCAATCGTTGGAGCGACTGGCCAGTCAAATGTAGCAGTGGCTTGGCTTTGCGTGCCGTCTTCAGTCTCAACAACATAATCAAAAGAGACAAAACGTTCTGTCGGGTTATTCGGGCCAGTGACGTTAAATGTGCCGTCCTCTAGAAGTTCTACGCCCAAACCTGATGTAAGCTGGACGGGTTCATTCGCGTTTAACGCAATAAGACTATCGGGCGCTGCCGGATCAATAATCCCCTGCAAATCACCCTGAGTAAAATCATTGGCTCGAAGGTCGACATTTATCGTTTCGCCTGCATGGATTTCATATGCCCCGTCATCGCTAAGGCTATCGCTCCCCGTAAAGTCCTTAATGGGAGACGCGATTGCCTCAAATGTCTTATCTGAGGCGCTTAAAGTCTCGTTTTGCGGCGGGGCGAGCGCATAGGCATCACCCTCTGAAATCGGCTGCGAATTAACCGAAGAAATAAGCAAATTGGAGATATCCGTCTTTTCCACGGACGAAAAGTCTATCGCTTCTATTGTTGCTTGTACGTCCTCGGCCATCTGGGTCTCAGCGGCCATTTCTGCACCCGTTACGACAGCCGCCGCATCAAGCAAAATACGCGGTTCTAGAGCTTTTAAGCCCAAGCCCCCGCCTGAAAATGCAGAACTCGCGAGGAGGTCCTGTTTACGACCCGTGCTAGCCTCTCCTGCGGATTGGATTTCAACTTCTAGATTTTTCTGCGATAATTTCTTAAACATCACGTTCCCTTTTCGGCTCACCGTCGGCCCACGACCGCAGCGTTTTTTGTTTTGAGAGAGTCAGAATGTTTGAACTTGAAAGAAGATTAAGGCCGTCAGATGCGCAGCATCTATGTGACTTATAAATATCTTTCAAATTCAAATAATCTGTCTCAGAGGTTCGAATATTAGGTCTGATTACAGACCCGGACTTAATTGGCGGCTGCCCCATAACGCTTCGAGATGGCTGGCTATCTGGGCAATATCTTCCGTCCCATTTATATCCACACCAAAAGGGTCATAACCCATTGCTGTGTAGACATTTGCCATTGCTTCCTGCAGTTCAGCATGAAGCGCATCTCGGCGGGATTCAGACATTAACGCGTTCATTTGTTCGCGAATAAGCGCCTGCCGAGACGTTGAATTGGATCTGGCAAGGGTTTCTATCTGGGCAAGAATATCACTTTGGACCTGCGTGCCCTGATTGGCCGTATCATATTCTTGGGTCAACATTTCATAACGGGCCCGCGAAACACTGACTTGTGTCATAATCGCCATGGCTGTTGCGAGAGCTTTCTGGCGTTCCAGATCGGCTGCCGCCTTGGCTCTTTTCTTACGCACAGGCGTCTCGAAAACCGAAATTAGGTTCCAACTGGCTTTTGCACCATAGGTCAGCCAGTCATTGTTAAACAGGAAACTATTCGTATTACCGTTTACACCAGCAAATCCCTCAAGGCTCGGGAAGGCCTCTAGGACCGCTGCGCGCATTTCAGCATCGCTAATTCTAACCGAATAGGCCGCTTCTCTTATTTCCGGTCTCTGACGTAAGGCCACATCCATCATATTTGATATATCTTGCGCCAGACGGGCAGGACGCGGCGTGATTGACGGTGTTTTAAGGGTAAAAGACACGTCGGCCGTTAATCCCATTAACGCGGAGAGTTCCATTTTCGCCAAGGCAAGCTCGCGTTGAAGGCGTTGAGCCTGCGCTTGAATATCATTAAGCTCTCTTTGGTAAGACAAGGCCGGCATAGGGGCCGTCCGGCGCGCACTATAAAGCTGGCGGGAATTATCAAAGGCGGTTCTAACATCCGATTCCAATTGGGAGAGACGCTGGCCTAGTTTTTCAGCACTCACAGCGCGCCAATAGGCGCTATGAACATCTTCCATGATTTGGATAATAGCTTTGCGTTTGCGCTCTTCATATATCAGAACTTCATCGCCTAATTGCTCGCTACGGATTTTCGACAATCCAAAGTCCAGTATATTCCAAGACGCGGTTAAGTCGCCGGATAGAAAACTTCTTTCCGTCGAAGTAGACGGCTCCAGTGATTCCTGGCCGGAGAGTAAGGATATGCTAGACGCACCCGCTTCATTATCACGCCCATAATATCCACCGCTCGCAACAATACGCGGTAAGTGTTTATAACTTGAAAGGTCATAATCTTTCTGAGCGAGATCAAGCTCCATCATGGCCACGCGGTGATCCAGATTATATTTCAGCGCACGCGCCATAGCTTCATATAAAGATATGGGCTGGGCGACCGCTTCTTGTCCTGATGTGACCTGAGCGCGCAGATAATCAGCATTCATAGCAATATCTTGCGAACTCAGCGCATCCGGGGTTGTTTGACATCCAGTCAGGGCGATACCTGCCAGTCCTGTTAAAATTAATTTTCTCATTGCCACTCTCCTAAAGATTTTGTTATTCTTCTTTAAGTTGTGTTTTATGGGAAAATCGTGAATCTTTTCTTAAATCAGGATAAATTATTTCCTTATAAGTTGTTATTTGACCTTATACTCTATAATTACAGTAAAATTTCTATCTAAACGTGTTCCACTTAATTCTATTTTAAATAAATTATGCAATTTATAATAGAAATTATAAGCTAAGTGGGACAGAACCATATGACAAATCGAAAACATAAGATCAGACCGTTAGACCGATTAAGTCTTGGCAAATCCACGGACGATTCCAGTCTTTCCCCCAAGCTGTTAAGCGGGCTTATTACAGGCCTTAGCCTGTTATACTCAACCTCGGTCAGCGCTGATGACGGCGATATCAAACTGATTGCAGCAGCGTCTATAGCGCAGCATGGGCACACATCCCAGACCGATAAAACAGATCAAGATATAGAAGAGGATTTAGACACTTCCGCACGCGGCGTCTTGCGCTCCGCTCAACAAGCCGAAATCGCGGCTGGCATGTCAGGCCGACTTTTGAAGGTTCCTTACAAGCCCGGCAGCTATTTTAAAAAAGGGGCCTTGTTGGCACAATTTGATTGTAAGCAGGAAAAAGCCCAACTCGAAGCTTTAACGCGCGGCCATGAAACCCTATCTCTGCAATATGAAAATACCCGCGAGCTGCAATTGGCAGGCGCGGCAGGCAGTCTGGACCTTGATATTTCGCGCTCTGAAATGCTGCAGGCCCGTGCCGAAAGAGAGGCTCTGAAAGCAGCCTTGAAAGCGTGCGAAATTTACGCCCCCTATAATGGCTATGTGCTGGAACGCCAATCCTCAGCTTATGAAACACCCCAAGCGGGAGCGCCGCTTTATTCTATTTCCAAAGCCGGAGCGCTAGAAGTGTCAATCATTGCGCCTTCACGGTGGATGCGCTGGTTAGAAAAAAACCAGAGCTTTACTTTTGCTGTCGACGAAACGGCTACGAAATTTTCCGCAAAAATTACCCGCATCGGGGCTTTTGTTGATCCCGTGAGCCAGACAATTGAAATTACCGGCATTCCCAAAACCCATCCGAAAAAGGCCCTTGCCGGGATGAGCGGCGTCGCGCATTTTGCACCCGTTGAGCTCGAAGATTAATATCATGTCAACGCAGCTAAACCCGCATAGGAAAACCGCACCAAGCCTCAGACCCATTAAAAATCAAGACAGCGCATCTGTTAAAGCACTTAATCAAAACAGGGTAAAATCAAGGACCGCAAAGAAGATAACGCCTGAGGATAAAAAAGCAAAAGAGCCTATGCAGCCTCCCAAAACGGCCGCCTCGCCCTTACAAAAACTCATCGCTATTGAAAGCGAAGCCCTAAGGACACCCGACCGGCTCTCGCTTAAACATATAGCCGTCAATCGTCCCCGTAGCCTTTTGCCCCTTGGACATATCTTATGGATAAACCGTAATGGCAAATCTGTCTCTATTGCGGCTATTTCCAGTCAGTCCACCTTTGATAAAACCACACCATTTGCACAATGGATTACAGCCTATTTAAACCGCCTCACCCATAAAGGGGCTCTAGATAATGCGCTGGCCTTTTCGTTTTCTAACGCGCCAGCCAAAGACCCCGCTCAAAACCCTTCCGGGAAAAAGGCGGTGACCCATCCACCTAAAGCCGATTTCGACTACCCTTTTTCAGAAGCCTATTTTGCCCCCTTCTCGCCGGAACCGAAAACCGGTGGTCTCTTATTTACCCGCGATACGCCTTTCTCTGAGAGCGATAGGCTAATTTTGGATCGTCTCGGGCAAAGCTTCGGGGCCAATTGGGCCGCCAGACATGGTAAAAACAAACCACGTTCATCCCGCAGAAAAAAGTGTCTGCAAATCGGGTCTTTAGCCCTGATTTGCCTGATTGGTTGCATTCCTGTTCCCATGACGGATCTGGCACCTGCGGAAATAGTCGCTGATAAACCCTTTATGGTCACCGCCCCTTTTGACGGTGTGATCGACGACATATTAATTCCGCCCAATAGTTTTGTGAAGGCCGGGACCGTTTTAGCACGGCTAAACGACACACGCTTTCGCAATGAATATGCCTTGGCCGGCGAAGAAAAATCCGTGGCCGATGCGCGGTTAAAACAGGCCGCCTTATCCGCTTTCATCAATGTGGAGGCCAAAAAGGAGATCGCGATTGCCAAAGCCGAAAAAGCGCTTGCACAAGCCCGTGAGAGCTTTGCCAAAGACCAACTCCTTAAAACAGAACTTATCGCACCGCATGACGGTCTGGCGATTTATTCAGACCCTAAAGATTGGACAGGGCGGCCTGTCTCAACCGGAGAGGCGATCATTGAGATCGCTGAACCCACACGCATAGTCCTGCGGATCCAAGCCCCTCTTCCTTCTGGGGAGAGATTGCGTCAGGGTATGCGTGTGCGGCTCTTTTTAGATGCCGATCCGGTTAATCCCGTTGAGGCGACATTGGAAAGCGCGAGTTTCTACGCTCAGGAACAAGCCGGCGGGGAGCTGGCTTTTACCGCTTTCGCTACGCTTGACGATCAAAAGAATCTTCCGCGTATCGGCGCACGCGGCGTCGCAAAACTATACGGACAAGACGCTCCGCTGGCCTTTTGGCTCTTAAGGCAGCCCGTAACGGCCCTTCGACAACTTTCCGGTTTTTAACCCCTTTATACGCATAGATTATGACCGCCACCGCCCTTCCGCAATTACGCCAAGAACTTGAGCTTCTCCCTGCACGTATGGCAGTAGATGGCACCAAGCAATATATGTTGTTTGATCCGGTGAGAAACGCCTTTCACATGTTAAATGAAAAAGCGCTAAAGCTTTTAAAGCTCTGGACAGACCTTCCCCAAAATAGTGAAAACCCGCTCGAAACGCTGCTTGAAAAAAGCCGTCAAACCTATCCTGAGACTATCATCACATCCGATGATATTGAGGAGATGACAAGCTTCATCTTAACGCAAAACCTGTCTGTCCATCCGCCCCAAAATGATAGCGAGACATTCGCCAAGCGCGAGGCCGCTATGCGCCGGCCTTGGTACGAGACCATTTTACATAAATATTTATATTTTCGTATTCCTCTGGTTAAACCGACAAAATTTCTCAACGCTTTTGCCCCGAGCTTACGCTGGATGTTTAACCCGCTAACCTGGATGGTTATTGGTGTTTTGGGCCTCATCGGTTTATATTTCACGTCCCGGCAATGGGATCAATTTCTCACAACATTCTGGCACTTTTTTACCTTTGAAGGGTTTATCTTTTACGGGATCACCCTCGTAATTCTTAAATCTCTTCATGAATTAGGACATGCTTTTACCGCCCATCATTTTGGCGCACGTGTACCGATAATCGGCATTGCCTTTCTGGTGATGTTTCCCGTGCTTTATACGGATACGACCGATGCTTGGCGCTTAACTGAACGCCGCAAGCGCCTGCTTATTGATGGTGGGGGCATGATAGTGGAATTAGGCATTGCCTGCCTTGCAATTTTTCTCTGGAGTTTCTTACCGGACGGACCAGCCCGCAGCATGGCCTTTTTCATCGCAACAGCCAGTTGGACGTTAAGCCTGATCGTAAATTTGAACCCCTGTATGCGCTTTGACGGATATTACCTGTTAGGCGATTTTTTCAACGTTCAGAACTTGCAAAAACACGGCTTTGATATGGGGCGTTGGAAAATGCGGGAAGTCCTGTTTGATCTGGGCGCACCCAAACCTTTTGATACTTCGCCCGTAAGGGAAAAGGGCTTATGCGCCTATGCCTATACAACATGGGTTTACCGCTTTTTTCTCTTTATCGGGATTGCTATTCTCGTACATCATCTTTTCCCAAAAGCGATCGGGATTGTGCTTTTTACAGTTGAAATTTTATGGTTCATCGTCCTGCCTATCTGGCGGGAGATGAAAAATTGGTGGAGCTTTCGTATGACTATTCTTTCAACCCGCCGCGGGCGTTTGACACTCTCCGCCGGACTTATCTTATTGGCCATACTCTTCTGGCCGTGGCAAGGCCGCATTGCGGCACCGGCCTTATTGCAACCTGTCCAGCACACGGAAATCTATCCTGCCAGTGCAGGTTATATCGACAGGATTTATGTAAAATCGGGCGATACAGTCCGCAAAGGAGACCCGCTTTTTACGCTAAGCTCGGAAACCGTTTTACATGAACGCGAACAAAGCCGCAGGCGTCTTGCGCTCATTGATGCTCAGATCGACAGACGCACGGCCAGCTTGATTGAACGCCGCGCGGGCCATTTACTCGATGCCGATAAACAGGCTGAAATCGCGGTTCACAAAGGCCTCAATAATCTCATCTCCGATCTGGTCATTCTGGCCCCCCATGACGGATATGTGTCTGATGTGATGTCGCGCCTTCACAAAGGTCGCTTCGTCCAAAACACCTCTCGGCTCGCCCGTATCATAAATCCCACAGATTATGAAATTATCGCTTTTCCCGGAGAAAATAGTGCCCTGCGTTTGCAAAAAAACGCGAAGGTAAAATTCATCTCTGACGAACCTTACCAATCCGGTATAGAAGGCCATATAGACAAGATTTCGCCGACCTCCCTTTCGCAAATAAAAATCCGCGAAATCACATCCTATCATGGCGGGCGGCTTGGAGTCGTGGATAATCCTGACGGCACACTGAGTCCGCAAAAACCGATCTTGAAAGTACGCATTCAGTGCGAGGATTGCCCCGCCTTTACCCGGTTCCATCGGGGCACGGCTTTTCTGGATGCCAAGGCGCAAAGCCCGGCTATGGCCGTGTGGAAAAATATTGCCCGTGTGCTTATACGTGAAACGGATTTCTAATCCACGACCTTCCGATAAAGGCCGTTTTGTGAGGTGTCACCTTGAATTAAATATCTGACAGATTCTGATGTCTGGGCTTGAATGCGCACCCAAATGGCATACATGTTCTCTGTAATAATAATATCTGCAAAAACTTCAGGAGTTTTCATGCGCATGCCATCCGCTTTAAAAATCCGTTTCACCAAACCTCTTTTATTGGGTGCAAGCTTGGCCCTTTTAGCCCTGCCGGCGCTGCATAATGCCACTCCGGCAAGCGCGCAGTCCCGCTTTGCCCCTATAGGGCAATCACAAGCCCTCACCGTTGATAACCGCGGACTTTTGACCATGGCCCCCTTGCTGGAGACAGTAACACCCGCCGTGGTAAGTATTGAAGTTGCGGCAACATCAAAAGCCCGAGATGATCTCTCTGAACAACAATCCGAACTTTTCGAGCGCTTTTTTGGCGGGCGCATACCCGCTCCGCAAGACCGTACCCGGCGCGGTATTGGCTCCGGCGTTATAGTCGATGCAAGCAAGGGCTATATTATCACCAATCATCATGTCATTAACGGCGCTGACGAAATTTACGTCACATTGGAAGATCGCAGAGAAATCGAAGCCGAACTCATCGGCAGTGATGAAAAAACCGATGTTGCCGTCTTGCAAATTAAAGCCGCCCGTCTGAGCGATTTGGATTTTGCCAAAAGCGGAAATACGAAAGTAGGCGACTATGTCATTGCCGTGGGCAATCCCTTCGGTCTTAGCTCGACTGTAACGTCGGGTATTGTCAGCGCACTGGGCCGCGATACGGCACGCGGCGGAAATTATGCCGATTTCATTCAAACCGATGCCTCAATCAATCCGGGTAATTCCGGCGGGGCTTTGGTAAACTCCAAGGGGGAGCTTATCGGGATGAATACAGCCATTATTTCACGCACGGGCGGCAATCAGGGTATCGGGTTTGCTGTACCGGTTAAGATGATTAATGGGGTAATGAAACAGCTCATCGAATATGGTGAGGTCAAGCGCGGACGTATTGGCGTCGCCATTCAGAACATTCCAAGTGATCTTAAGGAAGCTCTTAATCTGTCTACCAGTGAAGGTGCCTTGGTGAGTAATGTCACGGAAGACAGCCCGGCAGATAAAGCCGGAATTCAAGAAGGCGATATCATTGTCGGCTTTAACGGCGAAGATATACTGGATGCGTCTGACATTCGAAATGCTGTCGGATTAGTCGAGCCCGGAACCCGCACGGATATTGTCTACATTAGAGAGGGCAAGAAGCGCACAGCACGGATTTCTGTTGAAGAATTTGAAGAGGAACGCGAAGTTCTTGATGAAAGCGTCGCCGAGGACATCCCCGCCTTGGAAAGTTTTTCTGGGGCGGAGCTGACCGCTATTCCTGAAGACCTCAACCCGCGCGGCGGCGATGATGGCATCTATGTCGCCAAGGTTAAATCCGGATCAAAAGCCTTTAGGTCCGGCCTGCGCAAGGGTGATATTGTCCGCGCGGTAAACCGAAAAGATATTGCCTCTTTAGCTGAATTCGAAGCCGCCATTGACGGCAAAAAAGGACCCTTTGCCTTGACCGTCGAGCGCGACGGCGCCAATATTTTTCTAGCCCTTCGCTAGGCAAAACCGGTACTACCATAAGGCGGCCTGTCTCTGACAGGCAGACCTTATGGCCGTAATTGCCGCAAAATTTTCTATGGCTTAAACCCGATCTCCCGAGATGAAAGTCTACCCCAAAGCCTGTCCTTCACATTTTCGTGTTGAATACATTATGTGACATCAGGGTAAAACTATGTGACAGACGCTCAAAATTTGCTAAAAGCTTTGACATGAACGCACCAATTGACCCTAAAAAGTTTCAAGACCCCCGTATAACCGCCAAAGGCGAAAAACGGGCCTCTGTCTTTTTCAAAAAGCTCAATACCCTCTGGTTTTGTTCTGGCAGCCAATGCAATATTGAATGTGAAAACTGCTATATCAAAAGCAGTCCGACCGCCGATCACTTTGTCTATCTCACACCAGAAGATATGAAGCCTTATCTGGACGAAATTGACGACATGGATATGGGCCCCATCGAGATCGCTTTTACCGGCGGCGAACCTTACCTAAATCCCTATATGATCAAGCTAGGCGAGATGGCGTTAGAACGCGGCCATACCCTCTTAATGCTGACAAATGCCATGAAGCCCATGATGCGCCCTCGCGTCCAAAAAGGCCTGCTGGATTTAAACACACGCTTTCCGGGAAAACTGACCCTGAGGGTCAGTCTGGATCACTTTACCGCTGAGGGCCATGATCAAGAACGCGGCGAAGGCAGTTTTGATATTGCTTTAAAAGGTCTAGATTGGCTGACTGAGAACGGTTTTGCGCTTAATATTGCAGGCCGGGCGATGTTTTCCGAATCTGAAAAAGACGCGCGGGACGGTTATGCCACCTTAATTCGCCAACAGGGTTGGAATATTGATGCCTATGATATGGCGGCCACGATCTTATTTCCTGAAATGGACGAAAACATTGATGTGCCGGAAATTTCAGTCGCATGTTGGGGTATTCTGGATGTCCATCCTGACAGCATGATGTGCTCCAGTTCGCGCATGGTTGTCCGGCGTAAAGGCGATGAGCGCGCGAGCGTGTTGGCCTGTACGCTATTGTGGGACGACCCGCAATTTGAAATGGGCAAGACCCTCAAAGAATCGCTTACCCCTGTCGCGCTAAACCATCCTCATTGTGCCAAGTTTTGCGTCCTTGGCGGAGCCTCCTGCTCCGCCTAGCCGTAAAAGCAACACGCTAGCTTATTATGCAACTCGCTTGATATGCAAAAAGTTATTTCTCGTTAGTATTTTCGTGTATAGTGGGCTTAAAATAATTCAGGCTTCTTATGCTGATCGCACAAATAACAGACCTCCATATTGGATTTGATGGCGAACTCGAGCCGTGTAAGAATACGGCCCGTTTGAATAATGTTCTCTTGGAACTCACCAAAATGCAGCGCCAGCCTGACATCATAATGATTACGGGCGATCTCGTGGAAAGCGGGAAAAACTGGGCCTATGAAAAACTAAAGAACACCTTAGCCCCGCTCAAAATTCCTTATTTTTTTGCGCTTGGTAATCACGATAATCGCCCGGCCTTTAAAGAGGTTTTTTCAGATAAAAATTTCAATAATGGCTTTTTGCAATATGTAATCGAAGACTATCCTGTACGGATTATCGTCTTGGACAGCTTAAAGCCAGGACGGCATGGCGGCGCTTTTTGTGCGCGCCGCGCCAAATGGTTGCGAGAACGGCTTGAAGAACAGCCCGAGCGGCCCACCTTAATTGCCATGCATCATCCCCCTATCAAAACTGGAATTGGCTGGATGACGGCCAGTGCGGAGGACGGATGGGTACAACGCTTAAATAAGGTCGTAAAAGATCATGACAATGTGGTCCAAATTATTTGCGGGCATATTCACCGTTCCATTTCAAAAGGCTTTGCAGGTACAAATGTTTCGGTTTCGCGCGCGGTCGCTCCGCAAGTCAAATTAGATCTTGCCCCTATTGATCCCGATGTTCCTGATGACCGAGTCCTGATCGTTGATGCCGATGCCGGATACTGCCTGCATGAATGGGACGGTGAGGGACTCACGACCCACCACGGCATGTCACCAGAGGGGCGACCCATTATCAGCTATAATGAAAAACATGCCTTTGTTGTCAAACTCACTATGGATTTGCCATTGAAAGAAACACATTGAAAGCTTAAGACACTTTGACAGTTAGAGCGTTTTTATTTAAATACGCTCTGCTTTAGAGAGCTTACAGGGGTGTACGCGCATGATTGTCGAAAGTCATATAAGTCCAATTCGGGTGGTTAAAATCATCTGGCGCCGAATTTTAACCATGACCATTCTAACCAGCGCCATCATTGTTCCAATTCAATATTTTAATCTCAAACAATTTTCCATCGGTATAACGACGCCCTTGGTTCTGGGCACGGCCATTTCCATATTTCTAGGCTTTCGTACAAATTCTGCCTATGACCGCTGGTTTAAAGGGCGCAACCAATTTGGTACTCTGATCGCAAATGGCCGTAATTTCGGTTTGATATTAGCCCGGGTGCATGAACGTTATGAAAACCTCCAGACGGGTGCAGATTCACAAACAGCCAGCTTGATAATGCCGCGCATGATTAGGCGGACCATCGCCTATACTTGGATGTTAGGCTACCAACTTAAAGACCTCGACCCGTTTGACATCGAAAATATTGAGGAATTACTGGAGCCGGACGAAATCACACAATTAAGAAACGTGCATAATCCCGCCTTGAAACTATTATATAATCAGGAAAAGGATTTTCGGCGCGCTGCCGCCGAAAATCAGTTTCTCGACGGCGAACATTTCGAGGTGGTTGCCATTATGCGAACTTACACAAACGCGCAAACGGAATGTGAGGCCCTTAAAAATACACCATTTCCTACCCATTATACCTATTTCACAGATGTTTTTGTCTGGCTATTGGTTGTTTTGCTATCCTTGTCATTACCTGCGGATGAGAACTCAGGCTATTATGCCATACCGCTTGTTGTCCTCATTGGGTGGATTTTTTCAATGATAGAAGGCATTGGCGATTATATGGATCACCCTTGGTCAAATAACCGCAATGTCGTGCCAACAGACTTCCTAAGCCGTAATCTGGAAATTGATCTGCGTAGGTTCGCGCTTTCTGAAACCGATCTACCCCTCCCCCTAGGCCCGGTAGACGGAGCCGTTTACTAGCCTCTGATAAAGCTTAATTGGGTCTATTTTTAAGACCTATTCGGGAGTTTATTTTTCTGTAGCTTTGAAAACCCCGTCCCAATCCGCAGGCGGGGGGTTCGGTTTAAAAGTGTTAATCCGCTCTGACATAATTTTATAATAAAGCGGAACATCATAGGCTTTCGCCTTTTCTTCCAATGTCTTGGCCAGTGATAAAGCCTCATCCCATTTTTGGGTCCGGTAAGCCTCGATAAAGGTTGCGTGTTGCTTGGAGAACGCTGCAAAATCAGACCTTTGGGCTGTCTCCTCATCCCCTATGAGAATATAAATGCGCTCAGGATTAACCCGCCCGACAACCTCAACATAATCGGCTTCAATATAGGCAAAATCCTGTGAAGATTGAACCGTTGCATGTCCGACCAAATTAGAGACACCATATTGCTTGGTAAGCCCTTCAATACGCGACGCCAAATTGGCGGCATCCCCGATCATAGAATAGGAAAAGCGCTGTTCAGACCCCAGATTACCGACACAACATATGCCCGTATTGACCCCAAGGCCCATTTTAACCGTATCAGGCCATTTAAACTCATTCTGATTACTATATTCAGCATTCAAATCCGCGAGGCTGGACTGCATTTTCAAAATAGTCTGCGCTGCTTTTCTTTGATGATCGTCATCATCAAGCGGGGCATTCCAGAAAGCCACAATCGCATCCCCGATATATTTATCAATTGTGCCGTCCATCTCTTGAATAATATCCGTCATCGGGGTGAGAAATTTATTGAGGAAAAGTGTTATATCTTGCGGGCGCATTGATTCCGAAATTTTTGAAAAACTTCTCACATCAACGAACATGACCGTAAGGTCTCGCTCCTCACCGCCAAGACTGAGTAAGCCTGGGTCCTCGCTGACACGTTTTACCATGGTCGGCGAGAGATACATGGAAAAGGCATTTCTAATCCGCGAGCGTTCATTCTCCGTCATATAGAATGATGCCAAGGTCGAAATCACATAAAGGCTTGTTACGGCCAAAAGCGGATAAACCGGGTCCAAAATATAAGAATAATTGGTAAAGGCATATATCGAGGCCGCCCCAATAATATTAATCATTATCAAAATCAGGATCACGCCCCGAACCGCCGTTAGCCGCGGGAGCAAAACCGCCAGAATAAACCCTAATCCGACCACGCCCAACATTTCGATAGTGCGGGCCCAATAGGGTCGGTAAAGAAATTGATCTCCCAATATTTGTTCGACAATCTGGGCATGAACCAAAACGCCCGGTTCCCCACCGCGAATAGGTGTCGCCCGCAAATCCTTTAAACCTTCCGCCCCTGTCCCGATAAAAACAATATGGCCCTCTATCTTTTCTTGCCAGTCTTGATCTTCAGGAGCGTCGGAAAATATTTTCCAAGCCGGAATATAGCGTTCGGGATGCGGTTGCGTAAAATGAATAACCATATCTCCATTGGGCGTTGTGGGTATCTCAAAAGCACCAACTTTCAGACTGGCCATTTCCGGGTGTTCCAGGCTTTTATCGCCCAATTCACCCGAGGCATTGGCACTTTTAAGGACAAAATTATTGGCCCCTTGCGCTACGCGCAGGGCTTCCATTGACAAAGACGGGAACAAACGCTCCCCAATGCGACCCAAAAGAGGGGCGCGGCGAATAACGCCGTCCCTGTCCGGTACAAAACTCGCATGACCGACCCCAGCCGCCCTTTTTTCCAAAATGGGAAGCGCATGCAAGGCCCCGGCATAATTATTTATACGGGCTTGCGGACTTGTACCACTAAAGGCGAAGCCGTGCGGGCTCTGAGGTTGGGTGGGTGTTGGTTTATTAAGTAGAAAAAATCCCGTCACAATATTTGTGTGGTCGAAACTTTCAGCAAAAATACTATCATGGGATATTAAGGATGAAATATTGTCAAATTTGCCCTTTGCTGCCGGGTTTTCTTGTAAAACACGGATCATATTTTCGGGCGATGTGCGGTCCCCTTCTGAAAATACAATATCATAAGCGACGACAGCCGCGCCCGCCTCTCCCAGACGCCGGTTAAGCTCTGCCATTTGCGTGCGCGGCCAGGGCCATTGGCCTGTGCGTAAAATGCTCTCATCATCTATATCGATAATACGAACCGGCACATCCGGATAATATTCGCGCGAATATTGGCGCTGCATCAGATCGAAATAAAGGTCGCTAAGTTGTTCAATAAACTTAGGTTTTATCACATAGGCCAAAAAAAACAGAAGCGTGATGAGAATCCCAATGCCCGAAATCGTAAACCACTTCCGCGAATTTGTTTTAACCGCCAATATCTACCCCGTTTTTGAGCCCGCCAATGCAAAATAGGCGGCTAAATGCACCTAATGACTAATTATCGCCCCCTAAGCCATCAATCAGCTGGGACGGCCAGTCCGTTTCGTCAACCGACTCAAAGGGCGTAAGCAATTCCCCGTCAAGCCCGTCTTGCGGTATGGGGGTAAATAGACTCTCATCAATGATAAAAGGTCTGAAATTCTCTTTTCCGATAGGTTTGGTCCGCAACCGTCTGGAAAAATAATTAAACAAGGAATCGGATACGACAAAGGGCTCAGAAGGTTTCTGATCTCCATTAGATACCAATACACCTGTACCGCTTTCCGTTAACTTCACCACTTGACCCGCAGAGGTAACCTCAACCTCGCCATTACGGTTCGCCGACGTATTGTTCTCGCCTGGCCCGCGCAGGATAATTAATGTGGCTCCGGCATGATTCATGGTGATTTTGTCAGATAAAAGGCCCTCTTTTTCCGCGCATAAAAAGGCTTCGGGACCCACAAGAACTTCTACCATAGTCCCGCGTATCCCCATTGTCGCCGTCGGGGTTTCCACGGTGATCTTATCAGGGTTTGTTTTTGAAATATTCCCCGATGTAAAACGAAACATGCCCTTTTTGACCTTTGCAGAGAGCGTATTTGTGTTTTGATTGGGGTCATAAACGAATTTGTCAATCACCATGTCGCATTGCGGTCCAACGGTGAAAGTCGAATTATCCTTCAATAAAACCTGCAAACTCGCTCCAATTCTGGAATTGACGCGGTCTCCAAGAAAAACAGGTTCTTTTACAACGGCTTGACGGGCAACATCTTCTTCGACACTTTTGATCTTGACTTCGCCCTTCACGGCCGCATTTCGGCCCACTTCCGGGGCCTCGCCAACATCTGCCATCGAAAGGGTACCAAAAGACAAAGCCCCGCTTACGAGGCCAAAACCCATGACGACCATATGGTGCCGCATATTTTGCGCGTATTTATTTAGCATAAGTTCTCTCTTCTCCATAATCTAGCGTTAGGCCGAATTGAACAGGGCTAGAAATCAAAAATCACCCTTACATCTGTCCCGAAATTCTCAAAATCATTGGAATCTATATTTGAAGCCCGCAAGTTGTAATTGAGGCCAGCCTCAATTCCGATCTGGTTTTTTTCCGATGCAAACCCCGTATTAAATTGATAGGCCATCGCAAGACGTCCCGATAATCGATTGTCTTTCCGGTCAGATCCAAAACCTGTTAGACGGCCATCATAATCCAAATGTCTCCAAGACGCACGTCCTTTGAATTTCCAACGGTCGGCCACATCCGAGATGATTTGCACACTCGCTTTCGGCCCATTATAGGCGAAGGCATCGAGGTTGGCGGTCTTAACCTCATACCCTAAACTAACACCAAGTGTATGTTTTTGCTCAATTTTTTGTAAAATTCCGCCATTGACTTGTAATTTCACACCATCGCGCAAATCTTCCAATGGGGCTTGAGTTAGGTTTTCATAATCCTGATATTCACCGGAAACACTAACGGAGACCCGCCGTGTCGGACTATTTTGCCGCGTGGCCGTTACCTGCGGACCAATTTGGGTTAGGTAGGACTCACCGCTCACATTTAACCGGCGAAACTTACTATCGACAAAGACACGCGACGTATCTCCAGATTTAAACGACACGCCCAAACGCGCATCTACCGCAGAATAATCGGCCTCTCGAAAAGTCTGATGGCTTTGTATCTGCCCGCTTAATTCCGCGCGTAAAACCAAATCGTTTTTTTCTGCTAGCTGATGGGTTGCCTTTACGCGCCCGCTAAAAACCCCGGACACATCGCCCAGATCATTAAATCCGAACACCGCCTCAGTGAGCTTATTGCCCGCATTACTATCTAAGGCCCCGCCGACAGTAACCTGCGCCTTAATCGGGTCCGAGGCATCATGAGCCGATCCGGTTGCACTCGAGCGCGTATAGGCGGATTTATATTGTGCGGAAAGCGTGCTTGTCCCGTCATTTGTGTCCTGAGCGGTTGGATATAAACGTCCCGGTGGGGTTTGAAACTTAACCTTATAGCGCTCCATTGTTTCTTCTTGATAATCATTCAAATTCTGTCGTTTTAAAAGATCAAGTTCGCGCAAGGCCGCTTTCTGGTCATCAAGACGATATAATATATGGGCGTAAAACAATCTGGCGGAGTGCCAATTTGGATTGGCATATAACATACGTTCAAGGGCTGCGGCGGCGGTTAGCATCTCGCCCTTACGCACTTGCTGTTTGGCAAATTCCAGATTCAGCGCATGATCATCAGGGTTTTGATAAACGTCTTGCGCTTTTATATTGGATGGGAAGGCCCGGGACGTTTCAAGGGATTGGGCATGGACTTGCGGCGCAAAAGCCAAAAAACACATGCAAAAACAGCACATTAGAAACACCGCCTCGTAAAAGCGCGTCATGTGACCTATCTTATTTAGCCGGAATTCGGCTAGAAAATATTGTCGTCCAGACATTATGCCCCCGTCATTGGACCTTATAATATGCAAAGAATACGCCCCTTTGCCCACTCATTATCTATCAAGTAAACTATGCAAAGACAATGCCAATTCACCAAGCCCCACGTCAAATAGGCCTGATTATAAAATAAACTTACTCAGGTCCTGATTACGCGCCAATTTGCCAACATGGTCTTCAACATATTTAGCGTTAATTTCTAAGGCTTCACCATTTTTATCTGTCGCGCTAAAACTAATATCATCCAGCAATCGCTCCATCACCGTATGCAGACGTCGCGCGCCTATATTCTCTATAGACGCGTTCACATCCGCAGATATTTTCGCTATTTTTGCGATTCCATCATCTGTGAAGGTCAAAGTCACGCCCTCTGTTTCCATGAGCGCCTTATATTGTTTGATGAGGCTGGCTTCGGGTTCTGTCAAAATACGCACAAAATCCTCTTCTGTCAGCGCCCGTAATTCCACTCTTATCGGTAAGCGGCCTTGTAGTTCAGGCAATAAATCGGACGGTTTGGCCACATGAAACGCGCCAGAGGCAATAAAAAGGATATGATCGGTTTTAACAGGACCATATTTGGTCGAAACCGTTGTACCTTCTATAAGAGGGAGAAGGTCGCGTTGCACACCTTCGCGCGACACCTGACCACCGCGCGCATCTGAGCGCGCTGAAATTTTGTCGATTTCATCTAGAAAAACAATACCGTCATTTTCGGCCTTATCCAAAGCCTCACGTGTAATATTGTCTTCATCAATAAGTTTATCCGCCTCCTCGGCAAGTAATGGTCCGTGAGCATCGCCTATTTTCAAGGTAACTTTTTTAGTCCGGCCCTGCCCTTTAAACAGAGAGCCTATATCCATCATGCCCATACTGGCTCCGGGTTGACCCGGAATTTCGAACCCCTGAAAGGGCGACGCTGTGTCAGAAAGCTCAAGATCAACCTCTGTATCATCCAGCTCTCCAGCAATAAGTTTCTTGCGAAATTTATCGCGCGTCGCCTCACCCGCAGTCGCGCCGACCAGCGCGTCAAGAATACGTTTTTCTGCGGCAAGCTCGGCTTTCGCGCGCACCTGGTCGCGTTTGGTTTCGCGCACATTTGATATCGCGGCCTCGATCAAATCCCGAATGATTTGCTCCACATCACGTCCGACATAGCCCACTTCCGTGAATTTAGTGGCTTCAACCTTAATAAAGGGCGCATTTGCCAGTTTTGCCAAGCGTCTGGAAATTTCGGTTTTCCCAACGCCGGTCGGCCCGATCATCAGAATGTTTTTCGGGGTAATTTCCGGCCTTAAGTCCTCCGGCACACGCCGGCGCCTCCAGCGATTTCGAAGCGCTATCGCCACAGCCCGTTTCGCATCTGATTGCGCCACAATATGCCGATCGAGCTCGGAAACAATTTCGCGGGGAGAAAAGTCAGTCATAAGGTGTAACTAGGTATTTAAGGTAAAATATCAAGGGTTTTGCACTATGTAATTCCAGTCCCTCAAATCGCACTTATCAAGGTTTGAAATCAGGGTTATAGGGGGGCGGGAAGACTTTCCAACCCGGTAAAAATTTTAGTAATATATCCCGACCCTTATGCCAACCAGCGCCAAGAAATACGATCATACCGCCGAGCACTATCAAGGTCACCGTAATGATCGAGCCAATACCCAGGCCCGTATCTTTTATCAGAAAACCTAAAGCAAAGGCGGCATATCCCAAAGAGGATACAATCAGGGCGCGCCGGTTGATTGCCAAAGCAATAATCGTGATAAACCCTATAATAATCAATAATATAGCAGCATCTGTCTCTTTGAGGGTCATGACAGGGACAAGACCGAAAAGCATGTCCGCATTCAGCCTAACTGTCTCCAGCGCCAGACCGTGAATTATCAGCGGGGCCGCCGTGAAATGCAACCAAAAAGCATTATCAGAAAACCGAGTCGTGCGGTGTAAGTCCTTACCGTCATAATAAAGCGCGGCGGTAAATGTTATGATCCCGCCCAAACATAAAATCCAACCTAAATGCGCTGTCGCAAAATCAGGCATGAGCTTAAAAATCAACGTATAAAACACATAAAGCGCCGAGATCGCGATCAAGGCAATACAAAAGGGAAGCCGCACGCGCAGATAAAATAAAATCATGGCGCCCATTGTGATCAAAGCCGTGGTTATACCCCCGCCAAATCCAATATCAGATATAACAGCCCCGACCCCGCGCTGCACAAAAATCAAAAAGGCAAGCGCAGAGATGAGTGTCGGCAAATGAGCCCGCCGACGCCGACCAAAATACTCGGCAAATAAGGCCATAATCACCGCTGCACCCAGAAAGGCTAGCTTTGCGCCCATAATGGCCGCCAGCGCCGCTAAACCAAAGGCCAAAAGGACCATGCCGATAGCGATAAAAACGTCCGAAAAGCCTCTTACAAACCGTAGATTTTCTTCATTGCCAATAAAGGCCTGATCATCACTCGGCCCGGTTTGATTACCCGCCCCTCCAGCCTGCCCAAGCTGTTGTCCGGCTTGTTTATTTGCGAGCATCTCTCCGGCCTGAGCCTCAGTGATTATGCCGGCCTCTAATGCGGCTTTAATTTGTGCGGGTGTCATCTCTGTCATGGGCACAGTCTAGCAGGATTGTATCTTGCGGCAAGCCATAGGGTAAATTGCTTTATACAAAATCCGGAACTGATTATCGTAAATTCGCCCAAGGAACGGACAAGTCCTTGCTGACGACCTTAAGGCCTATTAATATAAATCCACTACTCGGAGGATTATCATGCTCGTTCATGACTATTTGGAAGTTTATGCCCGCAATATGCCCGGTCTTGCCTGCCTAACCAGCACGTCCGCGACCTACACTTATAGCGAGGTCGAAAAGCTTTCAAACCAAATGGCGCATGGCTTGCGGGCGCTCGGCCTTAATGCCGCTCAGAGAATAGGAATATTAGGCGAAAACAGCCTTGAACATCTCATTGTGTTCATGGCGGCCAGTAAAATCGGAGCCGTCGCCGTCTCCATTAATTACCGTCTGGCCCCGCCTGAAATCGCCTATATTGTCGAGGATTCCGACATGCAGGTCCTCGTTGTGACACCGGACCAGCAAGACAATCTTGAAAATTTTCGCCAAGACTTGCCCTCTTATACGAAACTGGTCACAGCCTCAGCTCCCGAGAGCCTGCATTGGGACACATGGCTAGCCAACCACCCTCAATTACCCTATCAGCCGGGCGACGAGATTGACCCGGAAGCAGGCTATCTGCAGCTTTACACAAGCGGAACAACGGGCAATCCTAAAGGTGTCGTCATCAGCCATAAAAACATTCTTTCCTTGGCCGCGATGAATGCGGTCGCGGCACCCTTTAAGCCCAATATTGGCGACGGGTCTATTATATGTGCACCCCTGTTTCATATTGGCGGGGTGGGCTCCCTGCTCATTAATATCCGCGCCGGTATGCACACCCTGCTTCACCGCGAGTTTAATCCGCTAAACGTTGTCAAAGATATGGAGAATAATAAGGTCACATCCATCTTCATGGTGCCCGCCATGATTATGGCCATATTAAATCTACCGGACATTGAGAGGCGGGATTTTAGCAAGCTCGACCAGATTTATTACGGGGCCTCCCCTATTTCCGAAAGTGTACTGGCCCGCGCAATTGACGTCTTTAAATGTCAATTCGTCCAGATGTACGGCATGACCGAAACCACAGGCACGGTTATCAATTTAAGCGCGCAGGATCATGAACGTGCCATGTCTGGCAAACCCGAGCTTTTGCGCTCCTGTGGGCGGCCGTCTGTCGGGGTGAAAGTCAAGATAATGGACATGAATGCAAAAGAAGTCCCCACGGGTAATGTCGGTGAAATTTGGGTAAAGTCAGACACAAATATGACATCCTATTATAACCTTCCCGAGGCCACGCGCGCCAATCTGACGGATGGCTGGATACATACGGGAGATGCGGGTTATATGGACGCGGAGGGCTATATTTATCTCAAGGACCGCATAAAGGATATGGTTGTCAGCGGGGCGGAAAACATCTACCCGGTTGAGGTCGAAAATGTCATCGCCAAACACGCCGCTGTTATAGATGTGGCGGTGATTGGTATTCCTGATGAAAAATTCGGCGAACGGCTTCTGGCTATTCTTGTCCTAAAAGACGGACACACACTTACAATAGACGCGCTTATTACCTTTTGCCGCAAGCAAATCGCAGGGTATAAAATACCCAGACAAATGGAGGTCGTCGAGACCTTGCCGCGCAATCCCTCTGGCAAAATCCTCAAAAAAATTCTTCGCCAACCTTATTGGGAAGGCCGTAACCGCGAGATTGGCTAGTCGGGGCGCGCGCGATTAATTTAACATTTAGTCACGTGATTAAACATTTAGTCACTTGGCGGCGCGGCCAGTTTTCGCTAAGACACTGATAATTACGGAGAGCTATATGCGCAAAATATTCAATTTGGTCGCCCCTGCTGGTAAATTCGCCGCCCTTGCTGGCCTCGCTATCGCCATTTCAGGCTGTGCGTCTGCGGGAAAACGGCTTGGCTTGACGAAAAACTCTCCCAATGAATTTAATATTCTGACAAAGGCACCGCTCATTGTCCCGCCCGAATATAACCTCCGCCCGCCGCGCGTTGGCGAATCCAGCGCTGAAAATAACTACTCCCAAAATGCCGCAAGACAAGCGCTCATCGGCGATATTGACGATAGTGAGCCCTCAAAGGGTGAAATTGTCCTCATGACCAAGGCCGGTGTTGGCCGGGCCAATCAGGAAATCCGGCTGGAAGTTGACGGCCAAAATAGTGTTGAGCGCAAGACATCCGGTTTTGCCGATCAGGTTTTATTCTGGAATAATGGCCGCGTCGACACACCTGACGGTTCACCGCTAGACCCCGAGATTGAGGCCAAAAGGCTACGCTCGATTGAAAGCGCAACAGGGGGCGAGGCTGTGACCATCACAAAACGTCCCGGCGGCCCTAAATTACCCGGTCTTTAGAGCGCACGCTGGCACGCGCGCCGTAGCGCGGTTTGGATAATTTACCCCAAGGCTTATCTTAGCACCCCCTAGCCCTAATGCTGGCTTCGGGTTAGGATTCGGCATGTCAAACCCGCACATATCGATTCGCTTACTACCCAGCGAAACTGTCAATCAAATCGCAGCGGGCGAAGTCGTGGAACGCCCCGCCAGCGTCATTAAGGAATTGGTCGAAAACGCCATTGATGCAGGGGCCAGCCAGATTGACATAAAATATGGCAATGGCGGGCGCTCACTGATCTCTATCACAGATGATGGCAAGGGCATGAGCCATGACGAATTGCCGATTGCCATAGAGCGCCACGCGACCTCCAAACTCGCCCCGAATGATGAAGGCCGTTGGGACTTGCTTAACATTGCCACAATGGGCTTTCGCGGCGAGGCCTTGCCCTCTATCGGGTCTGTATCGCGTCTGAAAATTATATCCCAAACTCTCAACGCTGAAAATGCATGGGAAATCTCGGTTGAGGGCGGCAAAGTGGGAGGCGTTAAACCCGCGCCGCGCATAGGGCTGCACGGTACGCGCGTCGAGGTGCGGGATTTATTTTATGCCACACCTGCGCGGCTCAAATTCTTAAAATCAGAGCGCAGTGAAAGTCTCGCCATATCCGATATTGTCAAAAGACTAGCCATGGCTAACCCTCAAATCGGCTTCAGCCTGGCCTCCGAGACGCGGAAAATTTTAAATGCGAGACGCCAGAGCGGTGATGACGGCGGACGGCTAGCACGGCTATCAGCCATTTTGGGTCAAGACTTTGGTGATAACGCATTAGAGATTGACCAAGAACGCGAGTCTATTCGTCTCACGGGCTTTGCGGGTCTACCGACTTTTTCGCGCGGCAATGCCCAGCACCAATATCTATTCGTAAATGGTCGCCCCGTGCGCGACAAACTTCTGCACGGCGCGGTCCGCGGGGCCTATCAGGACTATCTCGCGCGGGACCGCTATCCTGTAGTTGCCCTTTATCTTGATCTGCCGATGACGCAGGTAGACATTAATGTCCATCCAGCCAAAACTGAAGTCCGGTTCAGGGAGCCGGGCCTGATTAGAGGCTTGATCGTCTCGGCCTTAAGACATGGTCTGGCGGGTGCAGGGCACCGTGCCAGCACAACAGTATCCGATTATGCGCTTGGGAAAATACAAGCCGGCAATAGGCCCGGAGCCGACCCGCAAGCCCAATATGCTTTCCAGCAAAATTATGCCCCCCAAGCCCCGATGCGAGCACCCCATCAAAACGGCGCGGCCATGGCCCCGCTGGTTGACGGTTATGGGTTTGGCGCACGCGTCGAAGAGGCCGCAGAAAGCTTCCAACCTCGCATTGACCCCGAGACGGGGGAGATTCTCGAGCCCGAAAATACAGGAGCTGGGTCTGACTTCACGGCTAATCCCTTAGGCGCAGCCCGTGCCCAGCTCCACGAAACCTATGTCGTGGCCCAGACCCAAGACGGCATTGTCATTGTCGATCAACACGCCGCCCATGAACGCCTTGTTTATGAGCGAATGAAAGACGCCATGGCCGAACGGGCTGAAGGCGGCACGGGGGTTGAACGTCAAGCTTTACTTATCCCTGATATTGTCGATCTGGGCGAAGGCGACGCCGCCCGTCTGCTCGCCCGCAAAGACGAGCTGGCAGAGATGGGGCTGATTATCGAGGCCTTCGGGGTCGGAGCTATCGCCGTGTCTGAAACGCCGGCTTTACTCGGTGAGATGAATATTCAAGGCCTGTTGCGGGACTTAGCCGATGATCTGGCCGAATATGACGAGGCCCTCACTCTGAAGGAAAAGTTTGAACATGTCTGCGGTACCATGGCATGCCACGGCTCTGTGCGGGCTGGACGCCGCCTCACAGCCCCTGAAATGAACGCGCTTTTGCGCCAGATGGAAGCCACGCCCCATAGCGGGCAATGCAATCACGGCCGCCCGACCTATGTGGAGCTTAAGCTTGCAGATATTGAACGCCTCTTTGGGCGGCGTTAGGGCTTTTAGGTTAGTGCATCAAAACATAATTGCTAACAAAAGAAACAATTCTATCTTCCAATAAAGACACGATATTCTTACGACTTTGAATGTCTTTTGAGGCTTTTGGGATAGTTTGTTGGATGGTAAAATAATTAACGCCGCGATCGTTATGGATAAATGAATGACTTTTTAATTGATTATCAATTTGTAAATTTATGGCTTCAAATAACCCCAAGTCAGTATCGTCCCTTAGTCTTTTCCAATTCGCAAAAACTCTAACACCCTCATGACCGCCCCATTCATCTACTTCACCTGTATGATGGAATTGCTTTAAAAAATGCTCAACCACCTTATGCGGCGTTGAGACATTTTTTGTCGGTGAATGTTTAGTCGTAAATGTTAGCAATCTTCCATTTACGTCTAGGCAAACTTCAACTGGATGCGCGTGGTTTTCTATTTCAAATTTGGCGACAAAATCCTTAGTGTCAGTAAAATGTTTTAAAGCAATCTCTTTTCTACGCTCACTACTATCTTCAGCAATTATTTCGGTGACACGTTGCTCAAATTTTTCAGATAACACCAAAGCTATTTCAGCGCTTTCCTGAAACCATGCTGCAACCATTTCACTGCAAGTTTCAGAGCTGGGACGGCCACCATCCTTTACACGTCCGACAAATGATTTCCACTCCGCGGGCATTTCTGTAAATCCTCTTATAAGAGAATCTTTGTGATCCAAATGATCCGAAAATTGTCGTAAAATACTCTTATCAAACTTTGATAAATCTAAGTTTTCCCGTATTAAATGTTTGATTTCGGATTGAATGAATCTCCAAGACCAATGAAAATGTTTGATCTTTCTTAGTTTGCGGTTTCCAGTTTTTAGCCGTAACGGGGGCAGTTCAGGAGACGCGCACAACTCATTTGAAATTGTGATAAGGGCATTGAATTTTTTTTCATGTACTCTTTGAAGATAATTATCTAGCTGCGCTATCGTTAATTCATTTTTCTCTATTTTCACTTCAACAAGAGCATTCCATTTTTCTTTTTGGTCAAGAAATATTTGTGCATCAGGAATATCTTTATTGCTATATTTCCCACCAAAAGATGGGTGTAAATTAGCATGAAAATCGTCTCTGTTTTTATAACTGCGTTTCCCGATAGATTTAAGGAGACGGTTTCGAAACGGTTCGACCATTTCTAGTACCGCAAATAAAATAGACGTTATTCTATCCTCTTCTACTTTTGTGCGCGGAAATAAAGTGGGTGGATGTCCATAACGAAAATCAGATGACAATTTAAACCCCTGTAAGTTATAATTATCACCCGTTTTAATTGAGTTAATGATGTTTGTCTAATCGAGGCCCTAAGGCTAACCCACACCCAAAAATAAAACCCGTGCAGCGCCCCATATTTTGTCAGCATAAATTTCGAAGCCTTTAAACTCAATGTCTTCTTCGTCTTTACCAATCTCGAGGATGATCACGCCGTCATCCGCAATCAGGCCCTGATCTTTGAGGCGTAAGAGGACGGGTTTCCAAAGCCCTTTATAATAAGGCGGGTCCATGAAAATATGGGTAAAAGCCCCGCGTAAATTACCGGGTGCGACTTTGAGCTTTGTTGCATCGCGGCGGTGCAGGCGCGTCACGCCAAAGAGGTTCATTTTTTCGATATTTTCGCGAATGGCCGCGCGTGCTTTCGGTTCAGTCTCAACAAAGAGACAAAATTTCGCCCCGCGCGAAATCGCCTCAAGACCCAACGCACCGGAGCCTGCAAAAATATCGCTCACAATTGCACCCTCTAAAGGCGGCGCCCAGCTGGCATGAGCGAGGATATTAAAAATAGACTCGCGCGTTTGATCGGACGTCGGACGTGTATCCCGCCCGGACGGCGTGGCAATATTGCGCCCGCGCAGACTGCCTGACACTATTCTCATCTTCGGGCGAACTTTCCCCGGCCCTTGGGCGCGTTAGGCTTAGCGCGGCTTAATTTAGCACGGTTGGGTTGCGCATACTCTGGCCTCCCGCCCTTAGACTTGGCTCGGCTCTTTTGCGGCCCTTTTGCGGGTTTAGCAGTGGTTTTGGTTTTCGCTTTAGATTTTGTTTTAGCCTGCAAGGGCGGCGGGGCCGTTGCGGGAATATCAACAAGATGACCGACCTGATCGCGTAAAACTTTATGGCGCACGAGTTCGGTTTCACCCGCGGGTAAAGTCCCGAGTTGAAACGGGCCATAAGATGTGCGGATCAAACGGTTAACCTCAAGACCAAGCGTATCCAAGGCGCGTCTGACCTCACGGTTTTTACCCTCCCGAATTGTCACATTTATCCAGACATTCCCGCCCTTTTGACGATCAAGAACCGCTTCAATCGGCCCTGTTGGGATACCTCGAATGTTTATACCGACCTTTAGACTATCCAAATCCTCTTGCGTGACATGCCCGTAAGCCCGCACTTTATAGCGCCGCGCCCAAGCCGTACTGGGCAGCTCCAAGGCCCGGGCGAGCGCCCCATCATTGGTTAAAAGCAAAAGCCCTTCCGAGGTAATATCCAACCGCCCGACAGAAATAACGCGGCCGATATCTTTGGGCAGTTCGTCAAATACCGTTTTACGGCCTTTTTCGTCCTTATGGGTTGTGACCAATCCATTGGGTTTATGATAGCGCCAAAGCCGTATCGGGGCTTTGCCCGTAATTTCCGTCCCGTCAAATGTAATGACGTCGGACGCGGTGACTTTGAACGCCGGTGTTGTGAGTTTTTTTCCGTTAACGGAAATTCGACCAGCGGTAATGAGCTTTTCAGCCTCTCTGCGCGATGCGATACCCGCGCGTGCGAGATATTTGGCGATACGCTCACCCGCTACATCTGTTATGGGCGGTGTTTGATCGCCACTCTTGCTCCCCGGTTTTCTATCCATCTGGGATTTAAGCTGGCGCGCATTTTGGGGGTCGTGATTTTGCATGCTTGACGCTTTATCCTTTTAGCCCGAAGAGAGGGCATGACTGACGAAGATTATATGCGCGAAGCCATAGCCCAAGCCCGCGCGGCTGGCAAATGCCAAGAAGTGCCCATCGGGGCTGTGCTGGTTGACCCGGGGACTGGCGAAATTATCGCCCGGGCCGGAAATGCCCCCATTGCGATTTGTGACCCGACAGCCCACGCCGAAATTTTAGCCCTGCGCGAGGCCGCCCATAAGCAGGATAATTACCGCTTAGGCGGCCTGACCTTATATGTAACGTTAGAGCCCTGTGCCATGTGTGCCGGAGCCATATCCCATGCCCGTATCAGCCGGCTTGTTTTTGGCGCCGAAGACATTAAGGGCGGGGCCGTAATAAATGGTGTGAGGTTTTTTGAGCAGCCAACTTGCCATCACAGCCCCGACATCAAGGGCGGGGTTTTATCCGAGGCCTGCGGGGCCTTATTAAAAGACTTCTTTAAGGCCCGGCGTAAGAAAACCGCACACTCTTAAAATCGGTCAAAACCCATGAAAAATAATTTACGCGAAATGATGATTTTTACTCCGGAGGCGCCGCGCCCGCTTGCGCCTCTCTCTGTCGCGGCGTGGGGATATATTTGCGGGATTTTAGGATCTATTTTATTTGCTATGAAAGCAGTTTTAATCAAGATGGCTTACCGGGCCGGCGAGGCATTACCGGATACGACCTCAAGCGGTACGTCTATTGAGGCCCTTGAACCCATAACCCTTATGGTCTTGCGTATGGGTTTTGCCCTGCCCGTTTATGGTCTGATCTTGCTATGGTTGATCCAGCGCAAACGCAAAAGCGCATTGGCGCCAGTCACCGGTGAAAATTCGTCAAAACCCCCCACGGCCTTTAACACGATATTATGCCTTAAAGCCATGGCGCTCGGGGCTCTATGTTACTATGGCTGTGCCTTTTTGGATTTTACAGGCTTGCTCTATATAACCGCCCAGCTGGAGCGCATGTTATTATTCACCTATCCTATTTTTGTCATGATTTTGGGGGCTTTGTTCTTCGGCCGAAAGCTAAGCATTTGGAGCATATCTACCATTATACTGGCCTATTTGGGCATCACCATTATTTTTCTGGGCGGAGATATTGCTAGTGGTGAAAATGTGCTTTTAGGCTCGGTTTTGATTTTGGGTACGGCCTTGCTATTTGCTATCTTTCAATTGCTTGCCGTCGATTTAATAAAACAAATGGGTAGCGAGATGTTTACCTGTATTGCCATGATCTCGGCAACCCTTGTCGTCTTTGCCCACTTTCTGATCGCAAATGGCGGGAATATAGACCCCTTATACCATCTGTCCTATGAGGTTTATATATTAGGTCTGCTTCTGGCTTTTCTTGCCACCCTGCTCCCCTCTTTTCTGGTGAACCTGGCGCTTGGCCGTATCGGCGCGCAGGCCGTGGCCATTTTGGGTATGATTGGCCCGATCGCTACAATAATTGCGGCCATCAAAATATTGAACGAGCCTTTTGGCTGGCTCGACGGGGTCGGGACCTTATTGGTGATTGTCGGCATTAGTCTTTACACAATTTTTGACAAACGTAGCCGCAAATCCCCAGAACCCAGTCCTAAAAAAGATTATACAATCGCTAAATAAGACCGGCCAGACTGAGACCGCGCCAGATATAAACAAAGCCAATCAGTGTCACGAGATATTTGGTATATTGGCGAAAGCCGATATCGGAAAATTTATTCAAAAGCCGCGTACCGAGAAATGTCCCTAAAAAGATAAACGGTATGACCGCCGCAAATACCCAGAGCGGGGGCAAGGTTGTTAGCCCGTGCATTGCGATAAGTGGTAAGCCAAAAAAGAAGATTTTAACAATATGCGCACCTAACATTGTCACCGCTTTCGTCGCGACGATTTCCTTGCGCCCCAGAGATGTTTTGACGTAAAAAAAATCTAGCGCAGGCCCGGCCACACCGGCCACAAGATTAAGACCTATAACCATAAAACCGCAAAAAACCGCGTGTAGCGGTTTATTAATATCACCCTGCATCCATCCTCTGGGCAGCCAGAGTAAAAAGGGGAGTGTCCCGAGCACCAGATACAGAACATATTTTTGTGGTATATAGGCCGCAAAAGCTAAAAGCCCGATCGTGGGGACAGCCCCAAGCACTTTATAGCCCACTATATCCCACCGAATATCTGGCCTAAGCAGATAGCAGCGAAACCCATTACTAAAACTTTGGACCGCGCCGTGCATAACCATCGCTTCGGCAACACCCATAACCGAGACAATAATGCCCATAAAAATCATGCCGCCAGCCATGCCAAATACGCCCGAAATAAAGGCTGTTATTAAGGCCGAGAACAAAATCAGTAAAACCAGCTTCATGAAGAACTCTTAGCCCGTATTGATCGTTAAAGCGCCTCTAAAATAGCTCAAGGTTATAAAAACAAACGCAAATAGAAAATTTGAAGAAAAAATATAGCTGAACCGAAACCGTTAATAGATATTAACCATAATTTAACCGACTCCCACAAATTTCACCCTCGGGCTGATACCAAAAGCTAGGGTCAGTCGATTGGGTCTATAAGTCGTAAATGCGCGGCTTTCACTATGGGATATCATTATGGGATTACTAAGTCATATTTTTGGCCGTAGCACCGCTACACCTCACATTGCATCAAATTTAAAAGACGTGGAGAACGCCCGCAATTATGTAAGTTCCATGTCGGATGTTTTTCGGTCATCGACAGACCAGCAAAGACTGGCCATAAAGAAAATGGCCCATCTGTCCAAAACCATATCCAAGATGGAAGTCGACTTGCGCCAAATGGAGCGTATTGAAACACGGGCCCGCACGCTTTCTCAGGAAAACACGGAGCTAGAACGCAAGCTTTCACAAAAATCAAGCTGGGCCAGCGAACAGGAAACAAAATTAATAGCGCTGGAGGGCCGGCATAAACATGTCCAAAGAGAGCTGGAAGTCGCAAAGGGTGATATCGCCGTACTCAAAGACCGCGAAGTCTCTGAGGGAGAAAAATCGGCCGCTCTAACCTCCGAAATCGCGGAACAGAAACAGCTGATCTCAACCCAGAACGAAGCTGTTGAAACATTGGAAACCACGCTGAAAGGTTTGCAAGACGATCTCGCCAGTCAAATGGGAGAGCTCTCAGACCGAGACCGCGAAATTAGTCAGTTACAAAAGAACTGCGAGGATCTTTCCACGCGCCTTAGCCAAAAAACGCGTGACGGCGATAATGCGCTTATCGAGCTTAAAGAGCTCCGTATTGATTTCACCGAGCTAAAGTCCAAATTTATCGAGACCAATAGCGCTTTGGAAAAAGCCCGTTATGACATGGTATCTCAAAAAACAGTGCTTGAAGATACGCTTAAACGACGCGAGGATGAAAACCTAACCTTAAAGAACAGGCTTGATCGGTTTAATACTGAAGTGCGTATCAAGCAGGACGGCCTATCGCAAGCTGACACGGAAATCGCGGAATTACGCCGACGCCTAACATCGGCGACGCAAAGGGCAGAACAAGCGGAAGGGCGTCTCAAGGAAAATGCCGCCGATCTTAAGCGCTATACCCAAGACCTCACAACCGCCCGCTCAGATTTTGAGCGCTTGAATGTGAAATTCTCTGTCGCGCTGGAAGATATTGATGCTCTTCGAAAAATCAATCAGGGTCAAAAAGCCAAGCTTGAGCGCTACGCAGCCATTGGCGGCGTAACGTCTGGCCAAGTCTATATGAATAATGGTAGCCATAAATCGCTATCAGATGAACGGGTTTTGACAGGGTCGACAAATGTCACCCGTTTACAGTCCATCAAAAAATAAAGGGCCTAAACTAGGCCTTTCATATTCAATAAACTTACAAGGCGCTATAGGGCGTCTTTTATTTTGCGCCCTAATGAGACGCTTTAAAGCAAGGGGCCGGAAAATATATTACGGCCTTTATCATGACGTATTTTTACGCGCTGGCCCACAACATCCTCTTTCGCAAGCAAGCTCTCCAGAGTTGCGTGGTCTTCAGGGGCAATATTTGCAATTATCCGGCCCGTCTCATTGCGCGCAATGATATAACCTCCCTCCAGACCTTTGCGGCCATGTTTAAGACAATAGGCCTCAATCCGCGCGTGGCAGGTTTCATCCAACATGACAATGTCAGGCCGATTATCAATCTCCGCCTGTTGCGATAGGCTCGAAACCGGTGCCCAGTTTTCTGGAGGCTGGGTCGAATACAAGCCTGCCGCCTGTTTTGAGATAAACCCGCCATTGGCCAGCACCAAACCGAAAGACCCGGCATCAGACCGTAATTTTTCAACCATGCTGGCGATCGCATGTGTGGCGTAATTATTCCCCGCGCCGCCAAAGAAAGGTAGCCCGCCTGTCACACTTAACGCATCTTGTAACGGGTCCAGTCCCAAATGCTCACACGCCAGATGGATGACAATTGGAAAACAGCTATAAATATCAAAATGGCTCACCGTGCTCGCCGTGAGCTTCGCGCTTTCAAGAACTTGTGAAAGTACAAGCTCTATCGCTCTGGAACGTGACAAATCCGGACGCTTTGAAACCAAGGCATCTTCAACTTTTGAATGACCATGCAGATAAACGCATTTTTGGGGTGCAACCCCCAAGGCACGGGCTTTACCGGCCGTGGTTAATATGAGCGCACAAGATTGATTAACCGCATCCTGTGCCATATGCCATTTCAGATAAGGCTCAAACATCGGATAGTTTTGCACGGACGGCGTCGCGAGAAATTCAGCACTCCGAAATTCGGGAAATTGTGCATAAGGGTTTAGCGCCGCGACCTTTGAGAGATTGGAAAATATCTGCCCTACATAAGACCGGTATTGCGCAGTCGTCATCTTAAGGCGCGCGCGTAAAGCTTGCTCCATTGCCGCATAGGTCTGGGGTGGCATACCCAGCCCGTTTTTAATTTCATAGCTCGATATAAAATCGGTTTTAGGTCCTTCGTCTTCAATACGGGCCTTAAAATCGCGTCCACTCTGATCTTCCCAATTCGGCTTTATGCCCCGTTTCAGGGCCGCTTTTAACGCACCCGTCACTTCGCCCCCGGCAATCAAGGCCATCTCTATGTCCCCTTGAAAGAGTTTTTGTGACAAGCTGGAGATTAAAGCTTGAGGCTGCTCCCCACCCGCGCTTGAATAGAGGATACGGGCTGGATTTATACCCGATTGCGCAACCACCGCAGCCGGGAAGCTATCTATCCGGCCAAAGGGGAAGAACGGCATAGGTACAGAATCCGGGAATGTTCGGATGAAGGCGGCGCAATCAAGCTGCGTGCGAAGACCCTCGACGCCAACATCCTCAAACGCCGCATCTATTGCGCGTTTTACGATACCAACCGGATGGGGGGCGGCGCTGATATCCTCACCCGTCCAATGATCAACGCACTGACCGACACCAATTATGACGGGGTAACTCTCTTTATCCTGCATTGAAAACCGCTCGCTTACTACGTCAATAGACTAGACCCATAAGGGCGCCTCCACACATAAGCCGTGGCGTCAAAAGAACAAGCGCTTTCATCCCAACATATTTAAAGCCTTACTTTAATTGACGCTCAGGGTTTCAAGGCGGGCTTCAACCGTTTTAACGGCCTCTTCTTTAACATGGCCAAATCCACGAATCTCATCAACCGCGCCAATAAGCTTTACGGCCCGCGCATGATTGCCCGGATTTAAGCCCGTCAAAACATCCTCAATACGGGCTTCAAAATCACGGATTAAACGGCGCTCCATCCGGCGCTCAGACGTATAGCCAAAAATATCAAACGGCGTTCCGCGTAAAGACTTTAAATGTGCCAAAACTTTAAAGAGCGGACTTATCCAAGACCCGAATTCGCGCTTGCGCAAATGTCCGCTTTCTTTATCCCTGCGCCCTAATATAGGCGGGGCAAGATTATATTTTATCTTATAGCCTTCCGAGAATTGTCCCGCAATTTGGCGCGTAAATTCCGGCTGTGTATAAAGACGGGCAATTTCATACTCATCCTTATAGGCCAAGAGGCGCGCATATTGTATCGCCGTTTCACGCGTCAGTTTCCTGCTATCCGCATCCGGTAAACCCAGCGCCTGTTCTGCGCGTCCGACACGTTCAACCAAGTCTGTGTAACGCTTGGCATAAGTCGCGTTCTGATAAGCCGTTAGGTGGTCACGGCGAAAGGCAATAACATCGTTCAGTGCGGCCGTTCGCGGATTACGTGCAGCCCTGTCTTTTGGTAAAAGTGACTGCAAGCTCTCTGGCCGCACACACCAAATCCGGCCCAGATCAAAGGCGGCCAGATTAGCCTCAACTTTTGTACCATTTAACTCTATGGCTTGGCGCAAGGCCTCTTGCGTAAGCGGGATATAGCCCTTTTGCCAAGCCGCCCCTAAGACAATCATATTGGCATATATCGCATCACCCATAAATTGCTCGGCCAGAATTTGTGCATTAAGCGTATGGGAAAGGCTGGTAGAGCTTTCAATATCTGCAAGCATTTCCTGTTTGGAGTAAGCCAAATCCCGCGAGGTCAAATATTCCGCTGTTGGGACAATTTCGGTGTTTAGAACAATATGGGTTCTATCCTGACCCATTAATGACATCACACCAATGTCATGGGTGACAATCACATCTCCGCCCAAAACAATATCGGCGCTGGCAAGCGGGACGGACCCAGAGCGTAAGTCTTCCGCTTTTGCGGCCAGACGAATTTGCGAGGTTACGGCCCCGCCTTTTTGCGCCAGCCCCACAGCATCCAACGTATTGGCTCCAAGCCCGTCAATATGGGCCGCCATGCCTAAAAGGGCTGAAATCGTCGTCACCCCAGCCCCGCCAATACCGGTTACAACAATATTATATGTCGTTTTAATTTTATTGATCTGCGGGGACGGAATATCACCTACCACAATACCGGACACGCTCTGCGTTGTCTCTTTTAGGCTCCCCCCATAAACAGAAACAAAGCTCGGGCAAAATCCGTTCACACAGCTCATATCCTGATTACAGCTCGACTGGTTAATCATGCGCTTTAAACCCATTTCAGTCCATGTTGGCTCTACTGATAAACAGGAAGATTGCACCGAACAATCTCCGCAATTTTCGCACACGGCCTTATTGATAAAGGCCCGGGCAGGCGCTTGGGCCATTTTACCCCGCTTGCGACGGCGGCGCTTTTCAGTGGCGCAAGTCTGATCATAAACCAGAACGGAAACGCCCTTAACCAATTGCAGGCGTTTTTGTACCGCCATAAGGTCATCTCGATGTTCAAGGTCTACGCCGTCCGGCAAGCTCACCCCTGCATACCGCGCCAGATCATCCGTCACGACTATAATTTTGGACACGGCTTCGGCTTTTAACTGGGTTACAATGTGGGGCACGCTACGCCCGGCAAGCTCTGGCGTTTGACCACCTGTCATAGCCACCGCGTCATTATAGAGCAGCTTATAGGTTATATTGACCTTGGCCGCGACAGCCGCTCTTATCGCTAAAGACCCGGAATGCGAATAGGTACCGTCCCCAAGATTTGCAAAAATATGGGGCGTCTCTGTAAAAGGCGACATCCCGACCCAAGGCACGCCCTCCCCGCCCATTTGCGTATGCATATCGGTGTCAGCATTATGCATACCCGCGAGGAAATGACAGCCTATACCAGCCAAAGCGCGCGCACCGTCTGGTAATTTTGTTGATCTGTTATGCGGACAGCCAGAACAAAAATAGGGCGCGCGAATATTACCCACCTTACGAACCACTGATTGACGGGCCGCTTTTTCTATCGCTTTAAAGTATATCTCGGCCTGTTTTGGATGTTTCGCACGCGGGATAAAATCTAAAATGGCGCGTGCAATATCAGGAACAGGGATCACATAAGTGTCAGGAAGGGGCGTGGCTTTAGAGCGCCGCTTTCCATATATTTCAGGCTGCTCAGATTTAGGCAGGTCATAAAGGATTGTCTTGAGCTGATCCTCAATCAATGGGCGCTTATGCTCAACAACCAGAACCGCATCCAAGCCCTTACAAAATTCCGTAATACGGCGAGGCTCTATCGGCCATGTCACCGCAAGTTTATACATTGTTAGCCCCAAATCTTCTGCCGCCTTTCGCGACAAGCCAAGCCCGTCCAAGGCCTCATATACATCCTGATAGGCCCGGCCTGTGGTGACAATTCCGATCTTGCGTGTTTTGCCGCCCATAACCTGTTTATCAAGCTTATTCACGCGAACAAATTCCTGTACAGCGGGCATACGTTGCTGGCGGTGGATGATCTCTTTAATCATACGGCCTTCATTGCGCTTAATATAGCGCTCCGCCGTGAGCATTTTCATTTCGGGTATTTTCAGATCCAACCGGTCAAGATCGACATTCACAACCGCCCCGCCATCCATCATATCCGCCAAGGCAATCATCCCACTCCAACACCCTGCATAACGGCTCATTTCAAGCGCGTAATAGCCGTAATCCAAAACCTCCTGAATGCTGGACGGGTTAAAAACCGGAATTTCGCAATCCATCATCGCATATTCCGACTGGCTTGGCAGGGTCGAAGATTTACAGGTTGGATCGTCTCCCAATATCGCAACCACGCCGCCCAAAGGGGCCACGCCCGAGAAATTGGCATGTTTGAAAACATCCCCCGATCTGTCTACCCCCGGGGCCTTGCCATACCAGATCCCAAAAACACCGTCATATTTTGCCTCCGGGAAAAGGGCTGTTTGCTGCGAACCCCATATGGCAGTAGCCGCAAGGTCTTCATTCACACCTTCTTGGAAAACAATATCTGCCGCGTCCAGATGGGCACTGGCGTGCGAGAGTTGCTGATCATACCCCCCCAAAGGCGAGCCGCGATAGCCTGTAATATAGCCCGCCGTCTTAAGTCCGCGGGAAAGATCACGGCGTTTCTGATCAAGAGGCATACGTACGAGAGCCTGTATCCCCGTCATAAAAACCCGTCCACGGTCAAGACGGTATTTATCTTCCAATGTAACCTTATGAGCAGACATGACAGGCCTTCCAGCGTTGGAGCAATTTAAAACGTCCAGAGACCAAAGGCAAATTTGACCGAAAGTACGTATTTCAACAAAAATACACTATGTTTTGGCAAATTTTGTTGCAAATATTGTCTATATTCATCCATAGAAGGTATATTATTCTATTAATATAAGCAATCTTGCATTAATATGCTAATATGATTGATAGACCCATGACAAGCCCTTTAGAAACTTTAGATACGATAGACGCGAAAATTCTGGAACTTCTACAAGTTAATGCCAGCTTATCGGTCGCCGAAATTTCTGAGCAGGTCGGTCTGTCCCCCTCGCCCTGTTGGCGGCGGATTAAGCGCTTAGAAGATGACGGGATCATCAAACACCGCGTCACAGTGCTCGATAAACAAAAACTCGGTTTGGGATTTGAGGTTTTTGTAACAGTTAAACTCGCTTTTCCTAACCGGGAAAATATGGAGAAATTCGAGAAAGCCGTAAACACGATGCCGGAAGTCGTCCAATGTGCAGTCGTGACAGGGGCCACGGATTTCATGTTACGGATCGTCACAAAGGATATGCGTAGCTATGAGGATTTTTTACGTGAGGTCTTACTCGGAATTGAAATTATCTCTGATGTGCAATCCCGTATTGTCTTGCGCCAAAGCAAGGAAAGTTATGCCTTGCCGCTAAGCCTCATTTCAAAGTCGTCCCCGTCACGCTTTTAACGAAAGACGGTTAACTGAACTCTTTCATGACGTCTTTAAGCGCGGCATTACCGGGATTAAGCTCGGTATATGGAAACGTATTTAAAGGACGCGACGGAAGCTTTTTACGTGTCGCCATATCAGGCGTGGCTTCATCAATGTAAATGAGGCCCGTGAGAATTTCGTCCGTGTCCTGACTTTCCACGACTTTCGCAAACGCACTCGCGCGGTCTGTTGGATCATAGCCGCTATCAAGTTTTCGTAAATTGATAACCCCGCCGTCATGGAGTTCAATCGGCATGGTCTGCCCGTCTTCATAGCTCGCGCGGATTTCTTCACTGGGCGGGACATAATCGGCGTGAACGGCCTTGTGATAATATTTAAATGTATGAGCATAAGACTTGGTGGAGCCCTTATGGTCATTGAAGCTCACACAGGGTGAAATCACATCAATCAGGGCAAAACCTTTATGTTTAATCCCGGCCTTAATCAGAGCAACAAGTTGTTTCTTATCACCTGAAAAACTACGGGCTATAAAAGTGGCCCCTACAGATAAAGCCAGGGCGCAAGGGTCGATGGGCTTCATAATATTGACCTCGCCCTTTTTAGAAGTAGAGCCGGCATCCGCAGCGGCTGAAAACTGGCCTTTGGTCAAACCATAAACACCATTATTTTCCAACATATAAAGCATGTTTACATTACGGCGCATGGCATGGACTAATTGTCCAGCTCCAATGGATAAGGAATCCCCGTCACCGGACACACCAATATAGGTCATATGTGGATTACCCGCCATGGCGCCGGTCGCCACGCTGGGCATACGCCCATGTACTGTATTATTGCCGTGCGCCTCTTTCATAAAATAAGACGTGGTCTTGGACGAACACCCAATGCCCGAAACCTTCACAGCGGTATGGGGTTCAATAGCGAGATCGTAAAATGCCGTCGCCATGGCGGCCGTTACACTGTCATGACCGCAACCCGCACATAAAGTAGACATGACGCCGTCATAATCGGCACGTATCAGACCAATCTTATTCTTCTTTTGATGTTTGAGGTGGATTTTCGGTTTTGTAAAACTTGGCATTAGGCAGTCTTTCTGGCGGCCATTTTTTGACCAATTGCTTCCATCACAAATTTATAAGACAGGGGCTCTCCTGCGTAATATCGAACAGAAACAAGCTTATCTTTTGAAACAGGGGTTTCATTAATCAGCAGACTCATAAGCTGGCCATCACGGTTTTGTTCAACCACGTAAACCTTATCATGCTTGGCCATAAAGTCTTCAACAGCATCAGCAAAAGGAAAAGCCCTTATACGCATATAATCCACATGCACGCCCTCTTTGGCCAGACGGTCTTGAGCTTCTATGACAGCAGGATCAGAACTCCCTAGAGCCAAAATACCCACGGATGTTTTCTTTGAGGCCTTACGCAGAACCGGTTGCGGACAAGCATGGCGGGCATTGCGCCACTTCACAGACAGACGGTCAACAACTTCCTTATATTCGTCTGAATCTTCGGTATAACGGCCCCATTTATTATGCCCGGAGCCGCGATTAAAATAGGCCCCTTTCGTTGGGTGTGTGCCCGGTAATGTCCGATACGGAATGCCGTCACCATCTACATCAAGATAGCGGTAAAACTCAAACCCGTCCTCAAGCTGTTCTCGGGTAACAACCTTGCCACGGTCCGGCTCGTAATTATCATCCCATTCAAATTCATCGACCATCCAGTCATTCATGCCAATATCGAGATCAGATAAGAAAAACACCGGCGTCTGGAAACGCTCGGCCAGATCAAGCGCATTAACCGCCATAGTAAAACACTCGCCCGGATGGGCCGGATACAGCACAATATGTTTGGTATCCCCGTGTGAACAATAGGCTGTCGTCATAATATCGCATTGCTGCGTACGTGTCGGCATGCCTGTTGACGGGCCAACGCGCTGAATATTGAAAAATGTGGCGGGCGTTTCCGTATAATAGGAAAATCCGATAAACTCGTTCATCAGACTGATGCCGGCTCCCGAGGTCGGCGTGAAGGCCCGCGCACCCATCCAGCCTGCACCTATTGTCAGGCCGGCGGCCGCCAATTCGTCCTCGGCCTGTATGATTGCAAATTTGTGCTCTCCGGTCTCCGAGTCTATCCGTAATTTATGGCAATATTTGGAAAAACTATCCATCAGGCTGGTTGAGGGGGTGATGGGATACCACGCACCAACTGTTGCCCCACCGTAAACACAACCCAGACCTGCTGCCATATTCCCTTCAATCATGATTTTGCCCCGGGTTTTATCAAGCGGGGACAATGTGAAAGGCAAGGGATGATCTATATGGTCTTGAACATAATTTAGACCTAGTTCTAAGGCCTTCATATTCGCCGGGATAAGCTTTTGCTTGGAAGCAAACATCTCTTCCACCATGGCTTTAACCACACTCATATCCAGATTTATCAAGCCCGCAACGGCCCCGACATAAGCCATGTTTTTCATCAAAATACGCGAGCGCGCGACCTCAAAGGCCTCATTGACCATTTTCGAGAAAGGGACCCCAATAACGGTAATATCGTCTCGCTGGAGCATGTGCGGGCGCGGCCATGTGCTGTCATAAAGTAAATATCCTCCGGGCGAAACACTGGCCAGATCCTTGGCATAGGTCTCGGCATTCATAGCGATCATGAGATGGGTATCCCCGGAGCGGCCCATATAGCCATCACCGCTTACGCGGATTTCATACCAAGTTGGCAGGCCCTGAATATTACTGGGGAACACATTCTTACCGATCACGGGAATACCCATGCGGAAAATAGCTTTCATTAACAGGCCATTTGCAGAGGCCGAGCCTGTACCATTAACGTTACCAAGACGGATAACGAAATCATTCAATCCGGGTCCGCTCATTCGGCTGCCTCAGCTGTATCTTGCATATTGGCATGATGAATCGTCACAATCCCCTCCTGCATATCCCACGCCGCTGTCGGACAACGCTCAGCACATAAGCCGCAATGTAAGCAGACATTCTCATCCTTAATCATCACTCGCCCCGTCAAAGGAAGATTAGAGGACACATAAAGGTCCTGATCCGGCTCGGCTGCATTCACCGCCTCACGCAAATCCTCTTCTGTCGCCACAGGTTCAATAGAGAGACACTCAACCGGGCAGACATCAATGCAGGCATCACATTCCGTACATTTGGGCGCATCAAAGACGGTCTGGACATCACAATTTAAGCAACGCTGTACTTCCGTTGCAATTTTTTCCGGCGTATAGCCCAGCTCAACCTCGGTGGTAATTTTCTTGAAGCGTTCCGTTAAGGCCACATGATCCATTTGACGGCGCTCGCTTTCATCAAATGTATTGGAATAGCGCCATTCAAACATGCCCATTTTAGTCGGATTAAGCGTAAGCTTATCAGGGCGGCGCTCAGATAAGCTCTCACCCTGACAATATTTATGAATGGAAATAGCGGCCTGATGGCCATGTTCCACCGCCCAGATAATATTCAAAGGTCCAAAGGCAGCATCTCCGCCAAAGAATACGCCTTTTTTCGTGCTCTCAAATGTGGTCTTGTCCACAAGGGGCACGTCCCATTTATCAAATTCGATGCCACATGTCTTTTCTATCCAAGGAAAGGCATTATTTTGCCCGATCGCCAGAATAACGTCGTCACAGGGAATTGTCTTTTCACCGACAACCCGGCTCTCCGTGATCTTGCCGGCCTCGTCAACATCATATTCCATGATCTCGAAAATCATTCCGGTCAATTTACCTTTTTCATGTACAAAGGCCTTTGGCGAATGATTGACTAAAATATCGACATTTTCTTCTTCCGCATCTTCAAGCTCCCAAGGGGATGCCTTGAAAAAGGAACGGGGTTTACGGGCCATGACCTTAACATTTTTTGCACCCAAGCGCAGAGACGTGCGGCAACAATCCATCGCCGTATTGCCTACACCGATAATGAGGACATTTTTTCCAATTTTATCAATATGCTCAAAAGCCACACTTTCGAGCCATTCAATCCCGATATGAATATTGCTATCGGCTTCCACCCGCCCCGGCAGGTTAAGGTTCTTACCCTTGGGTGCGCCTGTTCCGACAAAGACCGCATCATAGCCTTCTTCTAAAAGCGCCTGCATGGAATTTATGGGTGTGCCGAGTTTTAGCTCAACTCCCATATCAAGAATATAGCCCAGCTCTTCCATTAAAACTTGTTCTGGCAAACGGAAGGCCGGAATATTTGAGCGCATCAGCCCGCCTGGCTTATCAAATTTTTCAAAAATTGTGCATTCATATCCCATAGGAGCGAGATCATTGGCCACAGTAAAACTGGCCGGTCCTGCCCCGATAAGAGCGATTTTCTTACCATTGGTTTTCTCAGGCTTTTTAGGCAAACGGTCTGAAATATCATCACGGTGATCGGCCGCCACGCGCTTTAGCCGACATATCGCAACAGGCTCCTCTTCGACCCGCCCGCGCCGGCATGCCGGCTCACATGGCCTATCGCAAACCCGTCCTAAAATACCTGGAAAAACATTGCTCTCCCGGTTAAGCATATAGGCATCGGAATAACGCCCCTGAGCAATAAGACGTATATAGGCAGGAACGGGAGTGTGTGCCGGACAGGCCCACTGGCAATCCACCACTTTATGGAAATAATCGGGATCCGTTATATCGGTTGGCTTCATGACTAATTTAGGCTCCACCCTGCAGTTACGGGCTATTCGATACCGAGTGCTTTCGCGACATTCAAGGCAAAAAATGTCGCCTATTCTGCATCTCCTGCCAAATTCTATGAAATTTCTCCCTTTTTGTGGTTTTTTACAGTAAATATCTATCAAAAATTGCGCCCATCAAAAGTTTGGATTTGACAGATAATCTGGCCCAAACGTGACTTTCATTAAGGCAGGGCTTTCATTAAATTATGACTTGCCTCATGATAAAGCCTCAATGACCTAAGAAAGTTTACCAAGCCATTAGAAGACCTAACGTCAAAATATTCGGAGCGTGATATGACCCAGAAAAAGATATGCCTCATTATAGGCGCCGGTGCCGGAATAGGCGGGAATGTCGCGAAAACATTTGCACAAGAAGGCTATCATGCTGTTTTATGTCGGCGCCGTGATCAAGAGGGGTTAGATAAGCTGGTCGGGGAAATCAAGGCGAGCGGAGGGCGGGCCACCGGCCTGCTACTGAACGCTGTGGTAGACGACGCGATCGAGACAATCGTGAAACACGTCGAAGACGAGATTGGCCCCATAGAGACCGCCTTGTATAATCTCGGATCGCAAATCGGTAATCGCGCCCTCAAAGACACATCCTTAAAGCAGTTTGAACTGGGCTGGCGTATGGCGAATTTTGGCCTGTTCCGTCTAGCAAAAGCCTTATTCCCCTTTATGGAGGCCCGCGCTCGGGGTACATTATTGGTGACATCGGCCACATCCGCTATGCGTGGCAATGCCGGTCAACACTCCCACGCTGCCTCTATGGGCGGGCGACGCATGCTCTGCCAGACACTCAATGCGGAATTTGCCGCCAAGGGTATTCATATCGCGCATATTATCGTTGACGGGGCCGTCGACGCCCCTGACACGCTGGGGAAAATGCTCGGCCCGGAAAGATTTCAAAAACTGCGCGAAAAGCGCGGCATGGAACATGATGGATTATTACTACCCGCCGAAATGGCGCAGACATATTATCATATTGCCCATCAACACAGATCCGCTTGGACCCATGAACTTGACTTAAGAGCCTTTTCAGACCTCGCATGGTGGAACCACGACGTAAAAATCTGATCGGGTATAATTTCTCTTGATGAAAATTTATATCGCGATGATAAGAAAATGGTGGAAGCAATCCGAACACTAGCAGATCCCCTCTACCTAAATAGCCTGAATGTCTAACAGGTTCGTTTAAAGAGCCGTCAATATAGGTGTATAAGCGCTATACGTTATTGTATAAAAAATGCCAGAATCCATGTAATACTCATAATTGAGAACATACTTGAAGGAAGTTATTCCCGCTATTGAATTTGGCGGCAGTTTTGTGGCTCCGGGCCCACAACGTCGGTTTGGTACAGAGGCCTCCGATAAATTCTAATGATTTAGAGAGTTTTAAAGCCCATTTAATTCAATTAACAGGGCTTCGTTTATGACATCTCGTCATTTAAAATATAATTTCGACCATGGCTCAATATTCTTGGGTTAAAGTACTAGAGAGGTCCTCATGACAAATTTATCATCCATAGAAATCGTCGATGTCACCGCGCGTGATGGTCTCCAAAATGAAGCCACTCTATTTTCTACTCAGGATAAAATAGACCTGATAAATCGTGCAATAGAAGCCGGCGCAAAACGTATTGAAGTCGCCAGCTTTGTTCATCCGAAATATGTTCCGCAAATGGCGGATGCAGAAGCTGTAATACAAGGTCTGCCAAAACATGATGATGTGAAATATATTGGACTCGTAATGAATGAACGCGGAGTGGAACGGGCATTAAAAACCCATATTGATGAATTGGGGTTTGTTGCGGTTGCCTCTGATAGTTTTGCGAAAGCCAATCAAAACCAAACCCGGCAAGGGTCGGTCGATATGGCGTGTGAGCTAATGCAACGGGCGATAGCAGAAGGACGCTCCGCCAATGTCACCATTGGGGCTGCATTTGGCTGTCCGTTTGAAGGGGAGACCTTGATTGAAACGATTGTCGATATGTGCAGGCAGTTTGGTCAGGCCGGACCGCGGGAAATTGCGATTGCCGATACAATCGGTGTCGGAAACCCATGGCATGTCAAGGCGCTGATTGAAGCCATTCGTGACATATTGCCTGACATGCCATTGCGCGCGCATTTTCATAATACGCGCAATACGGGCTTGGCGAATGTTTATGCGGCTATCGAAGCGGGCATCTCGACGCTCGATGTCTCCATTGGGGGTATTGGTGGTTGCCCCTTTGCACCCGCTGCAACGGGCAATGTCCCCTCAGAAGACGTTGTTTATATGCTTGAACGCCACGGCATAGAGACAGGCATGTCATTGGATAAAATTATAGAGACCGCGCAATGGTTAAGTCAAAAAATGGATAAACCGCTTCCGGGTATGGTAAGTCGCGCCGGGGGATTCCCGAAAAATTTAAATCACGCTGCGGAATAAACAGGATAAGGTTATGAGCTATAGACGAAGAAGTTTTAACGGAATTGCTCAACCTGACACCGGAGCAAATTCAAAAACTAAGAGATAGTCAAATCGTCTAAAAACGGGGGATAAATGTGACCGCTCTATCTTTCTAAGGCACGGCTATTCTTTAGCAGCCCTATCAATGCTACAAAATTTAAAGCCGCCAAACCAAAGCATATTAAAGCAATGTACAGAACACCGCCATTGCGCCCTTGCTCGAAGGGATCAAAGTACCAGTCAATAAACCCGTGGGTCATCCAGAGGTAGAAAACCATTCCCGCAAACGATGACAATATACCGGCCAGCCTTATTTTCAGCAGCCCCATCAAAGATAGAATGGCTACAAGCGACAGGCTTATAACCCAAATAAGAAAAAAGCCTAAATTTTGGTATGCCTCATGGCGAATATAATCAAAGAGTCCCAGAATAGCGTAAGCTCCAAATATCAAAAAGTTCAGGATTAAGGCTGTGGTCAAAATACGGATGAAAAAACGGCGATTTAACACTCGCAATACGCACCGACTGTCTTGATGCTTTTAAGCGTCCCAGAAACGCTAAAGTGCATAGCTAAACCTCATCCATGTTATATTTCCGTTCTCATCCCGTTCGGCCCAAAACTGGGCATTTATCCCGATTTCAGGTGAGGTATAATATTCAGAACGCGGACCCGGAAATTCATCAAGCTCCCAATTCATATCGAAGAAATCGCCGGCGAAGGTTTCGCGAGACGTTTCATACCATTCGGACGGCAAAGGGTTGCCCCCCGTCACCTCGACCGTAAAAATAGCAGCTTCGGGCGGTTGGTATTTGAGGGTCAGTTTAACAGTGTCCCATCTTGCGATGATTAAAGCCTCAAGGCCAAATTCTGTCTCAATATAACTCTCTACGGTGCAATCAGGCCAGTCTCCCAAATGACGGATAAGCGCGGCTGGAATAGAGTGCTCAAAAGGGCCTATTTGAGGAATACAGGCGTCATGCACCCCTTCATGAACCTCTCCGCGCGCGCCCAAATCATGTTGCACCTCTTGCGCGGTGGTAAAGTTTGAAACGGCCAATATAGCCGCACAACTGAGTAGCCCTCTCTTTAGCATGGCATTTCCCCCTGATATGGTCTGGTTTTATGAAACGGAATTATGTCAATAAAATGAAGACATCAGGGTTTTCTGGTGACATGGTAAAGTTATAGGCAAGGACTTATATCACCACGGCAATGCCTGACCGTTATTGAGCGGGCACGTTTGATCGCGCTCAATCCGGTCAATTTTATTTTTTATTCTTCTTTCTGGCTTCAAATGCTTTTAATTTCTCGCGGTATTCTTCCTCAGGCAAGCTATGCCAACCAATACATTTACCTGTAGGGCTTCTCCCGCACCCACAATCTTTTAACTCGCTCATTTTAACTTCCTCCCAGACTTAAAACACAAACCGTAATCAAAAGTACGCGTTTAACAAGTCTAAATTAACACACCGACTTTTGTTGAGTGGGTGTTTCTTTATGGCTTGTCGATACTAATACTTTCGAAAAAGACCCGTGGGTACCACAGGAAAGACCGCCTCAACGCGGCATTGTATCAGGGTTTGCATCAGGATTTGCATCAGGGTTTGTAGGCGCGTCAGTGTGAGGCACATCGGCATAGAGACTGACGTAAATAACGTCTTTATTCGACACATTAGGACCCAAGGTAAAATTGGAAGACCCGGCATAATCTTTGGAAAACCCCGTAATTGTATAATCACCGCGCGGTAATTCTGTGGCTTGCATGCGGGATAAATCCAATGTTGGATCATCATTTGCAAGCTCATAAACAGCGCCGTCTGGGCCATATAAAACCCATTTCATGGGCCGCATCGGCTCACCTGTATCATGGCGCAGAGCTTGGATGGTTAGGCCTTGTTCAGGAGTGGAATAATCATCCTCTCCCGTAGCCTGCAGAGTGGCTGGCTCAAAAGCGCCGCACTGTACTGTAGTCGATCCATTCCCAAGGTTAAAGACCTCGAGTTCAATGCCCCGCTTAATTAACCCGCCTAATTCGGCACAAGGGTCATGGCCGCATGTATCGCGCCCATTTGTGATAGCAACTATTTTGGCTGGCCCTTTAGAAGGCTCAAGCGCGTTTGCAGCAACATAAATGGCTTCTGTTAAAGGCGCGCGTCCTGTCGGGTACACGCCGTAGGAAATACGTCCCAAAGTGACAGCATCGACAGGCCTTGGTCGATCAATGACTTCGATATCGGCGCAATCATTTTCGTGGCGGTGTCCGAAAATGACCAGTCCGGCTTCAACGGGGCGGTCCTGCCAGTACTTCACAAGCGTTCCAAATTCATCCCGCATAAGGTCTAGTTTTGAACGCTGAGCCACCCTTTCTGACATGGCGGCAGAGGCGTCTAATACAACCATAATCTGCGTCTGCGGAGCGGGCTTGTCTTTGGCCGCAGACGGTGCGTTTCCACTCTCCTGACACGCTATCAGACCAAAGCAGGAGGCCATTAAAGCCGCCAGCCACCTTTTACGCGCCATATGCATTTACTGCGAGACTGTGATCAAAGGTTTTCTTGCCTCATCAGAAACATCGAATTTTATAGTCTTCCCATTTTGGAAAATGACATTGCTAGCACATGAGTAATCGGGCGATATAACCTGAGCCCCTGCGTTATTGCAGACGATTTTTTCGATCTTGATTTTTTCAACATCATCGCAAGTTACGCCCTTTACATAAAGTGCAGCACGGTCGGTCGTTTCATTTGGCTCAAGTCTGAAATTGACACCACGGCCAGAAATATCACCCTGCGAGGTTTTTGCAGTATAGTTCAAAATCTGAATGAGGCTTTTTTTTCTATCGGTGTTATTGGCAAGCTTCATACCAATAGAGCAGCCCAATCCTCGCTCGGGTTGAGATGGATTGCCCCTCGTCACGACTTTCTTAGCAACGACGGCGTAAACAACTTTACCTTTGGTCGAGCCTGATGCAGCGGTACTGCCTGAAGAGCTGGCCTCTTTATCGCCCCCGCAGGCGGCCAGTGCGACAGCAGAAAGACCCGCGAACAGGCATTGTTTTATGTTCAAGGGTTTCACGCTAATTTCCTCCCAGCGCGCCAAAAAAGTCTTGTTCGATTTTCTTAGCCTCATTGAGCAATCGCTGGCGGTCGTCCTCACTCAATTGGCCGCTCTCCAAACGCCGCGCCCCTTCATCATTAATGGCTTCGAGTTTCTTGAGCTCGGTCTCAGCATTGCCCAGCGCATTGCTCGATTGGCCGCGTGCAATTTGTTGATCGATAAAACCGCCCGGCGCATTTAAACCCTCAATTTCTTTCCCTTGTTGACGGAAATCAGCAATTTCTTGTGCGGAGACGCCATTACGGCTCATAAGCGCGCCTAAAGGGTCTTCCCCACTTTCTAAAGCTCTGGTCATTTCATCCCGCATCGCAATTCCTTGGCGGAATTCTTCGCTTGCAGATAAATCCCCATTGATAATGCCCTCGGCATTTGTGCCTTTGGCTTCATCGCGGATCATACCATCGAGCTTATTAGCAAAGGCGCCCTCACCAGCCATATCAATATTCTCGGTTGGCAAGCCGAGGTTTTGCATAATACTATTAAAGCCCTCACCATTTGCGTTTTGCCCCTCAGACAGCGCCTTGCCGATGTCCACAGGGCTACCCATTTTCGATAAACCGCCCAGATCTATGCCGCCAACGGAGCCCCCGGCTTGACCACCGCCAAACCCACCAAGCCCGCCTAGGCCTCCCATCATGCTGCCGAGGTCCATGACCCTATATCCAGCCGGTATTTCAAAGAGTTTCGGGTCCTGCTTGCCCATTTTTAATTTCGTGACGACCAAATGGCTGTCGTCATCATAGGATTCTAACACCACATTATCTTTCGTCAGGCAGGTCACACCCGCCGCTGTCTTATAATTTGTACATTTTCGAAAGCCGACACGTTTGGTGCCTATTGCAGGGCCAAGGTCCTGATTGAGAAAATTCATTTTGTTCATTGCATTATTGAAATCTGTCTTGATCGCCGTTTTTTGACCGTCCATCTCCGTTAAAGTAAAAGCCTCACCTGTTTTACGGTCCGCGACAAACACAACGGTCTGACTCGTGCCCGGTCCCTCATCGGCGATTAAGTTCATTCTGATTTTAGACCCCGAAATAAACATATCTGCAGGGGTAACCTTACCCTCAGCCGTGATTTCCAACTCCGCGGAATAAGGCTTTTTGGGATAAGGCATCTCGGCCATAGCCGTGCCTGACACGAATAAGCCAGTCGTTAAAAGAAAAAGTTTACGCATAATAACACCCCTAAAAATATAGTCTAAGCCTAGGCTCTACGGAAAAGCGGCGCATCGTTAAATTTCAGTATAGGGAGCATTTTGTGCGAATAAGCCTCTGGAGCTTTCTTAATAAAAAGATTAAGCGAATAGTAAGAACCTAAGAGAATTAGGTAAATTAGGGCGCAATAAACAATGGTAGATCACAAACAACAATTAATCCAAGCCACCTACACAGCTACTGTGGAGCCTGAACAACTCGAGACTTTCGAGATGCTCTGGGAGTCATATATAGATAATGAGCTCATCAATAATGAAAGGGCTGACCTCAAAGCTAATGAGATAAACAAACATATAAGCCTTGCCTTAGATATTCTCTCTCGCGTGAACCATGTCCGGGACGCATCAGCAGAAGCGCAAAAAATTGTCGATAGCGAATACGGTGTACGGTTCCTATTTGACAAAGATGGCAAAATCATTGCTTCAAATTCGGACGCCAAGTCTTTTCTAAAAAATATTGCGAATATTTATGACCTCGATATTGACCCAAAAGCTATTAAGAAAATAAAGACTTGGTTAGCTAACTTAGACAATCCCAATGCTAATAAGTTTTTATTCGTCCATGTAATGTGGGAAAATACCGGGTTGAAAAACTGCTTTTTTCTGACACCAATACAATTTAGGCAAGCCCAATCAGAACCAAGCTCGACATCTTATCTTGTGACGCTCGTCGATTTTGATGTTGTCCCTGATGCCTTACCGTCAATTCAAGAGGCTTACCAACTGACCCAAGCGGAGGCAGATGTCGCGATGCGGCTTGCAAATGGGCGAACCCCTAAGGAAATATCTATCGATAGGAACGTCTCTATTTTCACTGTTCGGACGCAAATTCAGATGGTTTTAAAGAAAACAGAATCTCGGACAATTCCGGAAATGGTAAAAACCCTCACGGGCATGTCAGTGAAATATTCAACTCTGAAGTCTCAAAAAGACATGATTACCGCAAGACAAACGCAAAATGAAAGCCTATTGCGACCCGCAGGCTTAACCTTAAATGATGGGCGATATTTCCAGTATTTTGAACAAGGTCATCCCAATGGCCTTCCTGTCATTTTGTTTCCTTTCCCAATGTATGATGTAGGCCTTTCCCAAGCGAGTGCGAAAATGGCTGTCTTACGCGGACTACGAGTTATTACACCCCTAAGAGCTGGGTATGGCGACTCAGACCCCAATCCAAAAAACTCGGCCTATGAGCTTGTCGATTCGTCAGCCGCAGACCTACGTAATTTAATAGAGCATTTAGGGCTCTCAAAACTTGTTCTGATGTGTGGCTGGGCCGGATATCATGCGCAACACTTTGCTGTAAAACACCCAAATCTAGTCCATGGTATTTTGCAATTAGGGACAATTCCAATTTGGAACAATGCGTACATAAAAACGCTAAGATCCCGTCAAAGAAACGTCATGAAAACGTCTATTCATGCGCCGCAAGTCGTCCCCTATCTAGCGCGAGTCGGCAAAGCCTTAATGAACACAGGCCGTGGAACTTTATTTGCAACCTCCCTGGATAAAGATCGCCCAATTGATTTGGAAGCCTTAGAGGACCCCGATAACCTTGAGACGATTATGCGTGGCTATGAGGTCATAGGAAAACAAGGCGTTCGAACGATTGCAAAGGATTTACACGCTATTCATGCTGATTGGAAATCTGATGCAGAGAAATTAACTGTCCCCATCACCGTTTTAGTCGGAAGTAAGAATACAGACTTTCCCGAAACTGCCTTTCTCGATTACCAAAAGATCGTACCCCAAACTGTCATAAAGTCTATCGAAGGCGCTGGCAGCTATCTTCACCTAACGCATTTTGATATTGTTTCTAAAGAACTTCAGTCATTATCTGCTAAGAAAATCACGTCAAAATAAAGTGCCCATGACGCCTCACGGCATTCGGTTAGATAGCCTAAAGCATTCCTAATTCCGTAATTAAAGCCTTCGATTGCGCTTTCCTTTTGCGTTTGCGAACTTATACTGACTTAAAATCAATCCGTATAAAGTCACGAGAGCTATAATGTTTAATAAAACCTATCACGCCACTCACCCCGTTATGATGGACGGCGTTAGTAATGAAGAATTGCGTGAGCGCTATATTGTTTCGGGCCTATTCAAAGATAATGAAATCAATCTGAACTATTCCCATAATGAACGCTTTGTTATTGGCGGTGTAGCACCTGTATCCAAGGCGGTTTCACTCCCCGCACAAACAGAACCTGAATCCGCAAAAGGCCATCCCTTTCTGGAACGCCGCGAGCTTGGCGTTATCAATATTGGCGGCGGCGCGGGAAAGGTGACAATTGATGGGAAGAGGTATGATTTGAAAAAACTCGACGGCCTTTACATCCCGATGGGCAGTAAAGAGGTAGTCTTCAGCTCTGATAATGCGAAAAACCCCGCCAAATATTATCTGCTCTCGACACCCGCGCATAAGGCCTATGAGGTTGTCAAAATTTCAATTGACGACGCCGTGCCATTGGAGCGCGGCTCTCTAGCCGAGAGTAATGAGCGCATTATCTATCAATATGTTGTGCCGAGTACGGCTAAATCCTGTCAGTTACTTCTGGGGCTAACGATCTTAAGCGAAGGCAGTGTTTGGAATACCATGCCGCCCCATCTTCATGACCGCCGCTCCGAAGTCTATCTCTATTTCGATCTGGATAAAGATGCCCGTCTCTTCCATTTCATGGGGGAAGAAGACAAAATTCGCCACATTGTCATGGAAAATGAAGAAGCCGTGATTTCTCCGCCATGGTCCATTCATATGGGATCTGGCACTAAAGCCTATTCCTTTATCTGGGGAATGGGCGGTGAAAATCTGGATTATACAGACTTGAGCGTCTGCGATATTTGTCAGCTGCAATAATGGTATCTCTGTTTGATTTGACAGGAAAAGCGGCACTTGTAACAGGCGCGAATACGGGCTTAGGACAAGGCATGGCGCTGGCATTGGCCGAAGCGGGTGCCGACATTGTACTGATTGGCCGCACAGCCCCGACAGAGACGCTGAAACATTTGGCCGATATGGGTGCCAATTCCCATTCTATTCTAACCGATCTTAGTAACGCCGATAATGTTACCCAAATTGTAGAAGAGGCAACAGGGGCCTTTGGCCGCGCAGATATTCTTGTCAATAATGCAGGCATTATCAAACGCAATGAAGCGATTGATTTTACGCCCGACGAATGGGACGCCGTTATGAATGTGAACCTGCGCACGCTGTTCTTTCTCTCGCAAGCCTTTGCCCGTAATCTGGTAGGGCGGAAGCAATCAGGGAAAATTATCAATATTGCCTCCATGCTGACCTTTCAGGGGGGTATTCGCGTCCCGTCCTACACAGCGTCGAAAAGCGGGGTTGGCGGTCTTACCAAAGCCCTAGCCAATGAGTGGGCTCAACACGGTATCAACGTAAATGCTATTGCTCCTGGTTATTTCGCGACCAATAATACGGCTGCTTTACAAGCCGATGAAAAGCGCAATACAGAAATCCTGGGACGTATTCCCAGCGGACGCTGGGGTAAGCCGTCCGATCTTGGCGGGGCTGTCATATTTCTGGCCTCCGAAGCCTCCAATTATGTTCAGGGCATAACGCTACCCGTAGATGGAGGTTGGTTGTCTCGCTAACCAACCAGCAAAAGCGAGATTTGCGGGATATAGGTTATCAGCAGCAAACAGACGATCAGCGCCATATAAAAGGGCCACATCGTTTTGACTGTGTCCTCGACGGGGATTTTACCGACAGCAGAGCCGACAAATAAGACTGTCCCGACCGGCGGCGTAATTGTACCAATGCCAAGGGCCAGCATCATAATGATACCGAAATGGACGGGATCAATACCGATCGTCTGAACTACAGGTAGAAAGATGGGGGTGACAATGATAATGAGCGGCGCCATATCCATAAATGTTCCGAGGACAAGAAGACAAAAGAGTACCAAAGCCAGAATAAGAATTGGCGAGTCTGTTAGTCCCAATATCAATTCTGACATCATTAACGGGGCTTCGAGAATAGCCAAGAGCCAGCCAAAGGCTGCGGCCGATCCGATGATAAGCATGATCATAGCGGTTGTCTTGGCCGAGTTGGTAACGGCCGTCTTGAATGCCTTCAGGCTCAAACTACGGTAAAAGAACACACCGATGAATATGGTATAGACGATGGCAACAGCCGAACTTTCCGTAGGCGTAAACACACCCCCCAAAATACCGACAACAATGATTACGGCTGTTAATAGGCCCGGTATGGCCCCTATAGCCGAAAGTACTAAAGCTCTGAATCCTGGAAATATGCCTTTGGCGTAGCCTTTTTTACGCGCCAGAACCGACACCGTAATCATGAGAGCAAAGCCGCACATTAAGCCCGGGAGAATACCCGCAACAAACAAATCGCCTATGGAAATAGAGACACCCGTCGCTGCGGCATAGATAATCATATTATGGCTGGGCGGAATGATGAGACCGAGAACAGCTGCTGAGCAGGTGACATTGACGGAAAAATCACGGTCATAACCTTTTTCTTCCATAATCGGGATCATTGTCGACCCGATTGCCGAAACACTGGCAATTGCGGAGCCGGAAACAGCCCCGAACATCATCGACGCCCCGACATTGACATGGCCGAGCCCGCCCCGCACACGTCCAAATAAGCCCTCAGCCACTTTAATGAGACGCGCGGCAATGCCCGTCTGGGTCATCAAATCCCCCGCAAAAATGAAAAACGGGATGGCCATTAACGTGAATACATCTATACCGGCCGAGAGCCGCTGCACGGCCACAAGCGGGTTGAGGCCCAATAGAGCAAAAACGCCCATTGAAGAAATCAACAGCGCAAAGGCAACAGGCACCCGAATGGCGAGCAAGCTGACCAGAGCCAGCAAAAGAATACTCAGTTCCATTATGACCCTACCTCGGATGCAGGGTCCCCAGATGTCGGGGCCGGTTCTTCGCTGCCAAACAAATGTGCTAGGGAGAAGCATGTAATCAACGCACCTGAAATTGGCAGGGGCAATAAGGCGAGACCTCTGGGTAAACCAAGTGACGGAATATCAAAGGCCCAGAGCGTAGTCGTGAGTTGCCATCCTGCGACCAGCATCACCAAACCCGCTATAGCTATAGCTATATTGGCCGTCACATCAAAGGCGCGTCCCAGACGCGGCGGGACGGCATTGCGCAGTGCATCAATACGGATATGAAATTTCTCATACACGCCCGTCGCCGCGCCGAAAAATACGAGATAACCAAGCAGGACCAGTGACAGACGCTCAGACCATGCGGGGCTGGCATTGAAAAAATAGCGCGCCACAACCTGATAGGAGATAATAACCGTCATTAGCACTAGGCTGGCCATGCTAATGCCTAATGAGGCCGTACTGAGAGCCTTTAAAACCTTCTTCATGTCCCTTGCTCTCCGATGCGGTCAATCGCCTCGACATAGGATTTGATATCTGGCGTCACAAACTGCTCATAGACAGGCCTCATGAGATCACGGAACGGCGTACTGTCAATATCCGTGAGGATCGTCCCGCCGCTTTCAATCAGTGTCTTTTTTGCATCTTCCACGCGTGCATCCCAGAGACTGCGCATCACGCCTACAGAATACCGCGCCGCTTCTGTGACCAGCGCGCGGTCTTCAGGCGAAAAACTCTCCCATGTACGCAGGCTCATAATAAGCATGTCCGGTGTTCTAAAATGTCCGGTTTCGGAATAGTAAGGAGCCACTTCGTAATGGCGCGTACTGATATAGCTGGGCCAATTATTCTCCGCACCGTCTATGACTTTCTGGACAAGGCCTTGATAAACCTCGCTGAAATTCATCGGGGTCGGGTTTGCGCCGAGGGCCTTAAGGGTAGCCAGAAAGATGTCGGAATTAGGGACCCTGATTTTCCGTCCCTCCAGCTGGGACGGGTGACGAATAGGGGCCTGCGTCGTATAAAAACCGCGCCCGCCCGTATCATATATGGCAAGTCCTCTAAGTTTATAATTTTCAAGCGATTTAAGAATAGCCTCACCAATCTCGCCGTCAGTCACTTTACGTTGATGTTCGGTCGACCGAAATAGAAAAGGCAAGCTAAAGAGCTTGGTCAGAGGGGCGATATTATTCAGCGCCGCGCTAAATGTCCGCGTCATATCCAGACCGCCAAACATGGCAATTTCGAGCGTACTGCCCTCAGAGCCGAGCTGTCCGCCTGGATATGATTTTATCCTTAATCGACCACTGGTTTTTTCTTCCAAATATTTTCCCATGGCTTTGACAGCCTCAACCGTCGGATATCCGTCGGGAAGGGAGTCCGTTGAATAAAGGACACGGTCAGCCCCTGACACCTGAGCGGAACACCCTGACAAAGTTAAGACTCCGCCAGCCGACATTAGGCCGAATGTCCTACGGCTTATCGGTATGCCCGAGGGGTTATTTGTCATGATGTTTACGCTTGGAAAGTTGATAGTCATAGAGCGACGGAACATCTTCCATTGACTGATTTAAGCGTTCTGAATAGGGGCGCGGCACATAGTTGACGTCGAATTTGCGATTGCCGGACACACCGACAATCCGCGCCTCGGGGCCTTCCGCCAATCCGCGCAGCGTAACGACTTCACGGCGATCAGCACCGCTACGAACGTTCACTTTGAGATTCCATGTTGTATTGTAACGCCCGTGACCGGGCTGCCAATATCCGGCACCGCTGCCATTCCAGATTGGATAATAAGCACCCTTATCATCGCGTTTAGCATCAACATTGAGCGTAATATTATCAAACAAATTCTGGTGATTGGCACCGGCATGTTGATCCAGCACCGCGGCCTTGTTTACGACGGCATTCTTGAAAACACATTTTGTCGATTGTGTGTTCAGGCTAAGGGAGTGGATCGGGGCATTATTAACCGTCAAATTTTCGATCAAAACATTATGAACATTGCCGGCATGAACTGAATAATGGGCCTGTCTGTCTCCTGTCGTCTCTATATTGGAAATCGTCACATTGGCGCTATTATAGGTCAGAATACCGCTATCAGCGTTTTCAAATTTGACGTCACGTATCCAACCATCGAAAACGCTCGTAAAATAAATGCCATTATACCCGCGTTCTAGATGATGTCCGAAATAGGGTGATACCGGAAATGTGATACGTAGGTCTTCAATCCCTATATGCGTAAGGTGATCCCATTTGGCAAATTGTGCAGGAATTGTCTCCGATATAGTATGCAATAAGGGATCGCTAATCTTTACGCGGTTGCCCTCAACAGCGAGTATCTTCGTTTTTTGACGCACAAGCGGACGCTCTTTAAAAGTCCAATGATGGGATCCAATTTTCAGATTTGTATCCCCATACATTTCTTCTAGCAGGGCTCCGTTTTCGCCGCGACGATTAAGCCATTGAAGTTCTACCACATCTCCAACGTCAATAGTGTTGGCATCGACAGTCGTTACAGTCTGCGCGCCTGCAATGCCTTCACTGATTTGCGTAAGGACAATAATTTCAGGGTCCTTACTCTCCAGATAGGCCGCGGCGCGCGTGCTGTCTTTCTGCACCCAGATAAACCCGCCACTCCATGAATATTCAGAAAAACGCGCGTCAATATTTCTATCTTTCTCTTTCTGACGCTTGTCATATTTTATAAGATATTCACGCAGTTCATCCAGCGAATCTGTTTTATCAACCATTTCAAGGGGACGTGGGAAATGTAGATTTGTGCCGTCCAGTCCCGAGCCCGCACCGCGTAAAACAATATCGCTACGGGTGATTTTTAAGATTTCCGACACAATAATTTTACCGCTGGGAAATTGTATAATAGCCGGCCCGCCTACGTTATGCGCCGCCTCGAACGCCTTGAGCAAAGCTTGGGAATCGTCGATTTCATCATCAGCGACGACGCCGTATTCCGTAACATCAATTAGGGTTCCCTTAGCATGTGGGACATCACCCACGCCGTGATTATAACCGGCATAAGAAAAGTCAGGTAGGCGATGTTTATTCATAACCTCGCTATTGGTGATGATGTCGATTGGGCCCCTATTGTCAGTCGCAAAAGAAAAACTTGCGAAAACCAAGCCGGAAACTATGGCAAATAGTACGAGATATAAC
>CAZHPV010000005.1:0-80961 GCA_964534845.1 uncultured Caulobacterales bacterium
AGCCCTACCCTCCTGAACGCCGTCAACGAGTTTACAGGCTTGCAAAATATCTTCGCGCGCAAAGGCAATATCGACTTCTGTAAGCCGGCTCTGTGTGAGTTGTGGTGCGCGTCTTAAAAGATCATCAATTTCATCGGGGCTACCCAGTCGCAAGGCGGCTTTAACCCGGGCCTCTCGGTAGAGGGTTAAGTCGTCCTCGTCTCCATTTGGGGGTACGCCCGCAGATAATATAGCCGCCGAGACCAGATCCCTTACAATCTGATGCGGGCTGTCCAAAGGGGCTTGGGAGATAAGAGCCGCCGCCCTCGCAGCAGAGGTTTGTTGCCATAGCGCAGCATCCAACCCGCCTGAGCCATTATCAATAATACCGGCTTCATAAGCATTCGCACTGCCAAGTTCGCCGACCGCAATGGATTGACCATAGGCCGGCGTGGCTCCGATTAAGGCCGTGCCAAGTAAGACAGACTTAAAGCGTTTACACCACTGTTGGCGTTTTAAGATTAGGGTATTATTTTTCATAAGTGTCCGGTAAGTCAATTGTGACAACATCCTTGGGCGCATTTTGCGGAGAGGCCTGTGTAAGCAGCCAAAAAAAACCTCCCAAGCATATAATTGCCAATATGCCCAGTAAAACGCCTATTTTTTTCATATCAAGGTCACCTTTGAATTTTACATAAGCCTATTTCATTTTCTCTATTGAGCATAAGCTATTTTATCGACATATTAAGTTAAATTTTCACAGTGTACAAAATACACAAAATGAAACGAGATTAAAAAGGCGAAATTAAGTCATGCCGCCAAAAAAAAGCGCAAAATTTGCGCAACCCATAGCCCTTATCGGTCTTATGGGTGTCGGAAAAACAACGATTGGACGCCGCTTGGCCAAACGTATGGCCCTGCCCTTTTTTGATTCTGATGAAGAAATCGAGAAAGCATCAGGTCGGACCGTTGCCGGTTATTTTAGGGACCACGGCGAAACCGCTTTTCGCGAAGGCGAGCGACGTGTGATAGACCGTTTACTTGACGGCACACCCCTTATTCTAGCGACGGGCGGCGGTGCCTATATACCCGAAGACACACGCAAAGTCTTGAATGAACGCGCTCTTACAATCTGGCTAAGAGGTGATTTTGAAACCATTATGGAACGCGTCAGCCGTAAAGATACGCGGCCGCTTTTACAGGTGGCTAATCCGCGCGCTAAAATGCGCGAGCTTATGGATGCGCGTTATCCTATTTATGGTCAGGCTCATATCACTGTCGATATTCGCAAAGGCACACATAGACGTACAGTGAATGCTGTGTATGATGCCGTTAAACGCTATAAGCCCTAAACATCTGCTATGAACACACACACTACATGTCCAGCGAAACCCACTGATATTGTCAGCGTTAATTTGGATGCGCGCAGTTATGATATTCTTATTGGCACAGGGCTATTATCCCAAGCCGGGGCTTTGATAAAGCCTCTGCTCAAGAAAAACCGCGTCGCTATTATAACAGACAGCACCGTCATGAAGCTTCAGGGCGAGACTTTGAAATCCGGCTTGGAAGAGGCTGGCATTACACCCCATTTTATAATCAGACCCCCTGGCGAGGCCCAGAAGGGGTTTGAAGGTTTGCAAGCCGTTTTGGACGCCTTGTTTGACCTTGCTTTTGACAGACAGGATATGGTCATTGCCTTTGGCGGCGGCGTAATAGGTGATCTAACGGGCTTTGCCGCCAGTATTTATAAACGCGGATGTCCCTTTATTCAGATACCAACGACGCTACTGGCTCAAGTCGATAGTTCCGTTGGCGGAAAGACCGCTATTAATTCCCGTTACGGGAAAAACCTCATAGGGGCGTTTTACCAACCCCGTCTCGTTCTGGCCGATAATGACGTGCTCAAAACACTAAAGACGCGCGAGATTAAAGCTGGCTATGCGGAAGTTTTAAAATATGGTCTGCTAGGCGATGTGGACTTTTTTAACTGGCTAGACGAAAACGGTGCGGATGTCCTGCGATTGAAACCCGAAGCCCTGACGCACGCCGTATCCGTGTCTTGTCAGACCAAAGCGCGAATTGTCGCCGCAGATGAGTTGGAGCGCGGACAGCGTGCATTGCTTAATCTGGGTCATAGCTTTGGACATGCCTTAGAATTAGAGGCGGGCTATAGTGGTGATTTGCTGCACGGCGAAGCGGTGAGTGCAGGCATGCTCATGGCTTTTGAGTTTAGCGCCGCTCAAGGCTTATGCCCGCAAGCGGATGTCACGCGTCTGAACCGTCACTTGGGGGCGCATGCGCTAACCCGGCCTAGCGATCTGCCCAAGCTCATAGGGGTGCCGGAGCGTTTGATCTCTCATATGGATCAGGACAAGAAAAATGAAGGCGGGACTCTGACTCTAATTTTGGCGCGAAAAATTGGCGAGAGTTTCGTTAAAAAACAAGCGCCTCGCGCGGATGTACACGCCTATCTCACCCATCTTGCAAAGACTTTACCCAATGTTTGAAACCCTTCTGCAAACCGATACGCTCATTAAGCTGGGCTTTGTACTGATTTTGCTTTTCTGCTCAGGTTTTTTTTCAGGCTCGGAAACGGCACTTACGGCCGCCTCTCGCGCCCGCATGCACGCTGCGGAAAAAGACGGCGATAAACGCGCCGAACGCGTATCACGCTTGCTCAATATGCGCGAAAAATTACTGGGCGGTATTTTACTCGGAAATAATTTCGTCAATATTCTCGCCTCATCCATAATGGCAGGGCTCATGCTTAGCCTATTTGGCGAGGCCGGTATTATTTATGCCACGATCATTACGACATTACTCATACTGATTTTTGCGGAGGTTCTGCCTAAAACCTATGCCATATCGCACCCAGACAAAATGGCGCTCAAAGTTTCCCGCCCCATTGGGATGGTGATAAAAGTTCTCGCACCTATTGTGGCTTTGGTACAGGTTATCGTCAATGCAACCCTGCGTCTCTTCGGCGTGGACAGCAATGCTTCAGCCTGGACGGCAGCCGATGAAATCCGCGGCGCGGTCGACTTACATCTCCAAGAAGGCGGCGTGGCCAAACGCGCCCGTGACCAGATTTACGGTGTTCTTGAAATTGGAGAATTAACGGTGGAGGAAGTCATGATCCACCGCAAAAACCTTATCATGGTCGATATCAATCTTCCTCCCGATCAAATCGTCAAGGAGGTGTTAGCGAGCGGACATACACGTCTGCCTCTTTACCGCGACGATTTGGATAATGTGGTCGGTATTTTACATGCCAAGGATATGTTGCAAGCCCTCTCCAAGGTATCTGGAGATTTTTCCGCTTTGAATATTTCCAAGATTGCCCGCGAAGCCTGGTTCGTGCCCGAAACCACATCTGTGGTTAAGCAATTGCGATTGTTTCAGCAAAAGCGCGAACATTTTGCCCTTGTTGTGGATGAATATGGCGCCTTGATGGGCGTCCTGACCCTTGAGGATATATTAGAAGAAATCGTCGGAGATATTCAGGACGAATATGATGACCAACTCGAAGGGCTTTCGCGTCATAAAGACGGCAGTGTGACCGTAAATGGTGACATCCCCATTCGCGACTTAAACCGCATGATGGACTGGAAGCTTGATGATGAAGAAGCCGTCACAATCGCCGGCCTCATCATACATGAAAGTCAAACCATACCCGAAGAAGGCCAGACATTTGCATATTATGGCTACCGGTTTGAAATCCTGAAGCGGGAACGCAATCAAATCCGGTCTTTAAAAGTTACAAAAACATTTGAACCGGATGAACGCGATATCAATCTTTAACGGCGAGAGATCAGATGGCATCAAAAGCAAAAGCGATACTGGCGATTGATCAAGGCACAACAAGTTCACGCACGCTCGTTTTTTCTACAAAGGGCGAGATATTATTTACCGCTCAAAAAGAATTCCCGCAAATTTACCCGGATGATGGCTGGGTAGAGCACAATCCGGATGATCTGTGGCAAACCACGCTTGAGACCTTAAAAAAGGCCTATAAATTCACACAGGAAAAGGCTTTGGATGTCGCCGGGATTGGCATAACAAACCAACGCGAAACAACTCTGGTCTGGAACCGGAAAACCGGTCAGCCCATTTATAATGCGATCGTCTGGCAGGACCGGCGCACCTCCAATATTTGCAAAGCCTTGAAAAAGAAAATGCCGGAAACGCAGCTGGCCGCCAAGACAGGTCTTTTGCTTGATCCGTATTTTAGCGCCACAAAAATTTCGTGGATACTCGACAATGTCAGCGGCGCGCGCGACATGGCAGACAAAGGAGAGCTGGCCTTTGGAACCGTTGATAGTTTTATCATACATAAATTAACCAATGGGGCGACCCATGCAACAGATGCAACAAATGCCAGCCGGACTAATCTGTTTAACATTCACACCCAAAGCTGGGATCAGGACCTCCTTTCCCTGTTTAATGTGCCAGCCTCAATATTACCTGACGTGCGTGACTGCGCGGATAATTATGGCCACACCACACAAGCCTTATTAGGTGAAAGCCTACCCATTTTAGGCGTGGCCGGAGATCAGCAAGCCGCAGCCATCGGCCAATGTTGCTTTGATGTCGGGGCGATAAAAAGCACATATGGGACAGGGTGTTTTATCCTAATCAATACGGGAGAGACAGCCATTGTTTCCAAAAACCGGCTCCTTTCAACTGTTGCTTACCGGCTAGGCGGACAAACAACCTATGCACTCGAAGGCTCGATATTTGTCGCAGGCGCGGCTATTCAGTGGTTGCGCGACGCGTTGAAAATTATCACCGACGCCAAGGAAACCGAAGACTTGGCCAAAAATCAGGCCGGCAATAACGGGTTATATCTTGTGCCGGCCTTTACGGGTTTGGGCGCACCGCATTGGGACCCGGATGCACGCGGGGCGATTTTTGGTATAACACGCGCCACAGGACGCGCTGACTTTGTCAGAGCGGCGCTTGAAAGCGTATGCTATCAAAGCCATGATTTATTTTCGGCTATAGCAGATGACGGCGTTGCGCCCACGACTTTAAAAGTCGATGGCGGCATGGTCAATAATGACTGGCTGGTACAATTTCTGTCCGACATTATAGACCTACCAGTTGAGCGGCCAAAAGTCATGGAAACCACTGCGCTTGGCGTCGCCTATCTGGCAGGCTTGCAGGCCGGGATTTTCAAAGACCTCGCGGATATAAAACGCCACTGGCGTAAAGAGTCCGGCTTTAGCCCCAAAATGACGCCCGAAGAGCGCGCTCCCTTGATCGAAAATTGGAATAAGGCCGTTTCAAACGTCCTGACCCGTTAGGCCTGTTCTGACTTAAGAGGTCTTTGCAATAAAGTCATAACGGCATCCTTTGCCGTCATTTCACCCGCCACAATAGCCGCAACCGCAGCACTTATTGGCATGTCTACTGCGTGACGGCGGCTAAGGTCCAACACAGCAGGCGCCGAGGCCGCACCTTCGACAACAACATTACGTTCCGCCAGATAGGTTTGCAAATCCACGCCCTGCCCCAAGGCATATCCGCAAGACATATTGCGCGATTGCTGGGAGCTACAAGTCAGCACAAGATCACCCAATCCGCAAAGCCCGGTCAGGGTTTGCGGGTCTGCGCCCATTGCTTGACCAAGTCTTGTCATTTCGGCAAACCCGCGAGCTATCAGGGCCGCGTGGGCAGAGCGGCCAAGTTCGAGACCCAATACAATACCGCAGGCAATCGCCAATACGTTCTTTATAGCCCCGCCAATTTCAGCCCCGGTAATATCCGAGACCACATAGGGCCGAAAGGTCGGGGCCTGAATAAGGCTAGCTATTTCAGCGCCGCGTTCCATATCTGCGCAAGCTAAGGTCACAGCCGTGGGCAATCCTTTGGCCACGTCAATGGCAAAGCTTGGACCAGACAGAACGACAGGCAAGGCTTTTGGCATGAGCTGGGATAAAATATCTGACATTAAAGATAAGGTGCCGATCTCAATACCTTTAGAACACAGTATAATAGCTTGTCCTTTTTGATGGTAAGGCACAAAAGATTGCATAAGCCCGCGCATATGCTGGGCAGGGCCAACCATCAAAACAAGATCGGCATTTGCAAGTTCCGACATATCCTGCGTGGCAATAAGCGTTTCGGGCAAACGCACATCTGGCAGGTAAAGCCGGTTTATATGTTCAGAATTTATACTCTCGACACATTCAGATTCAAAAGCCCATAGGCGGGTTTTATGCCCCGCACGACACATTAATGTGGCAAGGGCCGTCCCCCATGCGCCTGCCCCGATAACACTTATAGATCGGGCTTTCATATTTTCGCCTTTATCAAGATAAACTAGCCTGTAAGCCAAGCTGCTTACATATCAATGTCTTCAACAAATTGAGCATGGTCCTGAATATATTGATAGCGTAAATCTGCCCGCTTGCCCATAAGTGTTTCAACAAGGGCCTCAGTGGTGGGAAGATTTTCGTCGTCAATGGTAATACGCGCAAGCTTACGCGTTGCGGGGTTCATTGTGGTGTCTTTTAACTGCTTGGCCATCATTTCCCCAAGCCCTTTAAAACGCCCGATATCCACCTTACCTTTTCCGGTAAAAACGGTCTGCATCAAGTCTTCCCGGTGAGCGTCATCAATCGCATAGGCGGTTTTGCCACCTTGCGTGAGTTTATAAAGTGGCGGCATCGCCATATAGAGACGCCCTTCATCAATCAGGCCCGGCGTGTAACGATAGAAAAATGTTATAAGCAGCGCCGCAATATGCGCGCCGTCCACATCGGCATCGGTCATGATGATAACCCGTTCATAGCGTAAATCATCAAGTTCGAACTTGCGACCAAGCCCCACACCGAGCGCGGTACATAAATCGGAAATCTCTGCATTGGCTTGTATTTTTGCCATTGTTGCGGACTCAACATTTAGTATTTTACCTTTAAGGGGCAAGATCGCCTGGGTTTCACGATTGCGCGCCTGTTTGGCAGAACCGCCCGCACTATCGCCCTCTACAATAAAAATTTCGGTATCATCAGAACCTTTGCGTGAACAATCCGCCAGCTTGCCTGGAAGCCGTAATTTCTTGGTGGCCGATTTACGCTTTATGTCGCGCGCCTTACGCCGTCTAACGCGCTCATCGGCCCGCTCAATCGCCCATTCCAATAATTTGGTTGCATCCTTAGGTGAACTGGCCAGCCAATGGTCAAAAGGGTCTCTAATGGCATTCTCAACCATTCGCGTCGCTTCACTATTTGAGAGACGGTCTTTGGTTTGGCCTTGAAATTCAGGGTTCTTAACAAAGGCAGACACCAGCGCACCTGCGCCAAACATCACATCATCGGGCGTAACATGCGATACTTTCTTACCCATGCCGGCAATATCAGCATAAGCGCGCAATCCCTTGGTAATGGCTGCGCGTAAACCGGCTTCATGTGTACCCCCGCCAGGCGTGGGCACCGTATTACAATAAGAACGCACAAAACTATCGGCTTCCCCGTAACCTTCCGGCGACCAACTAATCGCCCACTCGACGCGTCCGTGCCCTGACTCTTTTTTCGTCCGTCCTGAAAAAATGTCAGACGTAATTGTCGTTTTCGTGCCCAAGGTCTCCTGTAGGAAATCTGCCAATCCTCCCGGGAAGTGAAACACGGCTTCGGGTGGTACTTGATCGAGTTCTTGGACAAGAGAAGGATCGCACTTCCAACGTATTTCGACGCCGGGTTGGAGATAGGCTTTAGCCCGCGTCATTCTAAACAAACGGGCGGCTTTGAAATGCGCCTTGGGCCCAAAAATCTCCGGGTCAGGATGGAAACGTATTTTCGTTCCCCGCCGATTATTAATTGCCCCCAAATCCTTTATCTTGCCAATGGGTTTACCGCGCTGAAAACGCATACGGTAGAGGGTCTTGTTCTTGGCGACTTCGACTTCTAGAAAATCCGAGAGCGCATTGACAACCGATACGCCGACGCCGTGCAGACCACCCGATGTTTCATACGCCCCCTCTTTAAACTTACCCCCGGAATGCAGCTCGGTTAAAATAACTTCCAGAGCGGATTTTTTTGGATATTTCGGATGCGGGTCGACCGGTATGCCGCGCCCATTATCGGTGACACTTAAAAAGCCTTCCTTGTCCAGTTCCACCTCAATCCGGCTAGCGTGACCAGCCACGGCTTCGTCCATGGAATTATCGATGACTTCGGCGAATAAGTGGTGCAAGGCCCGATCATCCGTACCACCAATATACATACCCGGACGCAAGCGAACCGGCTCAAGGCCTTCGAGAACCTCAATATCCTTGGCGGAATAAGCCTGACTTGCCTTATCAGGTTTCTCATTTGCAAATAGATCTTTTTTCTTCGTGGTCCCCATGCCTGTCCTGTTTTGTGATTTCACGTGTGAATCACTTGTTACTATGAATCAAACATCGCCCCGCGTGCAAGGATAATCCCCTTACACGGCAGCGAATTTTATTTGTTTTCAAAAAAACCCTACGGGAAGAATTAGAAGAGCAACCTAAAGACAATTCGTCCTGTGTGACGAATAAATCCGTCCCGAATATCGCTATCAAGATCAAGTGAAAATGAGGAATATTCCGAACCAGCCGCTAGAGAGAACCCTAATATGAACCCGTTATTTGGAAAATCAGCCGCTTCAATACTGAAAGGCGTATTCAAGCCGGCAAATGTCCCGGTCGTAATGACATTATCATCGAGGAATTCGGTCCGGTATCCACCGCGAATAGCCGGTCTAATCCATGTCCGGCGGCCTTCAAATGTCGTCCCCAGATTAAGGAGAGCGGTTGCAGACGCCGAGGACACGGTGCGGTCATCAATAGCTAGCGCGATACCGGTTGAACCTTCTTCTTCAAAAGAATTTTCGCTAAGTCTTAGGTAATCAACTGATATGGTTGGGCGCACCCAAAACCTTTCAGACACGTCAAAGTCATATCCACCACGAAGCGAGCCGTTAAGATGCGTGCCGCCCCAATCCCCCTCAGCCGTACTCGTAAAGTTACCAATTTCGACCTGACGGGTTGATTCAAAATCATTATAACCGCCCCCGGCATAGGCATCGACACTAAAGTTACCGCGCTCTAGCCCCGCATAAACGCCGCCCTGAATCGTAACAATATTCAAAGGATCGTCGACACCGAGAACATCCTCGATTTCCGTTGACGAGAAACCGACATTCACACCCAATGCATGGAAAGGTCCCCAAGCCGTATCAACGCCGCCTGTAAAGCCAAAGCCGAAACCTCTATATTGCTCCGCAAGCCCTGCGAGTTCCCGGTCTGCAAAATAGGCAAATTCCTCAAGCCAGACACCGCCTGAACGTTCTTGGGACCGACGCGCCGAATCAAGATGTGAGGCAACCGCACCAACGGCCCCGTCAACATTGGCAAGAATGAATTGACGGCTGGCAGCAGAAAACTCAGGCAAGAGTTGATTAAAGGCAGAGTTAAATTCTCCGCCGTCCTGAATATTAATCAAGGAAGAGGCCAAACCATTATTCGTGCCCAAGGCATCAAAAGCCGAGCTGAAAAATGCCGCTTGCGGGACATCCAAACCCAGCGCTTCTGTCGAGCGCAAATCCAATGTCACAACGAGCGTATTCGGGTCATTTGGATCCAGCGCAAAGGCCGTATCATATAAAAAGGGCGAGGTGAGACTCTGTAAAGAATTAATATCGCCTTCGATCACCAAATTTCCGGCAGAAACAATCGGAAAAGAGCTATTTTGAACATTCACCACATTCAACAAGGTTGGCGCGATACCGGCACCTTCTTCAATCGTGACAGTATTAGACGCCACCAATGTAGATACATTACCCGTTACACCATCAACAATGGGACTAAATGTGGATGTACTGTCAATAGAGGCAGAGGACACATTGATGGGATCAGTCGTGACTTGAATGAGTGAGCTTCCCTCAGCGAGCGATAAGGCCAGATTCCCATCACTATCATTCAGAGTACCTGTAAGATTCGTACCATTGCTCAGAGCCAGCACATCCGCGCCCGCGCCCGTGCTTACATTGCCAAGCAAAATGCCGCCTTCGGCATTGATAACATCATCACCACTACCGAGCAAAATACCGCCAGCAATAAGTGGACTTGTTGTGATGTTCGTATCAACGACCTGATTAATAGTCACACCCGTTACATTATTGCTAAGGTCCAGAGCGACAATGTTTACGTTCAACTCTTCCTCGCCAAGCGCATCCGAATTCGCAGAAAGGGCTTGAATAACACCGGAGTTGTTAATTTCTGTTAGCGTACCGGAACTATCAAGGACCGCTATGGCATCGCCGTTCCGGCCTGTTACGAGAGCAGAGATCGTGGCGTCATTATTTAAGGTGTTTACATTTGACGTTTCGCCAATTTCAATGGCGATTGCGGTGACGTCACGCGCCGGTATGATATTATCCCGGTCAAGGAAAACCTCATCCGCAGCCTCAGAAACATTGGCGATGATCATACCCTGATTGCTAATCGTTTCAGCTATAACATTATCGCCCAAAAGGATCACGCGTGCTGTACCTATTTGACCGTCAACATCTGCCGTACCATCATCACCACTTCTAAATGTTGTCGCGGTTAAATTACCCGTATTGGAAAAACCACCATCTAAAGTCACATTATTGGCTTCAAAAACAGTGGCGTTAGAATCGTCTAAAATACCCAAGGCATTCACGTCGCCTTGATTAATAAACGCAAACTGCAAAGTCTCATCAAAACCCGCATCCGTCGGATTTGTGACTTCTGCAACAACGCCAACCGCTATTGGAGCCCCTGTCTCGCCGTTAATGAGCACGGCCGGAGCGCTGCCAAATTGCGAGACCGAACTGCGGTTTATAGATATAACCGTTTCTAAGCCCGTCTCGGCATCGACGACTGTTTCGGTCGTTTGCGCTAGAAGGACGCCGTTACTGACATTGCCGCTAACCGCGATTGCGGCTCCGGATTGTAACGTATCCTCGGCGTCCAGAAGGCCGCGTTGTGCAAAAGGTAGTCTCTGCGCAATACGCAAGCCTGTCGTCGTGATCGTACCCTGATTTGAAATCTGTCCATCAACATCACCGGCAATATTAACGGCACTGGAATTTTCACCTGACGCTGTAATCGTACCACTAAGTGCTACATCACCTGTAACCGCCCCCGCGAGATCAACCCCAATAACATTCGTGCCAACAGCGGTCACAAGGCCGTTAAGATTAATGTCCCCCAATAAGCTGGCTCCGTCAGCTAATTGTATTCCGAAGGAATCATTACCTTCGACGAGAACCGACCCGCCTACATCTTGGTCAAAATTACCTTCAAAAGGGCTGGCCCCTGATATCAAAATACCCGTACGTCCTGTGCCCTCGGCAAAAGGCCCGTCAGTTGTGCCGTCGTTATCCACATCTTCGAAGACAGTCGATTCCGTCAAAGAAATCTGGCCTGAATTTAAAAAACTTCTCGCGCCGCCGCCTATTAAATTCACGCCCGTAACATTATCCACATCTTCGGCCGTGATCGCCCCTTCATTTGTCAGGACATTATCCGAATCCAGCGTGGCGCCTACCCCGTCCGCCGGGACGTTAATCGTTGCAACGCTCGTAATCGTCAGATCGTCATTTTGAGCAGACGTTGCAACCGGGTCAGGCTGGTCGGCCTCGATCATCGTCTGTCCATACGCATTTACCGCGCTAAGGGAGAGCGTTAGAACTGGCAAAGCCGTCGTTAAAAATAATCGATTAAGTGTCATTACGTTTAGTTCCAGAATTCCCTACTCAAGGCTTTTAGCCTAATTCGTCATATGCTCAAGTAAAATACTGTAAAAACACATTTGTTTCAACATGGCTTAAGCGTGCCCATAAAACCAATGAAAGAATGTTTAGGAAATGGTTAGATTTAGACAGAAATGGCACAAAAATTCAATTTTTTACGATTTTAAACCCGTGAAATAGGTTTCTTCCAATATTCTTTGCACTCGAAACGCTTTTCTTTGGCGTCTTTTTGGAGAATCAACGCTATTTTTTACGCAAGCGCACTAAATAAAATAGAGCCAGAAAACCAATCGTGCCAAAGCCGAAAGCCTCGAGCTTGGACACAGGTCCGAGCCACGGTTGGGCCAAAGGCGTTAAACTGGCAAGACTGACCCCGCCGCCTGAGCTAGCCATAAAAATCAGAACGAAAACAAAAGCTGTGGCGACACCTGCAAGCGAGTAAACAACCCGAAAGAAAACAGCATCTTCCTTCGCGGCCTTACGCCGGCGCATTTCAGCCCGCCTTGAACGCCGAAACATCCGATCAGAGGGACGCTCTTTTTGATAAGCGGATGTCTGGGAACGCGCCCTATCCAGGCCCGTTTCAGTCTCATGTTTCTCGGTCATGCTGTAGATTAACATAGTCAAACCGAATTCCTATGTTAAATAATGGTATGGCCAAGGCTAATCATATCTTTCGCGCAAGCCTGTTCGGCATTGGGTTAGCTATGATTATGGCCCCGCCTTTCACCGCAGCTCAAAGCCAATCTGACGATATTCGTCCAAAGGCCCAACATATAACAGGTGACGCTTTGCTGGAAATTTTTCAGGGTCAGACCCATGACGGCGCTTATAATTTCAACGCAAAAGGTGTGGCCAGCGCAACCTATGAGGAAACCCATCATGACGACGGCTCCGTGACCTATACCGAAGACGGAAAAGACTATGACGGGGTCTGGTTGATTCAGCAAAATAAAGTCTGCTATTTCTATGCCAACACCCTAAATCACGGCTGTTACAGGGTCTATCAAGTTAAAAATTGCTACTATTTTTATTCTGATCGTCTGCCCGAACGAGCTGACGAGCTAGAGCAAACCTATTGGACGGCCCGCAGTGTCATAAAAGGCGATATAGCAGAATGTGTCGCCTCTATTGCCTAAAGACTGTCGGCTTTAACTTAAGCTTATGAAAAACCGAAAATTAAAAACCATTATATCCTTGAGCGCTATTTTAGGTGCGGCTTTGATTTTTAGTTTTGTTTTTCAGGCGGCCCATTTCATACACGCACCGTCCCAAAACCATAGCCTGCAATCTGAGACCGTCAATCAGCAAGCGCCCTCTTATAATGCCGCTCTGGACAGTGTTCATCGAAAAATCAAACAAGACTATGCTGACGTCACTCACCTCGGTGCACACAGTTTCAAGACCTTAGACCCGCAGGACGTTATTGTCTTTGACGTTAGAGAAAAAGACGAGTTCGAGATTAGTCATATTAAAAACGCTATCTGGATTGACCCGGCCATGAGTGCCGCGGATTTTATTAAAATACATGGCGAAAAAATTTCCGAGAAAATGGCAGTTTTTTATTGCTCCGTCGGAGTAAGGTCCTCACACCTCGCCCAAGACCTCATAACGCTAATCCCGCCAGAGCAAAATAATTCGCGCAACACTCCTAAAATCTACAATCTCGAAAACGGTATTTTTGGATGGCATAATCAAGACCAAGCGCTTTATAAAAAAACGCACTTAACCCCCTTTATCCACCCCTATAACCGTATCTGGAAAAAGGGCATAAACCGGAAAGAGCTTACGCGTTATAAATAAGCATGTGGCACGCGTTAGACACCGCGAGTCGTCACCACCCTGTTAAAGAAATCGCGCAAATACGGAGCAAATGAACGCCAGACCTCAAGGTAAAAACGCTCATCTGCCGTGCGGATTAAAACAATAGAACTGCTTTCAAATACGGTTCGCGCGGCACGTCCCACTGCAAAATTACCGAGCGATAAATCCAGCGGACACCCGGCCGATAACAAGCGCACAGCGCCTGGGCCGGAAATCTCAAATCCAATATTACGGTACGAAATATCCACTATACTACAGACATGTTTATTGGCGACTTTATCCCATAATTTATCGAATTTGGCTTTATCGGAAACGGGCATTATCACCAGCCACTCATCCGGCCCCAGACAGGTTTCAATATGGGTTTTCGCCAAAGTCGAGCGTCCAATTTTGGCAATGAGCTTCAAACCCGTGGCTTTACGGATAGCCGCCATGTCCCCCTTTTTGAAACGGAGTGAATAGCGCGCGCGCTCTTCAAGCAATTTCACCTCAAGGCGGCCAGCGTTTGCTTGGTCAGAATTTGACAGAGCTTCAGGCAGGCTAAGTGCCTGATTAAACATCTCATCTCTAGACAACATTGAGGCGCTCCCCTTTGGGGTCATAAAAGACAGGTTTCACCACTTTTACGCGGTGGTTTTTATCCGGCATGGGAACATGTAATGTCGTATCCATACGCTCAAACCCGCCGCGCACCAGTGCCATGGCAATCGAACGTCCAAGAGGTTCACTCCAATAGCTCGACGTTACATGCCCCAACATATCCATGGGGATAGCTTGGTCAGGATCGTCGACAATTTGAGCGCCCTCTTCGAGAACATAATTCGGATCTTCCGTTAATAATCCCACAAGGTGTTTGCGTTCTTTTTTCAACACATCAGACCGGGCTTGTGAGCGCTTGCCGACAAAATCCTTTTTCTTTTTCGAGACCGCCCATGACATACCGGCATCCTGAGGCGTAACCGTGCCGTCCGTATCCTGACCGACAATAATAAAGCCTTTTTCAGCCCGTAAAACATGCATTGTTTCCGTACCGTAGGGACAGATATTATAGGCTTTGCCAGCCTCAAACAAAGTCTCCCATACCGCGCGGCCATAATGGGCAGGCACATTAATCTCAAAGCCCAGCTCGCCCGTAAAGCTAACCCGAAACAGACGGGTCGGCACACCGCAAATTTTTCCCTCTTTAAGGGTCATATGCGGGAAAGCCTCTGGTGAGAGATCAATGCCTTCAATAAAGGGCTCAATAAGTTTGCGCGCATTAGGCCCGTTTAGCGCAATAACCGCCCATTGCTCGGTCGTCGAGGTCAACCAAACATCAAGCTCCGGGAATTCTGTTTGAAGATAGTCTTCCATATGGCGATAAACACGCGGAGCGCCGCCCGTTGTTGTCGTGACATGAAACCGGTCGTCGGCCATACGGCCCACAACACCGTCATCATAAATATAGCCGTCCTCGCGGCACATCAGACCGTAGCGACAGCCTCCAACAGGTAATTTACTCCACGGGTTAGTATACATTAGGTTCATGAATTTCGCAGCGTCCGGCCCGACGACTTCAATTTTACCAAGGGTGGACGCATCAAAAATCCCGAGGCTTTCGCGCGTGGCTTTACATTCGCGCGCGACAGCCGCGTGCATATCCTCGCCGTTTTTGGGGAAATACCACGCTCGGCGCCAATTTCCGACAGGTTCAAAAATAGCGCCGTTCTGTACCGCCCAACCATCGATAGGCGTCTTGCGCGTTGGATCAAAAAGTTCATTGTCCCGATAGCCCCCCAATGCGCCAAAGCTTGTCGGTGTATAAGGCGGGCGAAATGTTGTTAAACCGACTTTTTCAACAGGTTTACCGACGGCCTTAGACGCTATTTCAAGTGCATTGAGATTAGAGGTTTTCCCCTGATCGGTGGCCATACCATTCGTCGTATAGCGCTTAACATGTTCAATGGAGCGAAAGCCCTCTCGGACCGCCAACTTGATATCCTTTTGCGTAACATCATTTTGAAAGTCGACAAAGGCCATCTGCTTCGTTGCATCTATATAATTGGGAAGATCATGAAAGACGACGCCTTGACCAAATTCGGGTTCCAGAACCTTATATGTCTTGCGTCCGCGAGCGGCCTTAGCCCCTGCATTCAAAGCAACTTCTAGCCCAAAATCGCCATTGCAAGCCCCAACGCATATGGCATTTTCACCCGCTTTACCGGGCACATAGGCCGCCAATTGCGTATCCCATTTTATTGCGCCTTTGGAATGCGACCATAAATGTAGGCTGGGTGTCCACCCCCCGCACATTAAAACGGCGTCACAGCTAAAAGACTGTTTGCCCCCTGTTGCCGGTGTGTAAACCTCAATAGATTTCACCCGCAAATGCCCGGATGTTTTCGAAATCGTACTGGCGTGCATAATCTGGATGCCGCGTTTTTGGGCCGCGGCCTGCAAGTCGGGCGAAAGACTATCGCGAGCCTCAACAATAACAGGAATTCTGATATTGGCATCAGCCAGATCAAAAGCCGCCTGATAAGCACTATCATGGCTCGTAAAAACAGCGACCTCATTGCCGACGGCAACGCCGTATTTATTCAAATAGGTCTGGGCGCTGGAGGCCAGCATAATGCCGGGGCGATCATTGCCGTTAAAGACAAGGGGGCGCTCTATGCCGCCTTGGGCCAAAATCACTTTCCCTGCGCGCATACGGTGTAACTCTTCGCGTGCTTGGCCGGGCGCGACACCCCCTATGGGTAAATGGTCAGTGAGCTTTTCAACCAAGGCAACAAAATTATCATGGTAATAGCCTATAGCCGTTGTGCGCGTCATGAGCGTAACATTGGGGGCCTTGTCTAATTTTGCCAGCGCCTTTTCCAACCAGACAGATGCGGCTTGCCCGTTTATTTCAGTATTGGGCGTCGAGAGTAAACTACCGCCAAGCCCTGAGTTTTCATCAACAAGTGTGACACGTTGATCTGAACCAGCCGCGGCCAGCGCGGCGGATAATCCAGCAGGCCCGCCCCCAATAATCAAGAGATCACAATGGGCAAACGTGCTGGCATAATTATCCGGATCAGGCGCCTTGGGGGCAGGGCCAAGACCGGCCAAATTACGAATAAAGGGCTCATATACCTTATCCCAGAAGCTTTTGGGCCATAAAAATGTTTTATTGTAAAACCCGGCAGGGAAAAACCGCGAGAACACATTGTTAAAAGCCCCAACATCGAATTTAAGATTAGGGCTACGGTTCTGACTAGAGGCTCTCAGCCCCTCATAAATCTCGACAGTACTGGCCCGCAAATTAACCGTCACACGGCCCTTGTCATCCGGGCTTTCCGCACGGTCTACAGCCACAAGTGCGTTCGGTTCTTCCGATCCCGCCCCGATAACTCCGCGTGGTCGGTGATATTTAAACGAGCGGCCCATAAGATGGACGCCATTTGCCAGAAGGGCCGAAGCCAGACTATCGCCGGACAGGCCTTGATATGTGACACCATCAAAGCTGAAACTGATAGGCGTCTCAAAGTCTACTATACCGCGATTAGCTTTCCTAAAATTAGCCATTTGAGGCCTCATTTTTAGCTTTAGCGGTGGCAATCTGTTTGACCGTGCGGCGCGGCTGTCCCATTTTATAAGTCATAACGAACTTATCGCTCACCGTGTTCCGTACGGCGTTAAAAAACATATTGCATCCCGCATTATGCCACCAACGCTCGGCATGTTCACCGCGAACATTATCCCGAATAAACATAAATTGTGACCAGTCCTCATCACTCATCTCGGCTTGCTCTGCTGGACCCGGACGGACAATATGAGCCTCACCTGCATAAGCAAATTCAACCTCTGGGCGGTGCTCTTCGCAATAGGGACAGTAAATGCGTAACATAGTCCTCTCTCCTAATGCGCCACAGCCGCAGCCGCAGCCTCGTCTATTAAGCGCCCGCCTATAAACCGGTCGAGGTTAAAAGGCGCATTGATTTTATGAGGCGCGTCATGGGCAATTGTATAGGCCAGCATATTCGCCGCGCCCGGCGTGGCTTTAAATCCACCGGTTCCCCATCCGCAATTCACATACAGACCCTGCACTGGCGTTTTCCCAAGAATAGGGGAGCGGTCCGGTGTGACGTCAACAATCCCGCCCCAATTGCGTAACATACGCATACGTTTGAAAATCGGAAAAATCTCATAAATCGACATCAGATTATGTTCCACGAGATGCAGAGCGCCGCGCTGTGAATAACTCGTATATTGATCTGTACCGGCCCCGATGACCAGCTCGCCCTTATCTGATTGGCTGATATAGGCATGAACGGCGTTCGACATAACAACACAGGGCATTACCGGTTTGATAGGTTCGGACACAAGGGCTTGTAAGGGATAGCTCTCTAGCGGAAAACGCAAACCCGCCATTTCCATAACCACCGACGTATTACCCGCCGCCGAGACTCCGATCTTACCCGCCCCGATAAATCCTTTTTGTGTTTCAACGCCCTCAACCGCACCGTCAGCGCCCCGTCTTATGCCCGTAACCATACAGTTCTGTATAATATCCACACCCAGCTTAGAGGCCGCGCGGGCATAACCCCATGCTACACTATCGTGGCGGGCCGTACCGGCTCGCATTTGCAAGGCCCCGCCCATTACCGGATAACGCCGGTTTTGCGAAATATCGAGTATCGGTAAAAAGTCCTTACACTCTTGCGGGCTAAGCCACTTATTATCGACACCGTTTAGGCGGTTAGCATGGACATGACGTTGAAAGCTCTGAACATCATGGACATTATGGGCCAACATCAAGACGCCGCGTTTGGAGAACATGAGATTATAGTTGAGTTCCTGCCCCAACCCGTCCCATAAATCAACGGCGTGGTCATAAAGGGCCGCGCTTTCGTCAAACAGATAGTTAGACCGGATAATCGTCGTATTCCGGCCGGTATTCCCACCGCCTAACCAGCCTTTTTCAACAACAGCAACATTCGTAATGCCGTAACGTTTAGCCAAATAATAGGCCGCGCCCAGACCATGACCGCCCGCCCCGACAATAACCACATCATAGGCCGCTTTCGGAGCTTTATCAGGAAATTGCACCGGCCATTTCTTGTGACCAGACAAGGCATTTGCAAACAGGCTAGCTGCTGAATATTTCACGCACCTAACTCCTTAATTTTTCATTCGCCGTATCGTGAGGACTGTCCTCTAAAACAACACATTTATAGCGTTTTCCTAAGATTTCAATCTCGAGCTTTGTGCCGATCTCAGAATGTTCGGGCCGCACCATACCAAGCGCTAGCGAGGTTTGCATCCGCCAGCCATAGCCCCCACCTGTCGCGCGGCCAATGACCTTACCGCCTTTATAAATCGGATTATTGCCAATTACATCCGCGTCATCAACGTCCAGAACTTCAAGCGTGACAAAGGCATTATCAAATCCGCGTTTTTCCCACGCTAGCAAGGCCTCCTTACCGACAAAGCCGTTTTTCTTTTTCAAGTTCACAAACCGTCTGAGCCCGGATTCATAGGCTGCATATTCAATAGACATTTCCGTGCCCATAAGCCGGTAGGATTTTTCCAGTCGCAAACTATTCATAGCCCGAATACCGAAGGGTTTGAGGCCGTATTTGTCGCCGTTTTTAAACAAGGCATCAAAGATATGGTTTTGATATTCAATCGGGTGATGGATTTCCCAGCCCAGTTCACCGACAAAATTCACGCGCAGTAATTTCACCGGCGCATGGCCAACATAGGTTTCTTGGCCCGTTAACCACGGGAAAACCTCATTTGCTAAATTCGCACCCGTAATTGGCTGTAATAAGTCACGCGCCTTTGGACCCGCGACAACCAGAACACCCATCGAATTTGTCAAATCCGTAAACTGCACAGACCCGTCTTTGGGCATCGCTTTTTTAAGCCAGTCATGATCCACCCTGTGTAAGGCTCCAGCCGACACCATATAAAAGCTCTGCTTGCTTTCGCGTTGTATGGTGAACTCAGAATGTACGCCGCCCTTTTCCGTCAAGCCGTGACACAGCGCAAGACGCCCGTGACTAACAGGCATTTTCTGGGCAAAAATCCGGTTTAAAAATTTCAGGGCGCCGGGGCCTTGAATACGGCATTTCGCAAAAGCGGTCATGTCAAGCACGCCAACATTCTTTGCGACATTTTTACATTCATTCCCGACATGTTCGAAATAGGAAGACCGTCTAAAAGACCAATCATCTGTCTGGAGGACCCCTTCAGGGGCGAACCAATTGGCCCGTTCCCAGCCAAAAAGCTGCCCAAAAACAGCGCCGCGCGCTTTTAGCCGGTCATGGCAAGGAGACGTGCGCAAGGGACGAGCTGCCGCACGTTCCTCATCAGGATAATGCACAGTAAAGACATCGGCATAGGCCTCTTCGTTTTTTTCGATAAGGTAGGATTTGGTCGCATAGGGCCCAAACCGTCTAGGGTCTACACCTGTCATATCAACTGTGGGTTCGCCCTCGACAATCCACTCGGCCAACTGCCAGCCCGCGCCGCCAGCCGCCGTAATCCCAAAACTATGGCCTTCATTAAGCCAGAAATTTGTCTTGTCCCAAGCTGGGCCGACAATCGGATTACCGTCAGGTGTATAGGCAATAGCGCCGTTATACACTTTTTTAATGCCGAGCTCTTCAAAGATCGGGACGCGGTTTATTGCACTTTCAATATGCGGCATCAGCCTGTCTATATCTTCCTGGAAAAGCTCATATTCGGAATTGTCATCTGGCCCGTCTAGGTAACAGGCAGGCGCCCCTTTTTCATAAGGCCCTAATATCAATCCGCCCGCTTCTTCGCGCATATACCAAGAGCCGTCAGACTCGCGCAGCACGCCAAGTTCCGGCAAGCCATCCTTGCGGCGCTTTACGATTTCAGGATGCGATTCCGTCACGATATATTGGTGCTCAACAGGCACGACAGGAATATCCAGCCCGATCATCTCGCCCGTCTTGCGCGCAAATGAACCGGTACAAGACACAACATGTTCGGCAATCACCTCGCCCTTATCCGTCGTGATTTTCCAGCGCTCATCCTCGAGCTGCTCTATAGCGATCACAGTGGTGTTGCGGTGGATTTTTCCGCCCCCTGCCCGCGCACCAATCGCAAAAGCCTGTGTAAGGTCAGCCGGTTGCACATATCCGTCCTCAGGATGGCGGATTGCGCCTATTAAACCCTCTTTTTTAGCGAGCGGCCATATGTCCACAACCTCTTCAGGTGTAAGAAAATCAACTTTAACGCCAATAGTCTGGGCGACCCCTGCATATTGGTGATATTCGTCCATACGGTCCTGATTTGTTGCCAAACGAATATTTGAGACCGTCCGAATGCCCACATCCTGTCCTGTCTCGGCTTCGAGGTTTTTATAAAGTTCGACGGAATATTTATGGAGTTGGCCAACAGAATAACTCATATTAAACAAGGGCAGTAAGCCCGCAGCGTGCCATGTCGAACCAGAGGTAAGCTCCTTACGCTCGAAAAGTACGCAATCAGACCACCCTTTTTTTACAAGGTGATAAAGGGTCGACACGCCGACAACCCCGCCGCCGATAATAACAACTTTCGCCGTTTTTTGTACATCACTCATAATCCACATCCATGCTAACGCAATGCCAAAGACTTTTATGAAGGCCTATTATGTCTAGGGTTTTAGGTCAAACATAGTCAGAAAATATTAGCCCTATTAATCTTAGGACGCAGAAAATTAATGGTGCCGTTAAATATGGGGGCTTTGACATCTCGGCAATCGTCTATTAGGGCCTTAAAACATCGGACCCGGTCGGCATTAATAGGATAGACAATGAAAAAAGACTTGTTTGAAAAAGGCCTTGCCAAACGCAAAGAGGTTTTAGGGGCAGATTATGTCGAAACGAATTTTGCAAAGGCCGATGATTTTTCGCGTCCTTTTCAGGAGGCTATGACGGCTTGGTGTTGGGGGTTTGGCTGGTCAGATGACGTCATTGACGCCAAAACCCGCTCCATGATGAACCTGACTATGATTGGTGCTCTTGGAAAAATGCATGAGTGGGAATTGCACTGCAAAGGCGCGATAAAGAACGGCGTTACGCGCGAAGAACTCCGCGCCATTATCCATGTCATTGCGATTTATTGCGGCGTACCACAATCACTAGAATGTTTCAGGGTCGCCAGACGTGTCATGGCTGAAATGGGCATGGAATAATTCAAATCGGTACAGGAAACGGTTTGGGCTATTTTACGCGTGACTCAAATCTAGGCCTAATAGGTCTTTGCGCAAATTTTATAATCCTGATAAAAACCCCAGATAACCAGGCTGGCCATTTTACCGGCCCGCGCTTCTATAAGCTTTTCCTTAATGACGCGCTGCTCTGAATCAAAAGGGGCCCCGTAACCCAGATCGGAAAGTGTCTCGGCAAGTTCCTTTTCGGACTCTCTTTCACACCCAACCTTCAACTTCTCAGGCATTGTTTTTAGCCAATCTTCGATAATATCGATTACGGCAATGGCATTTACGTTCGTGTTCATTCTTTGCTCCTTGGCAGAATGCGACCCTGCACCTCCCACAATGCAGGGCAACATCCAATATCGAATATATAGCTGAACCTTTCTGAACACGCGCTGGAAAAATCGCCCTTAAAACGTTAACTTACATTTACCATAAATAGAGTCTTAATATCCGGGGTAACGATCCGGCCTCCATCATTTTTGCACAAAAAAAAGCCCCGCAACTGTGTGCGGGGCGAATTTTACTGTACGTATCGGCGAATTTACTCTTTCACCATGACCACTCTTGTCTGTGGATAAGGTACACTCATACCGGCCTTACCAAGCGCTTTCTTGATTTGCTCCGGTACAGAATAAACAACATCGAAATAATGCGCGCCGTCAGTAAACGGACGCACAAGAAATTCAACAGAGCGTTCATTAAGGCTCTCGACCTCAACAAAAGGAGCCGGGTCAGACTTAATATGAGGATGCGCTGATAAGACATCCATAATGACCTTACGCGCTTTTTCCGTATCATCACCATAAGCGACGTTAAACTTCATATCCACACCCCGGACCGGATGATGGCTGTGATTGATGATTTGCTCACCCCAGATTTTTCCGTTCGGAATAATAATTTGTTGGTTATCGAAGGTTTGCAAAATAGTCGTAAAGAGATCGATTTCTTCAACATTACCGAATTTACCGCCGGCATCGACAAAATCACCCACTTTATAAGGCCGGAACAACATCAACATAACGCCAGCAGCCATATTCGACATCGCGCCTTGCAATGCCAGACCAACGGCCAAACCTGCAGCACCCAAAAGCGCAACAATCGAGGTTGTCTCAACGCCAAAGCGGTTAAGCACGGCAATAAAGGTGAACGCCATAATGATAAATTTGGCAATACTGGCCAAAAACTTGAATAAAGTCTCATCGAGATGCGGACTTTTACCGCTCAGTTTAATGATCAATTTTTGAACACGGCCAGCGATAAACAAACCAACTAAAAGAATGACAGCCGCAAGCGCTACATTTGTCGCCAGCCCTATCCCCGTACTGACCAACCCATCTACCCCATTAGGCCCCAGTAATTTTTTTAAATATTCCATAATACCTCCAGAAATTAAGGAACCTTACGCTAAGTTAAGTGTTGTGAACGCAGTTTGAATAAAAAAACCCGGCATTGCAGCCGGGCTGTTTCATCTATATGGACTATAGGGTTTTGGCGGCAAAGCGGCCTATTTTTTGGTTTTTGCTTCACCCTTTTTGCGGGCCGCAACAATGCCGCGACCTGTAACCCGCTCGGCAATACGGGCCGATTTCCCGCGCCGCTCACGCAAATAATATAATTTTGCCCGACGCACCTTACCTTTGCGCTTAACCTCAATTTCCTCAACCAAAGGCGAGTAAACCGGAAAGACGCGCTCTACGCCTTCCCCATAACTGATTTTACGCACCGTAAAGCTCTCATTTAGGCCTGCGCCAGAACGGGCAATACAGACACCTTCAAAAGCCTGAAGACGGGTACGATTACCTTCTGTAATCCGAACCTGCACAACCAAAGTATCGCCGGCTGAAAAATCAGGAATCACTTTACCCCCTTCTAGCAAGCGGGCTTCTTCTTTTTTATTTAATTTCTCAATCACATTCATGACCGTCTCCATTTTGGTTGGCCGTCTCCAGATATAAATTCCAGAGATCTGGTCGGCGTTCCCGCGTTATCTTTTCTTGCTGCGCCTGACGCCAATCGGCAATCTTGCCGTGGTCACCTGACACAAGAACATCCGGTATGGACCGTTTGTCCTCTTTATCTATCCAATCTCGCGGCTTGGTATAGAGTGGATACTCCAGCAAGCCGTCCTCAAAACTTTCTTCCGTTGTGCTCTGCTCATCCCCTAAAACGCCGGGGAGCAAACGCACACAAGACTCAATCAAGGCTTGGGCTGCAACCTCACCGCCGGCCAATACAAAGTCACCAATTGAAATTTCTTCCATTTGGCGGGCTTCAATTACCCTTTGGTCAAGGCCTTCAAATCGTCCACAAAACACAATAACACCCTTGCCCGTTGCCAGCTCCTTAACCCGTTTTTGCGTTAATGGCTTGCCCCGAGGGGTGAGATATATCAATGGACGACCCGCCAAATCCTCATCTGAATGAGGCTCTGAACACGCCACGCTGTCAATAGCACGTCCAGCGATATCAGGCTTTATGACCATTCCCGGCCCGCCGCCTGCTGGTGTATCATCAACAGTGCGGTGTCTATTAGACGAAAAATCGCGAATGTCTACTAATTCTAGCGCCCAAATACCGCTTTTTTGCGCCCCGCCAATAATTGATGTGTCCAAAACGCCCGGAAAGGCGTCTTTGAACAAGGTCAAAACCGTCGCCGTCCAAGGTCTTTGGCCCGCTTTAGAAGCGTTTTGCGCAGATATTTTTCCTTTTTTGCCCATGGCGCTCACATAGTCGCTTAAACAGCTTTTGGGTAGTCTTTTATGCCTAAATCAGGGCCGACTCTCTATAGTAGTAAATAGTAGTAACAAAATAACGGCCAAATTTTGCAGTTATAAAACACCTTTGAGCCCCAAACGGCAATGTTTTGTCCATGAAGATGAACGCCAGAGTAACAATAGCCTCAGAAAAGCTTCAGAGAGGTTTTGATAATGAAAAGCTCAAGGTCAGGTATTTCCCCGATCTGTTTGACACAGGAGTTCATTATGAAAAGGACACACTTAACACGCACTTTCGCCGCAGCCCTCTTGGCCTCAGCGACATTTTCGGTCCCGGCATTGGCTAATTCTCAAGCCTACCACAACGGAAATGCTCTTTATGATGACTGTAAACGCTCCGATACAAATAATCAGGTAATTGGTGGTCTTCTTGGTGCCGTTGCAGGCGGTGTCATAGGATCTCAAATCGCAGGACGCGGTGACCGCAAGGAAGGCACTGTCATTGGCGGCGTATTAGGCTCTGTTGCCGGCGTAGGCATTGGTAACGATCAGCGCCACTGTACGCAAGAAGCCATTCAAACCAGTGCTGGCCAAGGCTATAATCCCGGACCGGTTGTATCAGGCGGTTCTGTGCATAATTCAGGCGTAACATATGGCTCTGGCCAGACATATGGCTCTAACCAGACTTATAACGGGCCAACCACATATAATGGGAGTTCTTCAACAACCTACACACATGCGCCGGTCCATACCCAAAGCCAAGCGCGGACGGTTTATACCAGCCCACATATCGCGACCCCGACTTACACGACACCAACTTATTCTAGTCCGACTTATTCGGCACCAGTTTCCTCAGATGTCGTTTATGCCGGAACAACAACGGTCTACGGTAATAGCCCTAACCAGGGTTTTGATCGCTTTGATAATCGCTCCAGCCTAAAAAGCGCGAAGTTAAGCCATAAAAAACTTAAAAAGCAGCGGCTTAAAGCGATTGATTATGAGATCGATGCCCTGATTGACCAGCGCTGCATATTGGAAGAAAAATTCCGATATAATTATTCTTCTCCGCGCATTGCCCGCAAAATTCAGGATATTGACTATCAGATCGGGCTATTGAAGCAAGAAAGACGCGATTTACGACGGAATCGGATTGTCGGATATTAGTCACCTACATTTCTCCAAATACTGAAAAGCCCGCCCTGAGCGGGCTTTTTGCTGCGAAAATACAAATTTCACTGCTATTTCACTGCTATTTCACTGCTTTAAAAGTTCCCCTAAGGGGCGAGTCCCTTTGTGACATAATATTATTTGTGATAATTCTCCTTAACTGGTGCGGTTCTTGCACTTGGGGTTGCAACATCAACGCCGTGTCCTGTGGTGGGGCAGTCAAAACATAGACTGGCGAAAAGGCATGAGGAGCCAATTATGAAGAAACTAGCACTAGGCGTAGCTATTACGGCCTTATCAATAGCGCCAGCCGCAAATGCACAGCTATTTGGCGGTTTAAACAATAATTCACTGGTAGGCGCAGGAACGGGCGCGGGCATTGGTGCCCTTATCGCAGGACAAGGTAATAATGTCGAAGGCGCACTTTTAGGCGCAGCCCTTGGCGGCGTTGCCGGTAATGCTTTTGGTCCACAGGGCGGATTTTTAGGCAATGGTGGTTTTGGTGGCAATGGTGGTTTTGGAGGCTTTGGCAATAGCTCGACATTCGGAACACTAGCAGGTGCTGGCGCTGGCGCTGGCATTGGCGCCCTCATCGCTGGTCAGGGTAATAATGTCGAAGGCGCGCTTCTTGGCGCAGCCCTTGGCGGAGTTGCAGCAAACGCATTTGCCCCTCGAGGCGGATTTTCCGGCGGCGGCGTTCCACAAAGTGGATTTGCAGGTGGCTTCCCGCAAGGCGGATTTGCCGGTGGCGGCGCTGGTTTTGGCGCGCCTGCTGGATTTGGCGGCGGTGGATTTATCCCCGCTGGCGGCGCTGGTTTTGGCGCACCTGTTGGATTTGTTGACGGCGGACTTGTTCCTGTCGGCGGCGCAGGGTTTGGCCCTAGTGGTTTTGGCGGAGCTGGATTTGGTTCTGGTGGATTTGGCCCTGGTGGCATTGGATCCGGCGGCCTTGTACCGGGAGCAGGCGGAACTGTCGGTTTCGGCCCCGGCGGATCAACTCTGGTAAACTCTGGTCAATTTGTAAGCTCAACCTTCCCTGTACAAAGCTTTGTACAGCAGGCGCCCGAGCGTCAGACAGTCGTCTATGCACAACCTGAAACACGGGTTCAATATGTAGATCGTGTCAGAACAGTTGAAGTTCCAAAGATCATTGAAAAGGAAGTTGTCCGTACTGTGGAAGTGCCTAGAGAGGTCATTCGGACTGTGGAAGTGCCAAAAGAGGTTATCCGCACAGTCGAAGTTCCCAAAGAGGTCATCAAATATGTCGACCGCGTGAGAACTGTGGAAGTGCCAAAAGAGGTTATCCGCACAGTCGAAGTTCCCAAAGAGGTCATCAAATATGTCGACCGTGTGCGAACTGTGGAAGTGCCTAAAGAGGTTATTCGCACAGTAGAAGTCCCCAAAGAGGTCATTAAATATGTTGACCGCGTCAAGACTGTAGAAGTGCCAAGAGAGGTGGTTCGCACGGTAGAAGTGCCAAGAATTATCGAAAAGGAAGTCATCAAATATGTTGACCGTCCTGTTCCAGCCCCTGCGCCTGTCGCAAGCTGTCCTTCAGGCACAATACTTCAAGCAGACCAAACCTGCGCTGCACGGACATTTAATATTCCAAGCAATAGTGCTGTTCAGATAACAGGCGGCGGAACGGCTAGCTGTCCTTCAGGTACGACCCTGCAAGCTAATGGCACATGTCTACAAAGCGGACTTGCGGGCGGCCTTCCTCCGTTACCAAGCCCTGCAACCGTACCGCCAGCGACTACGGGTCAACATTTTTGCTATAGCGGCGGCTCAAAAATCTATGACAGTCTCGGTCATGAAATTGGGTCAAATTGCGATCATTAAAAACCGCAAATAAAAAATAATTACGGCCCTTTTTAAGGGCCGTTTTTTTATGTTCACGACATAACTCCGACGAAGTCACGGGATTGTCATACCAAAAACTGCGGGATTTCTTTGCAAATCCGACCAAATTGCGCCATAGTGAAATCATCATAAGTGCCAGGGACGGGTGCTATCATTTATCAATGGAGACCCTTATGACTTCGAAAGTAAAATTCAAGGCCGGAATGATTCTAGCCAGTATCGCTACACTTAGCTTCGCCCCTATCTCAGCCCATGCTCACAGCACTGGCTTTGGTCACGGACATCAAAGCAATAATGGCAATCAGCTTGCCGGTGCCGTATTTGGCGCTGCAACAGGTGCCCTTCTTGGTAACGCCGTAGCAGGTCGTGGTAACGGCACAGAAGGCGCATTAATCGGCGCAGCCCTTGGCGGCGTGACAGGTGCCGCTATTGCCGGATCAGGCAGCAATTCAGGCGTTGTACGCTCAGCAGGCTTTCACGGCGGTGGTTTTAACCGCGGTTTTGGCGGCGGATATTATAGCCCCTATAGCGGTGGCTTTTTTGGTTCACCCGGTGTGAGCATCAACATTGGCAGCGGATTTGGTTTTAATCGCGGATTTATTGGTTCAGGCTTTAACCGCGGATTCAGAAGCCGTGGGTTTAACCGTGGATTTAGCGGTCGGAGCTTTAACCGCGGATTTAGCGGCCGGAGCTTTAATCGTGGTTTCAGATCACGCGGATTTCAAGGTAGACGGTTTTAAACCCTCCAAACTTTAAATTAGATTTTTATAAAGGGCCTCTTGGCCCTTTTTTTACAGATAATTTCTGTGCGCTTGGTTATTTACGAGCGTAAACCAGATATTCGCGATTGCCTGAACCGCCCTTGATAGGAGAAGGTGATGTGGATAAAACCTCCCATCCTTGCCCCTCTACCCAAGCGCAAATATCCGAGAGCGCTTGTAAAGCAAGCCTTTCCGATTTTACCAAGCCGCCCCTGCCAATGCCGGCTTTACCGACCTCGAATTGCGGCTTAACCAAGGCTATAAGCGCGCCGTTCCGGCCCGTTAAGCCAAGAGGTTGCGTCAGGACTTTTCGTAAAGAAATAAAACTAGCGTCGCACACTATGAGATCGGGGACGCAACCGAGCCTATCTGCGGTAAGGTCACGCGCATCCGTATTTTCCAAGGAAACAAGGCGGTCATGATTGTGCAAGCGGCTATGTAATTGATCTTGACCCACATCCACTGCATAGACCTTTTTAGCGCCGTTCGCGAGCAGCACCTGACTAAACCCGCCTGTTGAGCTCCCAATATCGAGACACGTTTTTCCGCTTATATCTATATCGAAATGAGACACCGCAAAGGCAAGCTTAATGCCAGCGCGCGACACCCATGGATGTTCGGCTTTCGCCTCAATATCAAAACTTTCGTCAAGTTTAAACGAGGCTTTGGTTAAGCGCTTGCCGTTAACTCTGACACAGCCTGCCTTAATGGCCGCTTGTGCGCGGGCGCGACTTTCATAATATCCATGATCTACGAGATAAATATCCGCGCGTTTTGAAGCCACTTAACGCCGTCAACCGGGCATTAAGCCAAGGACATCTGGTCTGCCAGATTTCGACCCAGGGCTTTAAAGACAGTCTCGACAATCGAGTCAGCATCAAGCTTTGCCTCTTTATACATCAAATCGGGCGTATCTTGATCGATAAACCGGTCTGGCAATGTCATTGTCCGGATCTTTAAACCATTATCAAGACGGCCTGATCTGGACAGACCGTGTAAGACAAAGGCCCCAAATCCACCCACAGACCCTTCTTCTATTGTAATCAGAACTTCGTGCTCATCGGCCAGTGTGTTGACAAGATCCATATCCAAAGGCTTGGCAAAACGCGCATCTGCCACTGTCGTGGGTAAACCCAGATGGCCGAGCTGATCGGCTGCAATCATTGCCTCTCCCAAGCGCGTGCCATATGACAGGATCGCAATCCGCGTGCCCTCACGTAAAATACGCCCCTTACCAATCTCCAGAGGTGCAGGGTTTTCCGGAATGTCTATACCTGTAGCCTCACCCCGCGCATACCGAAACCCGACCGGACCTTCATCATAGGCCACGGCTGTCGCAACCATACGTGCAAGGTCTGCTTCATCGGCGGCGGCCATAAGAACAAAATTGGGCAGGCATCCAAGATAAGCAATATCAAAAGCGCCCGCATGGGTAGGCCCGTCAGCCCCCACCAGCCCAGCACGGTCCATAGCAAAGCGCACTGGCAGGTTTTGTATGGCCACGTCGTGAACAACCTGATCATAGCCACGCTGGAGAAAGGTTGAATAAATCGCCGCAAAGGGCTTAAACCCGTCAGCTGCCAGTCCCGCAGCAAATGTTACAGCATGCTGCTCGGCAATACCCACATCAAATGTCCGCTCAGGGAAACGCTCACCAAAAAGCTTTATACCTGTCCCGCCCGGCATAGCTGCCGTAATGCCGACAATTTTATCATCTTTTTCAGCCTCTCTTATCAGGCTATTCCCAAAGACCTGCGTATAGCTCGGAGCATTGGGTTTGGATTTACTCTGCTCACCCGTGACAATATTAAATTTGGACACGCCGTGATATTTATCAGCCGAATTTTCCGCTGGGGCGTAGCCTTTACCTTTTTGTGTTACCACATGAATGAGGGTAGGTCCCTCTTTCATATTTTTGACGTTTTCGAGAACAGGAATGAGCGCATCAAGATCGTGCCCGTCGACGGGCCCCACATAATAAAAGCCCAATTCCTCAAACCATGTTCCGCCCATAAACATACCGCGTGTATATTCCTCGGCCTTGCGCGCCGTATCTTTAATCTGGCGCGGCGCGTCTTTGACGATGGCTTTTCCGGCACCCCGTAATTTCTGATAGCCTGATGAGCTGACAATTTTAGCCAACATATGGCTCATCGCCCCGACAGGCGGGGCGATCGACATATCATTATCATTGAGAATAACAATTTGGCGGCTATCGGTGGCGCCAGCATTATTCATGGCTTCATAAGCCATACCGGCTGTGATAGACCCATCACCAATTACCGAGATGACATGCCCTTCCCGCCCGGCGAGATCGCGCGCCGTCGCAAAACCCATACCTGCCGAAATCGACGTCGAACTATGGGCGGCTCCAAAGGGATCATATTCACTTTCTGCACGCTTGGTAAAACCGGACAGCCCGCCGCCCTTGCGTAAGGTACGAATACGGTCTCTACGTCCCGTCAAAACCTTATGCGGATAACATTGATGGCCCACATCCCAGATTAATTTATCCCTCGGGGTTTTAAAGACGGCATGAATGGCGACGGTTAATTCAACCACACCAAGTCCCGCGCCCAAATGTCCGCCCGTTACCGAGACGGCACTGATAACCTCAGAGCGTAATTCATCGGCAAGCTGCTTTAATTCGTCACGATTAAAATCTTTCATATCAGACGGATATTTGACTTTATCAAGCAGTGGCGTTTGCATCAAAACATCCTTATCTGTTTTAATTATGCTCATAGTCTACCCGTCCTTTAGCGATCACGATTGAGGACAAAATCGACCGTATCGCATAATATGTCGGCTTTTGATCCGAATATCTGCAAACTCGCCTTCGCCTTCTCACCTAAATTTGAAGCGCGCTTTCGCGCACCTTCAAGGCCCAAAATTGACACAAATGTGGCTTTACCAAGATCTGCGTCTTTGCCAACAGCCTTTCCGACTATTTCCGCATCGCCCTCTGTATCCAGAATATCGTCCTTTATCTGAAATGCTAGCCCCATCTGCGCGGCATATTGACGAAGCGCGTCATATTGTGCTGGTGTCGCCTGACCAAAAATTGCGCCTGCTAAAACCCCGTATTCAATCAAGGCACCTGTTTTTAAGTCTTGCAATTCCATAATGAGGCTTTCATCACGCTCACTTTCGGCCACTGTAATATCAATGACCTGCCCCCCTATCATGCCGTGCACGCCGCCCGCTTTAGCCAAACCTGAAATAAGGTCCAAACGGGTTTGAGCATCTGGGCTTGTTTTTGGGTCAGCCAGAATTTCAAACGCATAGGTCAACAAACCGTCTCCCGCCAAAGTCGCAATCGCCGTATCATAAGCGATATGAACCGTCGGTTTACCACGGCGCATATCGTCATCATCCATACAGGGTAGATCGTCATGGACAAGAGAATAAACATGCATACACTCAAGCGCGCACGCTGCCCGCCAGACACCCGGTGTCTCAACACCGAAGAGACGGGCGGTTTCTACCATTAAAAAGGGGCGTAATCTCTTACCCCCGCCCAAGGCCGCATAGCGCATAGCCTCAATGACCATGGCCTGGCGACCTATACTCGGCGGTAATATGTCACCCAGCACGCCTTCAAGCTGATCGGCAACAGATTTCAATCTTTGAGAAAAATCGCTCACGCATTATTTCCTTAAATATTACCTAACCAGCCTGATCAAATGGCGCGGTCTTGGCAGTGCCGTCACTTTTTAGGACGATTTTTTCAACCTTTAACTGCGCATCTTTTAACTTGGCCTCGCAATGGGCTTTTAGGGCCGCGCCGCGTTCATAGATTTTAATACTATCCTCTAGCGGCGCATCCCCGCGCTCAAGCTTATCTACAATCGTCTCAAGTTCGCGTAAGGCATCCTCAAAACTCATATCTTTAACGGGCTTTGTCATATCATCCTATCTTTACAGATCGCGTGTAAACCGTCTGTGGCTCCAATGTAAATCTCCATTTTGCGACACACATTTCCATCCGCGCTTTTTAAGGCTTCCCTTTAGCATACGATTAAACCATCCATGCGCAGTTACAAAGATGATTTTGTGGTCATTTGCATATTGCTCCAGCTTTTCACACATATGTTCAGCCCGGGCGCGGGCCTGTTTATGTGTTTCCATACCGTCCGACCATCCGAAATACCAACACACACGTGCCAAAGTCCCCCATGTCTTGGGTCTAAACTTCAACGCCCCTAAATGCGGAGGGGGCAGAGCGGCTTCAACCAATTTGGGTTCGGTCACATCAATGTCGCGCCCCGTTACCAATAATGCGCTCTCGCGCGCGCGGCGCAAGGAGCTACTCATGACCAAATCAGCCTCCAGAGCAAAGGCCTTTACTTTCTTCGGGATATTTTGATTTTCGGCTAAGCCGCCCGCATCATATTTTTTCCACCAGTCCTGATATTCGCGCCACGTAAGGCGAACCTTGCGCGAGAGAGCCGGTTTTCCATGCCTGACGATGATAAGGGTACGGGTTTGCACGAAACGGTCTTATAGCTTTTTCATGAAACGAAAGGGTGGGCATGTCAGCCCGTCTTCTTTCGCACAGCGTTTAAAGGAAAACATCATCAATTCCGCCCGTCCTATGAGATGGGATTGCGGCACAAATCCCGGCCCGGCTTCGTCACGACTATCGACAGAGTTATCACGATTATCACCCATCATGAAATAATGCCCTTCTGGTACCGTAAATAGCGGTGTATTATCAAGTGTCCAGCTGTCAGACTTTTCGTAAATATAATGAGGCCTATCTTCACCCGGCCAGTGTTCCTGATATTTATCTACGCTTACAACGCTCCCTAAATGTTCTCTGTAAAAAAAGGCCGATTGGGCTTGGCGGTCGATCATTTGTCCATTTAAAATTATACGCCCGCCACTAACTTGGATCTTATCGCCCGGCAAACCAATCAGACGTTTTATCATCACAATACCGGAGCGTGGATTACGAAAGACAACCACATCTCCGCGCTTGGGTATGCGGGTTAGGTAGGTTTTCTCGCTCGCGCTAAGCTTATGGGCGTTAAAAGGAAGGGAATGGCGCGAATAGCCATAAGCGAATTTCGACACATATAAATGATCGCCCACTTCCAAGGTTGGCTGCATTGATTCTGACGGGATTTTATAATGGCCCCAAATGAGGGTCATAAACACAAACATAAAAGCCAGAAGTCCTGTAAAGAAAGCCACTTCAGCTAATATACGCTGCCTAAGGTTCGGAGCAACGGCCTGCGTAACATCCTCAGCTTTAACGGCCGGCTTGGCGACACTGTTTGGTCCGGATTTACTCCCCTTATCCTCGGGGGTCGCTGGGGGACGCGATCTGACGTTTTTCGACATATGCCTGCAATGGTATTATATGGCCCAACAATCAACCCCCTCTCAAAAAAATGACGATTATTTTACGAGATATTATTAGTCTATCACCCTCCCCCCAGCTATAAAACCCTATGATCTATTCAAAAACCCAGATTTCCAAGCTCGGCACGCCTGACTTGAAACAGCCCTTTATTCCGGCCCTCATTCTAAGCGCGCTTTTGCTTTCAGCCTGCGCAACAGCGCCCTCAATCGCACCCGACACAGCCTTGAAAGGCAATTATGTCCTCGACCCGACACATGCCAGTGTCACCTGGTCACTTTCCCATGCCGGACTATCAAATTACACCGCACGTTTTGATACTATTTCCGGAACATTGAATTTCGATCCGCAAAACCCGCAAAACAGTCAAGTCGATATCACTATTGATCCCCGCTCGGTTTCAACAGGCTTGCCAAAGTTCGACAAAACACTGGCAAACGATAGCAAATATTTTAACGCCGATAATTTCCCTGAAATCCGCTTTATTTCAAACTCCATTACCGTGACGGGTGAAAATACAGGCCTTATTACCGGTACACTTACACTAAAAGGGGTAACAAAACCCGTCACACTCGAGACCGTATTTAACGGAGCCGGCTCGTCCTTTGGCAATCCGGGTAAGACATTGGGCTTTTCCGCTAAAGGCCAAATTATGCGATCAGAATTCAATATGGGTCATTTGGTCAGCTTTGGCATAGGCGATAAAGTGAATTTACGTATTGAAACCGAATTTAATGAGGCGCAATAAGAGCGTAAGTTCAATTTAAACAAGCCATGCGCAACACTTATGACCCGCCGCCTTCCTGCAACGCCGAAGACTTATCAACTCGCATTTGAAATCCTAAAGTCAGGCGGGCTTGTCGCCCTGCCCACGGAAACGGTTTACGGACTGGCAGCTTCGGCCGCAGACAAGAAAGCTGTCGAACGATTATATCATGTCAAAGATAGATCAAATGACAAACCGCTCGCGCTTTGCGTGGATAGTTTTGAAACCGCGCAAAAATATGCTCATCTTTCAGGCCTTGGACTAAAACTGGCTAAAGCGTTCTGGCCCGGCCCGCTCTCTCTCGTATTAGACGCCCAAACGACGCGCCCCCTTTCTCCTAATCTTTACGGATTGGGCGATGACGGCCAAGCCACTATATCCTTGCGCTGGCCGGACACAGAATGGATAAAATTCCTCCCAGACCTGCCTTTGGCGCTCACCAGCGCAAATGTCTCGGGGCAGTCTGATCCACGAAACGGGGATGATGTCTATCACTATCTATCAGGAAAAATAGAGCTTATCATTGACGAAACTACGCCCCTATCCTCAGGACAGGCATCAACTATAATATCAATATCTGGGAAAAGAGCGAAGCTCTTGCGGCGCGGCGCACTCAGTCATGGTGACTTTGCCAAATTTGATATAGATTGGGCCTGAAATGTCCAAGAAAATTTCATATCTCACATCTGCATTGCCAGAAAATATCTGGACACAAGACCCTGATATTATCGCTCCGCATCTGGTGGAATGGCGGGATAAATATCAAGGGCAAACCCCGCTAATGCTCACGCCGGAAACGACACAGCAAGTCGCGCGCGCCGTCAAAATTTGCCATAATCATAACATCAAAATTACGCCTCAAGGCGGCAATACCGGACTGGTTGGCGGACAAACGCCCCAAGGAGAAGTACTGTTATCGCTTAAACGCATGACAAAAATTCTCGACGTTAATCCGGTTGAAAATGCCCTTACCGTTCAAGCTGGCGCGACCTTATTATCCGTTCAGCAAGCCGCTAATGCGGCAGACAGGAAATTTCCGTTGTCTCTGGCCTCTGAGGGCACGTGCACAATCGGCGGTATTCTCTCGACAAATGCCGGCGGGGTTCATGTCTTAAAATATGGTACAACCAAAGAGCTTGTCTTTGGGGTAGAGGCTGTCTTGCCCGACGGGCAGGTTTTTAACGGCTTAACCTCACTGCGCAAAGATAATACCGGCTATGACATGAACCGACTTTTCCTTGGCGCCGAGGGCACTCTGGGGGTCATAACGGCGGCGAGCCTCAAACTCTTTGGCAAACCCGGTCATATAAGGCGGGTCATGGTGGGTCTGGATAGTCCGCAAGCCGCGCTGAATTTGCTGGACCATTGCCGGCATAATGGACAGCTTTCCATGTTCGAAGTTATACCGCGTATCGGATTGGACGTCGTGACGCAAAATATCAAAAACCAGCGCGACCCGTTTGACGCCCCGCATCCGTGGTATGCGATTTTAGATTGGGAAACCGAAACGAGCGACGCTGGAGGCCGTTTGGCGGAAACAAAATTATCCCAAGCTTTAGAAAAAGGCCTTATTCGCGATGCCGTGATTGCACAAAATGAGACACAGGCTAAAACTATACTCGCCTTGCGGGAAAATATGTCAGCTGGACAAAAGTTTCTAGGCGGTTCAATCAAGCTTGATATCACCGTGCCGCTCTCAGATATTCCTGTATTTTTTGACCGGGCAGACAAAGCCGTTGAGGCCTTAATACCGGGTGCGCGCCCTGTCGGGTTTGGGCATTTCGGGGACGGAAATATTCATTACAATGTCGCCCAGCCCGCACCAGCGGGTACCCATTCAAACAAAGAAAAAGACAAAGCGGCGTTTCTGGCGAACTGGGACATTATCTCTGACGCCATCTTTGATATTGTCACAGCGCTCGGGGGGTCTATCTCTGCCGAGCACGGTATTGGCATTATGAAAAAAGAGGCCCTTGCCAAACGCGCCTCCGGGGAAAAACTCGCCATGATGAAATCCATAAAAAATACGCTGGATTCGAAAAACATCATGAACCCGCGTGTTATGTTCTAAGGATAGGCTCACTGTGCAGCCCTATTGGTGATCCGTGGTCATATCGGCATGGATTAGTTTCACATAAGTGTGACCTTTATGCGCTTGAAAGCTGCGCCCATATCTTTATGGTTGGCACGTCATTCACCACGCATACAAGCCTGAAATTGTTTTAGGTTGATGTTATGAGGAAAGGATATACCCATGCTGACACTGCTATCCCCTGCCAAGAAATTAAATTTTGATCCCGTCTCCCTGGCGCTGGACATTACCCAGCCCCGATTAAATTCGGATACAACTATTCTGGCCAAAATCGCCAAAAAACAAAGCCCGGCTGACCTAAAGCGTCTTATGCATATAAGCGATAATTTGGCCCAGCTAAATGTTGATCGGTTCCAAGCCTTTCATCTTGAAGGCAAAAGCAATCTCGCCAAACCCGCTGGCCTCACCTTTGACGGCAATGTCTATTGGGGATTGGACGCTAACACCTTATCCGGTGATGATATGACCTATGCTCAAGATCACTTACGGATTTTGTCTGGACTTTACGGCGTACTCCGTCCGCTTGATGCCATACAGGCCTACCGTCTGGAGATGGGCACAAAAATGGAAAATCCGCGCGGAAAATCACTATATGATTTCTGGGGCACACGACTCTCCGAGGCGCTAAAGGCTGACATGGAAAACCATAGTGATAAAACAATCGTCAATCTGGCATCCAATGAATATTTTAAGGCTGTTGATAAATCCGCGCTAGGGAGCGAGGTCATTAGCGCCAAATTCCTGAATGTCAAAGACGGCAAAGCGCGCGCCTTAATGTATTATGCAAAATTTGCGCGCGGTCTTATGGCCCGCTGGATTATGGAAAACCGTATTGACCGGGCCGACGGGCTTAAAGATTTCGATCTTGAGAATTACAAATATGATGCAAAGGCGTCCTCGCAAACCGAACTGGTATTTTCGCGTAAACAGCCTGCACCGAAAAAATAATCACACCCCGCCTTGTAAGATTCACGTGACATCCAAAACCGTACAATCCTGTTACGCAACCAACCCGCTCCAGTTTTCTGTAAATGACTGGCGCATAATCGCCCGAATGTCTTGCGGTGAAATCAATGAGGACAATATCACCATTGTCTCGGCTGGCGTCGCCTTTTTTTCAATGCTGGCCATATTTCCCATGATTACAGCCGTACTTTCACTTTACGGGTTCTTCGCGGACCCTGTAATTGCGCAGGAACAACTCTTAACGATAACGGAGCTTTTACCTCATGATGTCTGGGTTCTAATTAACGATCAGGTCCAAGCCGTTACAGGCAAAACCAATAAAGCTATCGGCTTTAAAATATTCCTTGGTATTCTGGCCGCGCTTTGGGCCGGAGGTGCGGGAATTCGCGCCATGATGCGGGGTCTCAATATTGCTTACGGCGAGGTGGATGACCGCCCCTTGATACGGCGCTGGGCGTTAGCTTTTCTCTTTACTCTAGGCGCAGTCATGATGATGTTTATATCTCTGGGTGTCATTATTGGTGTGCCTTATGGTCTTTCAGTGTTGAAGCTGGAAGGCCTTACGGCCAGCCTGACCCGGTATTTACCGTGGAGCCTGTTGATTTTTGCCTTTAGTTTTGCCTGCGCGGTCTTGTACCGATACGGCCCCAATCGCAGACCTGCCAAAATGCGCTGGATTATTCCCGGCGTCATATTTGCAACGCTCTCATGGCTATTGATCTCGGTCGGGTTTTCAAAATTTGTCGCGGCTTTCGGAACCTATAACAAGACGTATGGTAGTCTGGGGGCGGTGATGGTCTTGCTCGTCTGGCTGTGGTTGACAAATTGGGTGATTATATTTGGAGCCGAGATTAACGGAGAAATGGAACGTCACACCATGCAAGATACGACACGCGGGCCTGACCGGGCCATTGGGGAACGCGGGGCGGCCATGGCAGATTATGTCGCAAGCTCTATTTCAATGCGGGATGTGGATATTGACGCCCAAATTTAGCACGGTTCAATAAGCTGCGCGCCCTGGGCCCGTCCAGACCCAACACCCCTATCGACCTCGTGATAGTCCAGATCATGGCCTTCGCATTTTTTACGCATGATTTTATCCCCCGGAAGGTTCCAATTTAGCCAACCATCCCATTGCGTACGCGGCAAACGCACAGGCATACGGTGATGTAAATGCTTCATCGATCCCGTGGCCGGGGTTGTCAGAATTGTGCACGATAGCAGCGTTATGCCCTCATCAACACGCCATTGATCCCACAAGCCGGCAAAGGCGAATAACGGCGCCTCGGCTTCATATATAAAATAGGGCGTTTTGGGTTTTTCCACCCCTTCCCATTCATACCAGCCATTTGCCGGGATTAAAGCCCGCCTGCGGCGAAAGGGCGTCCTAAAGCTGGCTTTCTCCGCAGCTGTCTCAAGACGCGCATTAAAAAGCGGACGGCCTTCGGGGGGTGTTTTTTTCCAATGCGGATGTAAGCCCCACCGCATGGGAACAATTTTACGCCTTTGGCGCCCATCAAAAGCTATAACCGGCACAACGTTGCCCGGCGATATATTATAATTAGCCGCCCAGTTCCACAGCGGGTCGCCGTTCTGATCTAATGGCCCCATTTGCGCCATAAAAGCCGCCGCAATTTCGTCAAGGGAGTTATATAGAGCATAGCGTCCACACATAAAACTGATATAGAGGGTTGATAAAATAATGGAAATGGTTTTGCCAGAATTAGACAAGGATAAAGACGAAGACGACCGCGTTGATTGCGTCGGTGTGATCTGCTTTCGCGGGAATGATGTTTTGCTCATTGAACGCGGAACACCGCCGCGTAAAGGCGAATGGTCGATACCGGGCGGACGCGTTGAGGCGGGTGAGAGCTTTCGCGACGCCGCTCTGCGCGAGCTTTTTGAGGAAACTGGCATTCACGCCCAATTGGGTGAAAAAATCGCGACACTCAATGCCGACTTCGAAGACTATAAATACCGCTTACATGACTATGTCGCCACATGGGTGTCGGGTGAACCGCTTGCGGGCGATGACGCGAAAAAGGCGGTGTTCATCACGCCCGAAAGGCTTGCAAAGGTCGAGATGTGGGCCAAAACCCGCGAAGTCATAGAGATGGCACGCAGCGAGTTAAACACCGATAGCGGCGTAATCAGCGGAACTACCCAACGCTCAATTGAGCTGAAAAATTAAGTGGTCAATTCGGTGAGCCGTTCTATATATAATCAAACTATGCGACGAAACCTTGGAAATACTGGCCTTATTTTGGTCTTTTGCGCCCATGCAACACTCGCACTGGCTCAACAGCCCCAATCACCCCAAATTAACCCAGCCGATATTCAAGCGGCCCGTCAGGCCGCCCAACAAGCGCGTGAAGCCGCGGAAATAAGGGTGGAAACGACAATGGTTACTATGAGCAGCCTCGTTGAAGCTATGGCAAGAAATCTGGGCCAAATGCATTATCTACGTACATTATGTTTTGGCAATGACGATCAAAAATGGCGCAGACATGCCGGGCAAATGCTCAATCTCGAAGCTCCCGATGATAAAGTCCGCAGAAAAGAACTGATCCGCGCCTTTAATACCGGCTATTATCAAGAAGAGGGTCGCCACGCAGAATGCTCCCAAGCTGTCTCTATTGACGCTGCCGCTCTGGCTGAAAATGGTCGCCACCTTGCCTCTATGCTGGGTGACCCTTACCGCGAACCCTAGTCAGGGACAGGTCGAAACAAAGCGTTTGCAAACGGCGAAGGGGCGAGACTTTCTGTCATTTAAACTGGACGCCGCCTTGCAAGAATTTTAAGGAAGGCCTGATATAAATCAGATTAATAGCCTTTGGGTATAAGGATTTGACATGCGTTTTAATTTTAGATCGACATTTTTTTCAAGCCTGATCGCTTTGGCTTTTGCCGCCGGCTTTAACAGTTTTGCGCAAACGTCAGAGGTTTTGAACCTGGCGGGGTCAGAGTGGGGTCCTGAAAACGGCTTTGACCAATTTGTTCAGTTTAAAGCCGAAGGCGAGCTTTTCGGATTTGGTGGATGTAATTCCTTTATCGGTAATTACACCTATGAGGCCGGAAACCTTTCGATTAAGAACCTGATATTAACCGAGGCAACTTGCGCCGGTCTTACCGGCGTTGAAGCGGCTTTTATGGAAGGGTTGCAAAACGCCCATACAGTCAAGATGGATGGATTATTGCTCAAGGTTTATGATAAAAACGATGTCTGGGTTTTAGGTCTTAGCCGACGAGATTTCGACTAGACTGTCTGAAGCTCTCCGTTACGCGTTCGTTGCTAACCAGCGCACCGCCAACTATTCCAAAATATAACCTGCCCCTAGTTGCAATTCTTCGCCGACCAACGCATATAACATCACGACCGCCACATAGCTTAGCATTAGGGACCATATGACAGAGCGATTAATCCTTCGACGCCCCGATGACTGGCATGTGCATTTACGTGACGGGGATATGCTCGAGGCTGTTGTTGATTTCACCGCCCGTCAATTTGGACGCGCGATCATCATGCCTAATCTATCCCCGCCCGTCACAAATGTAGAGGCCGCCAAAGCCTATAAAGAGCGTATAATAGCGGCTACCGACCCGTCTTTGGATTTCACCCCGCTCATGACCGCCTATCTGACAGATAATTTCGAAGCCGATGAAATCACAAAGGGATATGAGAGCGGTATTCTAACGGCGTGTAAATTATACCCGGCCCATGCGACAACAAACTCCGAGCACGGCGTTACCAATATTGAAAATATTTATCCCGTTCTGGAACGTATGCAGTCATGCGGTATGCCTTTACTGGTTCACGGCGAGGTCACGCATGCCCATGCTGATATTTTTGACCGCGAGGCCATATTTATCGATGAAGTGATGATAAAACTCCAAGAGGACTTTCCTGAACTGAAAATCGTCTTTGAACATATAACCACCCAAGATGCTGTCGATTTTGTAACTGCAAGCGGGGCGAATATTGCCGCGACAATCACGCCGCATCATCTGGAAATAAACCGCAATGATATCTTTAAAGGCGGCATCCGTCCGCATATGTATTGCCTGCCTATTGCCAAACGGGAAACCCACCGCAAAGCCCTGCGCAGGGCGGCTATTTCCGGGTCAGAAAAATTCTTCCTTGGAACCGACTCGGCACCCCATACGATCGGGGCAAAGGAAAGCGCTTGCGGCTGCGCGGGAATTTTTAACGCCCCCTTCGCCATTGAAAGCTATGCCAAAACATTTGAAGAAGAAGGCGCACTCGACAAACTCGAAGGCTTTGCCTCTCTGTTCGGACCTCGCTTTTACGGACTGGCCGTCAATGAAACTAAAATCGTCTTGGAACGCCGACCCGTAAATGTACCTGAAACTTTAAATGTTCTTGATACACACATCATACCTTTTCACAGTGCGCAAACGCTGGCGTGGCAATATGCAGGAACCGCCTAATGCCGATTGCAAAACTTGATAGAGCCATTATCCGGCTATCAGGAGACGGTGTTGAATCTTGGCTGGAAGGGCTAATTACAAACGCCCTCACCTCCGACATAACCTTCGCAGCCCTACTGACGCCGCAAGGCAAGATCATTGCTGATTTTTTTGTCCACAAATCTGGCTCTGATCTTCTTGTAGAGACGCCCGCGAAATTTGGGGCAGATCTGCTAAAGCGACTTAAGATGTATAAATTACGCGCCCCCATAACCCTAACAGATGAGAGCGAGACGATGTCCGTTTACGCTATATGGGACGGACAAGGACAAGAGGGCCAGACCGACCCGCGTCAACCCGCTTTAGGGCAACGTCTCATTAGCGCGGAACATCTTGATACGACAGGCGATTATAATGCGCACCGCCTATCTCTGGGCATTACGGACAGCCAATGGGATTTCGATACACAGAATGTCTTTCCTGCCGATGCTTATATGGATATCCTAAGGGGAGTAGATTACCAAAAGGGATGTTTTGTAGGCCAAGAAGTGGTCTCACGCATGAAACGCATGACAATTGTCAAAAAGCGTCTGCGCGGCCTTATGTTTGAAACAGAGCGCAATGATATCGAGCTCAAAGTCGGCGATGCGATAAAATCTGGGGAACGCACGATAGGCGAAATATACTCGGTTCACGCTCACATGGGTGTTGGCATGATTCGGCTAGAGAGGTTGAAATCAGCCACGCAAAATCTTACAGTCGGAGACATAGAGGTCAACATAATGAGGGCTCCGGATGGCTCAGACACCTAAATTCGAAATTCACAGAAATGACCCTAGCGCCCTTGCACGGTTCGCGGCCCTTAATGCCGCTTGGATTGAAGAGCTGCATTATCTGGAAGAGTCTGATAAAAAAATGATCGCCCATCCCGAGATGTACACAGAAAATGGCAATAGTGTCTTTAGCGTCCATATTGGCGATGTCGTAGCAGGCGCTTGCGCCCTGAAAAAAGATGCACAGGGCGAATGGGAACTCACCAAAATGGCGGTCGATCCTAAATTTCAGGGCCGAGGCTTGGGCCAGACACTGATGGACGTTATAGAAACCTATGCCAAGGACACTATGGGACTTAAGCGCATTTATCTTTTATCCAATACGGGGAACGCTGCCGCGATAAGGCTCTATAAGCGCAATGGCTGGACGGTTAATCATGAGGGCAAACATCCCGTCTATGCCCGCTGTAATATTGGCATGGAAAAATATCTGTAAAGCGATGAACGATTTTCCAAACCATAACCCGGATTTACCCCGTTGCGGCTGGGTGCCTCCAAATGATCCGCTTTATTGCGCTTATCATGATACCGAATGGGGCCGCCCGATCAGAGAGGATAAAGCCCTGTTTTCGAAACTGATACAGGACGGGCAACAAGCAGGATTGGCGTGGATTACCATATTGCGCAAACGCGAGGACATACTGCGCGCCTATGCAGGGTTTGATCCGGATATCATCGCCCACTACACCGATAAAGACCGTGAGCGCCTTTTATCAAATGCGGGTATTATTCGCTCGAAACTAAAAATAAATGCTGCCATTCACAACGCACAAATCTTTTTGAAAATGCGAGACGAGGACGGTATTAATTTTAGCGATCACCTCTGGAGCTTTGTCGGGGGCAATACAATCCAAAACCAATGGAAGGCATTTAAAGACGCGCCCGTTGATAGCCCAGAATCTATCGCTATGTCTAAAGACCTTAAAAAACGCGGCTTTAAATTTGTTGGCCCTGTAATCTGTTATGCCTTTATGCAGGCCGTCGGCATGATTAATGACCACAGCATTGATTGTCATGCCTATAAAGATTGCACATAAATAGCGCTGGCCCCGGCTAAAAACACCCGCTATGATATGACTGAAACCATAAGGACATGACACGTGAAAGCCGTTATCAGCTCCACAGGCTTGTGGACACCAACACAATCCATTTCAAACGAAGAACTTGTTGAGAGCTATAATGCTTATGCCGATAAGTGGAACAGCGAAAAAGCCAAAGAAATAGAAGCAGGGGAGCTTGTCGCCCTCACCCATTCTGATGCTGGATTTATCGAAAAAGCCTCGGGTATAAAATCGCGTTATGTGATTTCCAAAGGCCCCATACTGGACCCCGAAATCATGGCCCCGCGTATTCCTGCAAGGCCTGATAGTGAACCCTCTATTCTGGCTGAAATTTCTGTCAATGCCGCACGCCAAGCCCTAGAAAATGCGGGGCGCAAGGCTGAGGATGTTGACGCCGTGATCGTTGCGTGTTCGAATTTGCAACGCGGCTATCCTGCGATTGCCGTTGAGGTACAAGACCTGCTGGGGACTAGCGGTTTTGCCTTTGATATGAATGTGGCATGCTCAAGCGCAACATTTGGCATAGAAGCCGCGCGCGGATTAATAATGGGAGGACAAGCCCGTTCCGTACTCGTTGTAAACCCGGAAATCTGTACAGCCCACCTGAATTTCAAAGACCGTGACGCGCATTTTATTTTCGGCGATGTTGCAACGGCCACCCTGCTTGAGCGCGACGATATTGCACCGGCTGAGCATTGGGAAGTTATCGGCGCCAAGCTTGTCACACAATTTTCAAACAATATCCGCAATAATTTCGGCTTCCTTAATCACTGCGCCCCGGAAGATGACGGCATGGGAGGCGCGCGCGGCCAAAAAGGCCTTACAGATAAATTATTCATGCAAAATGGGCGCAGCGTTTTCAAAGAAGTCGTCCCGCTGGTGGCGGATCTAATTAATACGGAATGCGCCAATCACAATATCGACCCACACGCCTTAAAACGCATGTGGTTGCATCAGGCCAATCTCAACATGAATGTGCTTATCGCCAAAAAGGTCTTGGGCAAGGATCTCGATATTTCGCAAGCTCCAGTCGTGCTTGATGAATATGCCAATACCAGCTCGGCCGGCTCCATCATTGCTTTTCACAAATATTCCGACGATTTCGAAAAGGGCGAGACCGGCCTGATCTGCTCCTTCGGGGCTGGCTATAGTGCGGGGGCTATATTTGTGCGCAGGGTTACCGGTTAATTGGCGCCCCCCCCTCGTGCTTGGCAACGTATGTTATCGGGTCGCCGTCTCGACCTGCTCGACCCCTCGCCTTTTGATGTGGAAATTGAAGACATCGCCAGAGGCCTAGCGCGTGTGGCGCGCTGGAACGGTCAGACCGCTGGCGATCATGCCTTTAGCGTGGCCGAGCATAGCGTGATTGTCGAGAGTTTGTTTTCACAGCTTTATCCAAAATCCAGCGCGGCCCAGAAACTGACATGCCTGCTCCATGACGCAGCAGAATATGTCATTGGCGATATGATAAGCCCGTTTAAAACCGCACTCGGCCTAGATTATAAAGCCTTTGAGGCGCGCCTCGAAGAAGCGATACATTTACGATTTGGACTACCGCCAACAATCCCGCCAGCGTTGAAAAAACGGATAAAAAAATGCGATACCTATTGCGCTTGGTTTGAGGCCACACAAATTGCGGGCTTTAACGTCAAAGAGGCCAATAAGTTTTTCATTCGCCCCGCAGCGGGATTACACGTCACACTTAAACCCAATCCAGTTGCTAAGGCCGAGCAGTTATTTTTAGACCGGTTCAAGGACCTTACTGAATAAATTAAGTCTTTGCGCTGGTACGCGCCGCGTACAGACACTATATAGAGTTTGAAATTATTAAGGGCGTTGTAAACGGAGACTTTCATGGGCAAAGAGCTTATCAATTGGGAAAATGGGCGTTGGATCGGGCAAACCCTAGAGGTTGAAAACGGTGTCTGCGCGGTCCCTAATGTGCCCGCCAAAGAACTTGATTACACAGACGCAGTGCGCGCGGCGACCGATCATCTTTACGCGCAGGTCGCAGACTTTATTCCGCCTTTTGAATGGCCCGCCTATGCCCCGCTTGTCCATGCGATTAACACGCTCAAAAAAGAGAAAAACGCGGTCATCCTCGCCCATAATTATATGACCCCAGATATCTTCGGACTGGTCGGGGATTATGTAGGCGATAGTTTGGGACTGGCGATTGAGGCCACCAAAACAGACGCCGATATGATTATCCAAGGCGGCGTGCATTTCATGGCTGAGACATCAAAGATACTATGCCCGGACAAACGCGTCTTTATCCCGTCCATGCGCGCGGGTTGCTCACTGGCCTCTTCCATTACGGGCGAAGACATAAAGCTGATTAAGCAGCGCTATCCCGGCATTCCTGTTGTGACCTATGTCAACACCTCTGCGGATGTGAAAGCCGAAAGCGATATATGCTGCACCTCCTCAAATGCGGTGGCGATTGTCGAGCATATTTGCGCCGAATGGGGCGTGGATAAAGTCATCATGTTGCCCGATGAATTCCTTGCCAAAAATGTTGCCAAACAAACAAAAATAGATGTGATTGCTTGGCACGGGCGCTGCGAAGTCCATGCGCGTTTCTCTGCCCAAGATATTAAGGATATGCGCGAAGCCCACCCCGGCGTTGTTGTTCTGGCCCATCCCGAATGCCCGCCCGAAGTCGTCGCCGAGTCTGATTTTACCGGCTCGACAAAGGCCATGTCGGACTATGTCTCAGATAATAAACCGGAAAATGTCATCTTGCTGACCGAGTGTTCCATGTCCGATAATGTCGCGATGGAAAACCCGGCAACAGACTTTGTGCGCCCCTGTAATCTTTGCCCGCATATGAAACGCATCACGCTTGAAAACATCTATGAATGCCTGCGCGACGAGACCAATGAAGTGCTGGTTGACGAAGCGACACGCCTTCGCGCCCATAAAGCCGTCATGGATATGATAAACGTCAAATTCGACGCCGCAAAAGGGCATTTCAATCCGAACCTACCTGAGGTTGATGTGAAGGTGATTTAAGGTTTTACGAAATTCTATCGATATGTAATTCCGCTTAATACTCGCCTTCGTAACTTGTAGGTCTCACCCTTCAAAAAACCCTAAAACAAGGGCGGGTTTGGTTTGCAAATCATGAACGACCACCGTAAAATAATTGTAGTTCAAAAATGCTACTCGTTTAACTACATTCAATAAATATAGATTTACGTAACATCTTTGAGCGCGTAATAGACAATAGTGCAAAAAACTTACACGTTATAATGCCTCAGGGATCACTTGAAAAAAAACGCCTCCCCGCGGGAGCCGTCCTGATTGTCGGGGCGGGTCTGGCCGGTCTGTATACGGCATTGAAACTGGCGCCTAGGCCTGTTTTTATCCTGACGTCACGCCGATCTAAAACCGGTTCTGCGAGTGCTTGGGCGCAAGGCGGGATTGCCGCAGCTTTATCTGCTGATGATACGGCAGAGTCCCATGCCAAAGATACCATCGCGGCGGGGGACGGATTAGTTGATCCCGAGATTGCTCGTATTCTTGCCACAGAAGGGCCAGACCGCGTTCGTGATTTAGACGCGCTTGGCGTGCCGTTTGACCGCCGAGACAATGGCGAACTTTACCTCTCATTAGAGGCCGCCCATTCCATGCCGCGTGTGGCCCGGGTCAAAGGCGACACAGCCGGCGCTGAAATCATCAAAGTCATGGTCAAACGCGCCCAAGAGGCAGAGCATGTCACGGGCCTGATTGGATGGCGCGCGGAAAGCCTGTTGACCGATGGTCATGGCGGCGTTGCTGGGGCACTCGCCCGAAATGATGAAGGCGCGCTGCTGGGTATTGAAGCCGATATAACCGTCATGGCGACCGGCGGCATAGGCGGCCTGTTTGCGGTAACGACCAATCCGCGCACGGCACGCGGCGACGCGCTCGGCATGGCCGCTGTGGTGGGCGCAAAAATGCGCGATATGGAATTTGTGCAATTCCATCCTACTGCAATAAATATAGGCCGCGATCCGGCCCCGCTTGCAACGGAAGCCTTGCGCGGAGACGGGGCCATTTTGGTTAATCCGGCGGGCAAACGCTTTATGCCACATTACCATAAAGACGGAGAGCTGGCCCCGCGCGATGATGTCGCCCGCGCAATATTTGCGGAACTCCAAGCCGGACGCCAACCCTTCCTGGATTGCCGAGAGGCGGTGGGGGCACATTTTGACACGCAATTTCCAACCGTATTTGAAAGCTGTATGAGCGCGGGTATTGATCCGCGTCGCCAGCCCATTCCGGTTGCGCCTGCCGTGCATTATCATATGGGCGGGCTGGCAACAGACGCATGGGGACAAACCTCCCTGCCCGGGCTTTACGCAGTCGGAGAATGTTCCGCGACAGGTCTGCACGGAGCCAATCGTCTGGCCAGTAATTCCTTGCTTGAGGCGACCGTATTTGGCGGGCGGGCGGCGCAGCATATTCTGGATACCCAAAATGTACCGCGCAAAACCGATTCTATTCGCGAGCAACCCTGGCTTTCAATGAACCCCGACGTGACGCAAAAGCTCCGCAATGCCATGACGGCGCAATGCGGCGTACGGCGAAATACAAAAGGCTTAAACCAGCTTATTGGGCTTATTGAGGGCCTCATTGATGAGGTAGGACGCGCCAATCCATTAATTGCGGCTCGCATGATTGCCAGCGCCGCTCTTGCGCGCGAGGAAAGTCGCGGTGGACATTTCAGAGAAGATTTCCCCAAACAGTCCCGTAAGGCACGTTCCTCTTACCTAACCTATGATATGCTGGATTAATCCCTAGAGACTACCATTCACCAGTTTCATAATGCCGGAAAAATCCAGCCCGTCCTTGCCAGCCGCTTCCATCAACGAATAGAGAGCTTCTGATTGCGTCCCCAAAGGCGTAGCCGCGCGCGCAGATGTGGCCGCGTCTTGGGCGAGCCGTAAATCCTTTAGCATCATGGCGGCTGAAAATCCGGGCTGATAGTCCCGATTAGACGGCGCACTTTCTACAGGTCCGGGTGCAGGACAATAGCTTGTCATAGACCAGTTCTGACCGCTGGCAGTCGAGGAAATGTCGTAAAATGTCTGCGCGTCAAGGCCGAGCTTTTCAGCCAGATTAAACGCCTCACATGTGCCGATCATATGAATACCAAGCAACATATTATTACAAATCTTAGCCACTTGGCCGTTCCCTGCATCGCCTGCATGGAACACATTTTTACCCATTATATCCAGATAAGGTTTGGCGCGGTTATAGGCTGCCGCCTTGCCCCCGCACATAAAGGTAAGCGTACCCGCGGCCGCCCCGCCAACCCCGCCGGAAACAGGCGCATCTATCATCTCAAAACCTTTATGCTCCGCACTGGCAATCACCTCGCGGGCAGAAGCCACATCAATGGTAGAACAGTCAATCATCAGCGTGCCTTTTTTGGTATAGTTGAACACACCGTCCTCGCCGCCGTAGACCAGTTTGACATGCGCGCCAGCCGGCAACATGGTCACCACGACATCAGCTGTTTCCACGGCGTCTTTAGCGTTTTTGGCCGCAATACATCCGGCTTTTTCGGCGCGGGCGACAGCCTCTTTGGAAATATCGAGAGCCCGTACCTCATGGCCAGCCTTTGCTAAATTGGTCGCCATGCCAATACCCATATTACCAAGGCCTATAAATGCAATCTGCGTCACGATAAAAACTCCTGCGGTGGGGTGGCGGTTTTTCTAAATACGCGTTTGACTTGGCTGTCTGTCACATGGGCGACATCCTTATGCGACCATTTCGGATTACGGTCCTTGTCAATGAGTTGTGCGCGTATGCCTTCGTAAAAATCCTGCGTGCGTAAAAAGCCAAGCGAAATATCCAGCTCCGCCGTCATCGCTTCTTTGAAATTCAGCTTAGCCCCACGTCTAATCGCTTCAAATGTAACGGCCATTGCGAGCGGGCTTTTACGGCGGATATTTCCGGCCTGCTTTGTCGCCCATTCACTGCCGTCCTTATCCAGCGCCCGTAAAATCGCCGGAACCGTGGCGGCCCCGAAAGCCTCAACAGCTGCGGGAATAGGATCAGCCATGGGCGGGGGTTTGACAAAATCCATCATGACATTGGCGACCGCCGCATCAGACCCGTCCAGCTTGGCTTTGCCTAAGGCTTTGATAAGCGCGCCGTGCTCCCCGCTTGGAACATACGCATTTGCGACACCCACCATGCACGTCTGTCCCGCGTCAAGGCGGGCACCGGTCAAGCCAAGCCACTGGCCGATATCCATGCCTAATCTTGGTAGAAAATAGGTCCCGCCTACGTCAGGGAAATACCCAATCCCCGTTTCCGGCATGGCAAAAACTGTATCATCACCCGCAACGCGCAAGCGTCCATGCACAGATAACCCTACGCCGCCGCCCATGACAAAACCATCAATCAACGTAATATAGGGTTTGGAGTAGCGGTGGATCAGCTCATTTAGGGCATATTCAATCCGCCAGAAATTTTCGGCCCGCTTATCGCCAGCCTTGCCGCTATCATGGAGTAAGATAACGTCTCCGCCAGCGCAAAAAGCGCGTTCTCCCGCCCCGTCAATTATAACCGCGCCGATATTCGGATCGCGTTCCCAAGCCCGTAAGAGCCGCGTAATATCCTTGCACATGGCGAGGGTTAACGCATTGAGCGCTTTGGGTCTGTTGAGGGTTATATGGCCGAGATTGCCAATCACCCGGGATTTGATTTCTGTGGTCATAATCACTGCCTCAATAAGCTGCGCGAGATAATCACGCGCATGATCTGGTTGGTACCCTCAAGAATTTGGTGCACGCGCAGATCGCGCACGATTTGCTCGATTTCATATTCTGATAAATAACCGTACCCGCCGTGTAGCTGCAATGCATCATTGGCGATCTTGGAGCACATATCAGTCGTAAACCGTTTGGCCATGGCACACATCGCGCCTGCATTGGGCTGGCCGTTATCGAGCATATTTGCGGCGCGGTAAATCATCAGCCGTGCGGCTTCGAGCTCTGTTGCCATGTCGGCAAGCATGAATTGCGTGTTCTGAAAATCTGCAATGGCCTTGCCAAATTGCGTGCGCTCTTTGGTATAAGCTAAAGATGCCTCTAAGGCTTTAGTCGCCCCGCCCAGCGAACACGCGCCGATATTAATACGTCCGCCGTCAAGACCGCTCATGGCAAATTTAAAGCCGTCTCCTTCCGCCCCGACACGGTTCTCGGCTGGGATACGGCAATCTTCCATAATCACTTGCGCGGTCGGTTGGGCGTTCCAACCCATTTTCTTTTCATTCGTGCCGAAACTCAGTCCGGGTGCGTCTTTCTCAACAACAAAGGTCGAGACGCCTTTAGCCCCGTCATCACTTGTCCGCGCCATAACGACATAAATATCCGACCAACCCGCGCCTGAGATAAACGTCTTGGTTCCGTTGAGCACATAATCGTCGCCGTCGCGCACCGCCTTCGTCGTGAGCGAAGCGGCATCAGAGCCTGCACCGGGTTCTGTGAGGCAATAGCTGGCGATAAGTTCACCCGCGGTTAAGCGCGGTACGAATTTTTCGCGCACCACATCATCGCCGTAACGATCAATCATCCATGTCGACATATTATGGATCGTCATCATGGCCGTATGAGACACATCCCCCGCTGCGAGTTGCTCGAACACCAGCGCACTATCTAGGCGGGACAAAGCCGTACCGCCATGTTCCGCGCCTGTATAAATGCCTAGAAAGCCCAGCTCTGCGGCCTTAGAAAAAACCTCTCTGTCCAGAACCTTCTCCTCATCCCAGCGCGCGCTATGCGGGGCCAGCTCGCTCGCCGCGAAATTCCGTGCCATATCCTGGATAAGGGTCTGTTCTTCTGAGAGGGTGAAGTTCATAACGAATTTTACTTTTTGTATTCTTCAATGGTTAGATATGTGCCGCAATACGCACACCCATCTTGGACAATAGGTTCTTTTAGAAACCAGTAAGCACCAGCATCAAAATATTCACTTTCAATTTTTTGAATATACTCTGGAATTCTATTAAAATAATTCTCTTCTTCACCTTTGCAAGGAAATTGAAAATCGAAAAAAGTAAGAGCGATAAGATTTTCTGCATCTTCTTGATCAATATTTTTTTCAATATCATACCAAGCCCCCCAAACTCTATCGTCTAGTTTTTTTAATAATTTTTCCGGCTTCAGAGTTTTTACATTTATGTAAACACGTTTCACTTCAGCTACATACTTTTTCTTTTTATATTTTAAAAATAAATCAGCTCTGCCAAGCACTTTTTTACGTCTTTGGGAGTTCTGTCTTTTTGCAACCTGATATTCTTGCAGGCAAACCCAATCACCACTTGGACAACTCCACGCAGCTGCACTTAGATGCGAAACACAACTTAATTCTGTATAACAAGAGATGAGATCATTCTCTGCATTATGATATCTATCGTTCAGCTTTAACCACTGTACTAAAACTTCTTCGAAGGGAGCTAATGTGCTGCTTTTAGAAACATATGAGTTTTTATATTTCATCCTTTATTCTCAAACCGTTGGAAAACAGGCGCTGTTTTCTCTGTCCCCTGTTGCCACATTTCAAATTGCCGAAACGGCATGGCATCAATGGTCGCAAACAACTCTTGAGACGGGACCGCCCCCGTCCAACGCCTTTTCTGTGTCCCATCATTTCCGATGAGCACAAATTCGAAATCATTTCCGCAATTGGCCTCTGCCCGCAACGCGCTGCCGGATTGATGCAAAATACGATTAAACCTCAAATCTGTTTCGGGCGTCACCGTATAGGCGGCGTCTGGGCGCAGTTCGATATAATAGAGATCGCGTTCCGCAAAATTTTCCCAATCTGTGGATTTGTAAATTTTAGCAATGTTCTCGTTAATATCGTCCTCTTGTTCCAGCAGGCATAACACCAGCAATCTATGCCGTCCAAGCGGGTCTTCTAGAGAGAGAGCCTCACCAGCATGAGCGACGCCGCTGCTGAATGCGGCGCAAAACCCTATCAGACTTAGAAAGCGATTTAGAAAGTGATGTTTCAATTTAGCGTTAAAACCTCGGAATGATAAAGGCGCTATCCTCCGTCTCGCCTTCGGGCCAGCGCTGTGTGATCGTTTTGACTTTGGTGTAAAAGCGTAAGCCTTCCATGCCGTATTGATTGGCATCACCAAAGGCGGAGCGTTTCCAGCCGCCAAAACTATGGTAAGAGACGGGCACGGGAATGGGAACATTTATCCCGACCATACCAACCTCGACACGGTCTGCAAATTCACGCGCCGCGCGGCCATTCTGGGTAAAAATCGCAACACCATTGCCGTATTGATGTTCAGACGGTAAGCGCAAGGCCTCCTCGAAACTTTCAGCGCGTACGATCTGCAAGACCGGGCCGAAAATCTCGTCGTGATAGGTTTCCATATCCGGTGTGACATTATCGAGCAAAGTCGGGCCAACGAAAAACCCGTTTTCATAGCCTTGTAACTCAAACCCGCGACCGTCCTTAACCAAGGTCGCCCCTTCCGCGACCGCCTTATCGATATTCGCTTCAATACTGGCTTTATGGGCCTGCGTGACAACGGGTCCGTAATCGGCGTCTGGGTCTGTTGACGTTCCAACAGTCATAGCTTCAAGCTTGGGCATAAAAGCCCCTAAAAACTTCTCAGCCGTTCCCTTACCCACAGGCACAACAACCGGTAGCGCCATACAGCGCTCTCCCGCCGAGCCATACGCTGCGCCGAGTATATCTTTCGCCGCCTGATCCATATTGGCGTCGGGCAGTATAATACCGTGATTTTTTGCCCCGCCCATACATTGGGCGCGCTTGCCACTGGCTGTCGCGCGGGCATATACATATTGGGCAATATCCGAACTGCCGACAAAACTCACGGCCTTGATTGTCGGGTGGTCGCAAATCGCGTCTACAATTTCCTTATCCCCGTTTAGGCATTGCAATAATCCCACCGGCCCGCCGGATTTTACAAATAATTCGGCAAGGCGCATGGGAACGCTCGGGTCTTTCTCGGACGGTTTGAGGATACAGGCATTGCCGGTTGCGATCGCCATACCAAACATCCACATCGGGATCATGGCCGGAAAGTTAAACGGCGTTATCCCCGCCACAACGCCTAAGGGCTTGCGCATAGAATAGACATCGATCTCTGGCCCTGCCCCGTAAGTATGCTCACCTTTTTGGCTGTGCGGTATACCGCAGGCAAATTCGATAACGTCAATACCGCGCATTACATCGCCGCGACTATCCGCGAGCACTTTACCGTGTTCCGATGATAGCATGGCCGCCAAACTATCCATTTCGGCCTCGACCGCTTCTTTATAGGCAAACATGATACGCGCCCGTTTTTGCGGATTGACCTGCGCCCAAGCTCGTTGGGCTTTCGCTGCAGATTCAACAGCGGCGTCCAGTTCTTTTGCGGTGGCCATCATGACCTGAGATTGAACCTCGCCCGTATTGGGATCGTAAATATCTTTAGTGCGTCCCGAATTACCGGGAACGAGTTTCCCATCAACAAAATGTCCAATTTTTTTCATACTTCTCTCCAGAATTTTGTTTGAATTTAAACTGGTATTTTTCCATGTAAATAGTAATTATTGCAGTTTATAACTGCAAAAATACAGGCTGGAAACAATGAATTGGGACGATCTGAAAATCTTTCTCTGTGTCGCCCGACACCGGAAACTCGCCGCAGCGGCGCGCGAATTAAAGCTCGATGAAACTACAATATCGCGGCGTCTAAAACGGCTAGAAGATACGCTCGGCCATAGATTGTTCGAGCGCTTAAGGTCTGGTCATCACCTTACACAATACGGGCAGGCCTTGCTGGCCACAGCGGAAGAGATAGAGCTGCAAACCGCGATCATTCAGGCTCCGCAAGCCCCGCTTAGCCAAAGCCCGAGCGGAACAATCCGCATCAGTGTCGCCGAAGGCTTCGGGGTTTTTGTGCTCAGTCCCTGCCTTGGAGCCTTTCATAAAAAATACCCACAGATTGAAATTGATCTGGTCGCCGGAAGCGGATTTCTGAGCCTGTCGCGCCGCGAAGCCGATATTGCTATTGGCCTATCGCGCCCGAAATCCGCGCATATTATCTCCGAGCTTTTATGCAAATATGACTTACACCTCTATGCCCATTCAGATTATCTCGCCCAACATGAACCGATTAAATCTCCCATTGATCTATCCGGGCATTTGTTAATCGATTACGTTGATGACCTTATTTATGCCGAAGAGCTTCGTTATTTCGAAACGGCCCTGCCTCAACTCAGACCGGGTCTACGGAGCACGTCGATTACGGCACAAAGAAATCTGGTTAAAGACGGAACAGGGCTCGCCATATTGCCGGATTTCATGACCAGTGACGATCTCGTGAAAGTTTTACCCGGGTCAATTTCTTTATCACGCCAATTCTGGTTTTCTGTACATAAAACCATCGCCCCTCTGGCAAAAATTCAGGCTTTCAAGGCGTTTATTTTTGAGTATTTATCAAAGTCGGCTACGCTCTCAACTGACTGATTATTGCCGCACCTAAAACCAGCGTCCCTGTTCATTTAGCCTAAAGCCCTTTTGGGAAGGCTCGAAACCATAAAGGGGCAGTAAGGCCGAAGCGGCCGCGTCCCGCGTTTGGATATTAAACTCTGCCTGATAACGCCCATCGGGTTTCATGACAGTTCTGACGTCCAAGGATTGTCTGGCGTCTTTGCCGGATAAAACCGAAACAATGTCCCCGTTTTCACAACTAATCGGGCCGGACAAAACCGGGCCGCTCCATTGCCATAAGCCGGCATTTTTTTGCAAAACATCCGTCGAGAACTCCCCCTTTGCGCTCTGACAGCCAGCCTCCAGATCAAGGACATTAAAACCGATATGGTCAAGACGCAGAGAATAAGTGCCATTCATCTGACTAAAGCGAGGATCAACGGGTAATATCCAACTTAGTAGGCCGCTCGCATCGAGATTTTCCAGACGCCCAAGCCCGAGATAACCTTTTATCTGAAGGGCGGGTGATGGACTGGAAAAGCGTATAGGAGGCTGGCCCCTCAGAAGGGCCTTGGGCATGGTAGAAATATTTAGATTATCTATATTATGCAGGCCTGAAATACGGCCCTTCCAAATCGTGCCGTTTAAGCGCGGTGCTGGCTGATAAACGTCTTTTAATTTAGCCAGAGGCGTCCACGCCAGTGGCCAGACACAAAGCGTGGTTAACAAGGCCAGACACCCGCCCAAAAGCACAATTAACCGCATAGCTACTGTCCCGGTGACAAGGTCATCTGCACATCAACCAAACCACCCTCAGTCTGGTCTATCTGGATTTGCGTCAGCGACACGGCGTAATTTTGTGACAAGGTCTGCAAGAATGTGTAAACTTTGGTCGCGATAACAGGTTCAAACCAGACACGGAGCGCCCCGTCAGTTTCGGGTTGTATCCGCGTTAGCGCCATACCGGCCTTTCGTGCCTCTTGCACAAATTCGGTTTGGTCCATCGGCTTCTTGGCTTGACTTTCACCCGCCCCCAAATATGTCACTCCGTTTTTCACAATCTGGTAATTGTTAGCCGCAATATCTTTCTGGCGTAGCGCTTGAGCCTTCGCATTTAATATGGGCGTAACAATTAATAACCACACGGCAAAAACCCCGCATAATACGAGCATAAGGTAAATGAGGTAACGTTCACGCGGGCTGCGGTCTTGAAGTAAAGTTATCATGAGCGTTCCAAACGAATAACCGCCTGCCCTATCATGGCACCATTTTGTTCGCGCACACCCCCAGAAGTAAACTCCATTCCGGCCGATCTTAAAGCCTGCTCCAGTCTTGAGGCGATTTCGAAATCAGGATAGATGAGGCGTAAATTTAGCGCTTGAGCGCTCATATCATAGCGGAGGCTTTCGATCTCAATGCCGTCAAAATTCTGTAATTGTGCAAATAATAAGGAGGAGAGGTCTAAAAACCGGCCCGAGCTTTTAGGTTGGTTTTTCACCGCCCGAGACACGGCCCGTGCGGGGTTTTCAACCTCTTTGCCTGTCACAGATTTATAGACTTGGCGGGCATCAGATTTAATATTTGCGGTTTGGGTTTTCAAACTTCGAATTTGCGTACCCTGCCAAACCGTCCATGACAGGCCGAGCACAGCCAATAACGCAGCGACGCGCTTGAACCCGGCAAAGGAGAAATGGGCCGGATTACGCGGGGCAAACTCATTGCTCGCTAGATTTATGGCGGGGTCAAATTGCAAAGTGGCCAGAACGGAATGAATATCTATTTCAGCCGGAGCCTCTTCCGCCTCCATCCAGGATTTGTCTAGCGTATATCCGGATTTACCGGGCTTGATGTACCTATCGCTTAAGTGAACCATGTCGTGCGTTTGTGGGACGACATCAAAGTCAGCATAGATATGACTGGGATACATACCAAACTCGCCCAAGACTTGGCTTATCTCTGTCATTTTATCCCGCGAAATTACCGCCATAAACCCAGCCTGATCGTCCAAAACAATATGCTGGTCATCGGGTGCTGCAGCTAATTTATCCTCAATGACAAAACCAGCTGCATTGCGGCGTTCAGATTGGCGCATTTCGGGTAAGTCATGCGGGAAAATACGGACGGCCTGACCTGAAATCACGACATTAACGCCGCGCCCGACCCCGTCGGTTAAATCCTGTTTTTGTGCATCGGTTTGCACAAAACCCGCCGCGTCTTCGGACCTATACCAAGCCCAAGGCCCAGCCAGATCATCACTCAACCATATGACAAGCGTATCGCTCAAAAGGAGGCCTCCAAAGGGGTTAATTCAAGACGAAATGTTTCATCGCCGTCGCGCTTAAAGCTAGGCGTAATCTCGCCTTCGTCAATAGCAAATTCAAACGCACCATAGCGCGCAGCCTCACCCACAAATATTTCCGCCTCCACCCAGACAAATTCTATCTCATAACTTATCAAGTCGAAACTTATATCCCCGCCCTCAACATCTTCCAATATCGGAGAGGCCTGCAATTGCGCCTGATCGACATAGCCTTCCGGCGGACGCGCCTCAATAACTGCGCGAGCCAGAGTAAAATTGTTTTCCGTGGCTATAAGTGATGCCAGTAAGGGGACATGTTCCAAGCCCAGATTATTTATATGCAAGGCCGGAGATCTATCGCTGGGGCGCGTACAAATATAGGGCCGCAAACGCCGAAATTTCTCCTCGTCCATACCCTCCAGCGCTCGCATATCGAGAACCGAGCTTAACGCCGCATTCGCGCTGCGGTGGGACGGGTCACGGCCCAGATAGGTAAAGTCTTCCGCGCCGCCGCCCTGGGAAATTTGTGTATCTTCATCAATCCAGTCGCGTGTCACGGCGGTTAAACTTTCTGCCGAACGCGGGTCCCAACCCAGTATTTCCAAGAGCCTTGTAAATTGTTGACGCACTTGTGTCCGGTTTAAAGCATTTATTGACAGACAGGTTCCACCATCGCTCAGACGAAGAGAAATAGCACCGCCTTCTACCGGAAAAATGATCGGATCAGGATTGCGCAAGCTCTGCCCTACCAAAGCCGGGTCAATAGTCGCCAGCGTGGTTTGTAAATGGGATTGTGCGAAATCTTCAGCCCCGCGTAAATACCAATCCGCTTGAGCTTGGGCATTAATCGAGGCCGCTCGTTTGACCGCCACACGCAATTCATCAAAAATGGCAACAGATAAGCTGGCCATTAAAGCCATCACCAAAAGAGTGGTAAGCAAAACAGCGCCCCGATCTTTTACGCCGATAGACTGTCTCGCCCTCTTCATATCGAAAGCTCGAAATATTGCACCATTTCGTCACCATTAGAAAAGACAAGTTCGAGGGTGATATAATCAGGCGCTATCAAGGCTGTGGGGTTAACAAAAATATTCTCATCATCTTCTGTCACCGCAGTCGCAGCGGTCAATTCAAGAACATCACGGTCCCCACCGCCAAATTGGAATTTGATATCACAAGATTGTAAGTCATCCAGCAAGACCCGTTCACGCACCGGAGTTTCAGCAGCCGGAAAGGCTTGACTAAGAGCGCGGCGGATAAGCCGGCCATCCTCAAATACATATTCTACGCGTTCCAGATCGCCCCGGTTTTCTAGCCCTCCGGGATTGGGGCGTCCCGCACGGGTAAAATCAAGTAAGCTGTCAACGCCGCCTGAAACCATAAAGGGTTCGGGATCGCCAAAGCCGTCACGCTTTGCAACAAGGACCAGATTGGATAAATCGGACTTAATCAAAATGCGCGCCATTTCCACATCGGTCATTTCAGATAGTCTCTGCGTGAGCTGTGCTTTTCCGGCAAAAGCAGACGATAGGGCAGACATGCTCCCAACCGTAATCAAGGAGAAGATAAACATAGCAATGAGGACTTCCACTAAGGTAAATCCAGCCTGACCAACCAGAGCCACGCTGCTATCCGGCGTCTTACGAGCCGCCCGCTTATATAAACCTCTATTGGCCATCAAGACGCCCCGCTACAAACGCTGTGCGTTCAATCAAGACATGATCTGCACTACGCCCCCCCGAATTTCGACGTGACCGCGACACATTTTGGCTTGCAGCGCGCACTTTCACAGAAAGTCTGAAAAATCCGTCGAGGTCGGTATTATGCGTTTCTACCTCCCAGTCAAAAGCCTGTCCTCGCATCTCGTCTCGTCCGCGCCTTTCAGATCGGTTCAAAGTTTCAGCGCGCGCCAAAACAAGCTGATTATCCGCAACAATCCCAGCCAGTATTTTTTGCTCAAGCGCAAAGGCCGTTTTCACGCTTTCGGTCCCGGCATGGGTAAGACTAATAATGGAGAGGCTAAAAATCAGCAAAGCAGCCAAAACTTCAACCAGAGTAAATCCTGCCTGTCTTGAGGGCCGTTTAGCCATGACACGTCCTATTATCATAATACAGGCTTCAACACAGCACGGCCATCACCTGCGCTAGATAGTTCAAAATGTTGACCCCCGCCCTCAATCAGGTTCACGGAAAATGTATCGCTCAGACCTGTGGGCTCAAAGAGTATCACAGGAATGTCTTCATCTGGCAGTTTCACGTTTCTACCATTTTTTTCCAGACTGATACGGACACCGGCCGGCCAGTCTTCGCTAAAGGTCAAGGCCCACTCGCCGGCTTGGTGATCATAAAGACTATATCCTGTGCCTGATACGCCTAACGCAGCAACACGTCCCGATATCACAGCATTTTGGGCTGCAACATTGACACGAGTGAGCAAATTATTCGCCCCTTCGTCCAACTCTGTTTTTGGCTGCGGAAAGTTCAATATGACCACGCCCGAGATCAAGCCAATGATGACAAGGACGGTCATGACCTCGACCAAAGTAAATCCATGCTCACCTTGCGCGGACCGATTTAATGGCCTTCTGCGAGGTCGCATCTTTTTAAACAGTCGCAAAATATGGGGGGTTATTTTTGCCAACTCGTAATATCCTGAGCAAGATTTTCGCCGCCCGGCTCCCCGTCAGAGCCCAACGATAAAATATCAAACACACCATTTTCGCCGGGATAACGATAAATATAAGGCCGGCCCCACGGATCGTCCGGTAAAAATTTAACATAGCCGCCGGGGCGGTAGCGTTCGGCATTAGGCGCACCAGATGGCAAAGACACTAAAGCGTCCAGCCCATTAGTTTCCTCGGGATAATCAAGCATATCCAGACGGTACATTTCCGCCGCCTGTTCTAGGAGGCGAATATCGCCTTTGGCTTTTTGCGCCATGGCTCTATCCTGACTGGGCAAAACATTGATAATAACAAAGGTCGTCAAAAGACCAATAATCACCATCACCACCATAACCTCAACCAGAGTAAAGCCGGCCTCTCCGCGCTCTTTTTGTGGCGAGGATTTACGCGATCGAAAATAATCTCGTAAAAAACCGGATGTGTTTAACATAGTCATAGGGGTCTCCTTAAAAAGCTAAGCTATTGAGGCTTAATATTGGCAAAAATATAGCGCCGATAATCACAAGAACAATGCCGCTCAAAGCTATAATTATTAAAGGTTCAAGCAAATTCAAAAATATGGTGGTCGCGGTCTCGAACTCCTCTTCCAGATAGTCCGCAGATTTCGAAAACATAAGGCCAATATCGCCGCTGGCCTCGCCGCCTGCCACCATTTGCACCACAAGAGGGGGCAATATATCCGCCCCGCGCAGCGCAGCGCTCATGGACGTACCTTCCCGGACCTTATTGGCGGCCTCGACAACGCCGTCTTGCATAACCAGATTTCGTAGGGTGTGCCGCGCTGTTTGCATGGCCGTAAGCGCCGGGGTTCCGCTTTCTATCAAACCGGCCATCGTCCGTGAAAACCGCGCCGCGTTCAAATCCCGGTTCAGGCGGCCTATATAGGGTAATTTCAAGAGATATTTATGCCATATCCGTTTTATATTGGGGCGCCGCAAAGCCTGACTAAAGCCGAAAAATACTAAAAGCAGGACTGCGCCGATTATCAAACCATAATCTTGCAAACCTCGTGAGACTGCAATCACGGCTTTGGTTAGGCCCGGTAAGTCTTGGCCGAAAGTCTCGAATTGTGCGACCACTTTGGGCACAACCGCGACCATTAGGGTGATAACCACTGCAAAAGCCACAAGGGTTAAGACCATCGGATAGATTGTCGCGCCCAATATTTTGCGGCGTATCTTTTGGGCCGCTTCAAGGTCAGAGGCCAAACGTTCCAAGACTTGCGGTAAACGCCCAGAGGTTTCACCCGAGGCAGCCATGGCGATATAAAGGTCTGAAAATGTTTTCGGATGCGTTTTCAAAGCTTCGGAAAGACGCGCGCCTTCTAAGACCTGAGAGCGAATGGACAGTAGGACTTGGCGCATGGGTGAGCGCTCAAATTGCAGCGCTGTTATTTTTAAGGCTTCTTCAACCGGAGTTGAAGCATCGATCAAAATCGCCAATTGCCGCGTAGCCTGTGTTTTATCCTTATGACTGACTTTGCGTTCAATAGTCAGAGAGGTCTGGGTTTTGGTCTTGGCTTGTTTGATAGCGACTGGCGAAAGTCTCTGGGCGCGCAAAATATCACGCGCCTCACGCGCTGTAACAGCGGTGATCGTACCCGAATGTTTTTTCCCGGCCTTGTCAAAAGCCGAATAGTCAAAGGCTTCCAAGGCTCACCTCCCTACTATACGCGCAAAGGACATTATCTTAGACCTCCGCAGACACATCATCGTGGGCTTTCGTTCGACAGACGCGTAAAACTTCCTGCGCGCTCGTTAGGCCTTCTGCGACATAGGCCGCACCACTTTGTAATAATGTTGGTCGGTTGCGAAATGCATAATCGCTCATATCTGTTTCGCGCGCTCCGTCATGTATCATCGCGCGTAATTTATCGTCCATCACCACGATTTCATATAAGCCCAGCCGGCCCAGATAACCCTGCCCAAAACACGTATCGCACCCTTTGGCCTGATAGATGACATCGTCAGATGATAATTTAAGGCCTAGCTCTCGCAGTTCCCGCTTTGTCGGCTTATGCTCCACCTTACAGTCCGGGCAGAGACGACGTACAAGCCGCTGAGCAATGATAGAGGTAATCGTCGAAGACAATAAGAAAGGCTCGATGCCCATATCCCGCAAACGTGTAATGGCAGCAACGGATGAGTTCGTGTGAACGGTAGAAAGAACCAAATGCCCGGTTAAGGCCGCCTGCACTGCAATTTCGGCCGTTTCGGGGTCGCGGATTTCACCCACCATCACCACATCGGGGTCTTGTCTTAAAATGGCCCTCAACCCGGCAGCAAAACTCATCCCGACCTGATTATTGACTTGCGTTTGCCCGACGCCGTCAAGGGCATATTCTACCGGGTCTTCTACCGTTAAAACATTACGAGACCCATCGTTTAGATTGGTCAATCCGGCATAAAGCGAGGTCGTTTTTCCTGACCCTGTCGGGCCTGTCACGAGAATAATGCCATTGGGTTTTTTAAGCGAGCTTAAAAAGGCCTCTCTTTGCTCATCTGCCATGCCAAGCTGGGACAAATCCAGCCCAGCGCTGCCTTTTTCCAATATACGCATAACCAAACGTTCCCCGTATTGGGACGGCAGGGTCGAAACCCGAACATCAACGGAGCGTTCTCCGAGCGATAGCGAAAAGCGACCATCTTGAGGCACGCGCTTTTTGGCAATATCCAGACGGGCCATGACTTTAACCCGGCTTACCAGCAGCGGCGCAAGACGCTGTGACAGCGAGAGCATTTCCCGTAAGGCCCCGTCAATACGAAACCGAACGGAGAGCCTTTGTTCATAAGGCTCAACGTGAATATCGGAGGCGCGTGTTCGTATCGCTTCTTGCAAAATCCCGTTTATCAGCCGGATAACGGGCGCGTCATCATCACTGCCTAAAAGGTCTGACGTTTGCGGAAGACCGCTGGCCAGACTATTTAAATCCTCGCGCGCATCCAATGCGGTTTCAGCCGTTTCAGATAAATCGCCCTCGGCATAGATTTTGGTCACCAATGTTTGAAATTCAGTTTCCGTCACCTCCTGTATTTCTGCAGGTTGGTCTAAAATCCTGCGGGCTTCCAACAAGGCTGGCAAAGTCGCATCCGGACGTCTAACCAGATAGGGTTTTTCAGAATCCAAAACCGCCACAACACCGTGCTCGCGCACAAAGGCATAATTTAACTTTGCAAAGGTCCGTGCAGAGCCTTCGGGCAGCGTTTGTATGTTATCAATTTCATCCATAGACGGTCTTGTCATTCACACATGAAATTATTGCACTGGCGGCGGCGGGATTGCCGCCCCGTCAGGACTGTTGAAATCTGAATTGTTTAAAAATTGATCTATCTTGGAATCGGTTCTACCGGACTGGTTTATGTCCTCTACCCGGATTTGATTTAGACGGTTTTGGGTGAGCGGACGGGCATCGCCCGCTGTTCTAATAATTGTCGGTCGTAAGAAAACCATCAAATTTGTTCGCACGCGCGAGGACCCTTTCGACTGGAACAACCGCCCTAGCACCGGTGTGTCACCTAAAATCGGAACTTTGGAGACATTTAGCTGCTCGTCATCCTGTATGAGACCGCCCAGTACAATGATCTCTCCGTCATTGGCCAAGACCGTGGTTTCAATTTCGCGCTTATTCGTTACGAAATCCTCCGCCAGTGTCGTTAAGGCCCCGACAATAGAGGAAACCTCCTGACGTATCGCAAGACGAATGACATCACCTTCGCTGATCTGCGGGAGAACGTCGAGCTTAATACCGACCTCTTGGCGATCAAATGTCCGAAACGGATTCAAATTTGTTGCTCCCAGACTTTCCCCTGTTGCAATGGGGATTTCTTGTCCCACAAGAAATGTCGCGGGGACGTTATCCAACGTTGTCACAAACGGGGTCGATAAGACATTGGAGTCTTCGTCTTCTTCAATAGCGTTTAAGATTGCGGAAAATAGCGTGTCATTACTAACCCCGCCAACACCAGCCGTACCGCCTTGGAGACCCACAAGCGAGTTCACAGCGGCCGTTTCCAGCGCGGTTTGATTGGCATCTGATACACCAATCGCTTCACCGGCAAGCACGCCCGTTAAAGCCAGCACATTCGGTGCCTGAGAAAAATTAGTACCCAAAAACGGAATAGCGGCCCCGTTCACACCGCCTAAGGCAAATTGCACCCCAAGCTCCTCAGACGCTGTATCCGAAATTTCGACAATAATCGCCTCCACAAGCACTTGCGGACGTCGAACATCTAATTGACGAATAACCGTTTCAAGCGCTTTTTGAGCCTCGGCTGAAGCGCTGATAATAATGGTATTACTACTGACTTCATGGGCTACAGTCGGTGCGGGCTGGCCGTCTTTGGCATAGGCTGGAAGTAATGTGGATAAAATCTGGACCAGAGACGCACCGTCAGCAAAACGCAGCGGGACGATACTGACTGCACCGCGCGGGGCACTCCTGCCCGCATCCATTTGCGAGAGGATAGGGAGCATGCGCGAGATAGTCTTGGCGTCGCCTTCTAATATGAGGGTATTCGTCGCCGGAACGGACACAACCCCAATTTGACCATTGGGCGGCAAGAGCGACCTTACGGCCTCTTCGGCATCCTGAGCGGTCAGGTTTTTCAGGTTTATAACTTGAGTGCTGGTTTCATTCACATCCATGGCCTGCGCAATAGCACGCGCTTTTCGCAAATTCTCGGGAAAGTCCGTCAAAACAATCACATTCCCGCCCGGCAAGGCCGACAATTGCCCTTGGGAGTGCATAACCGGTTTAATTAATTTCGCCGCTTGTGCTGCATCGACATGATTTAGCTTGATTATCGCCGTTGAGAGTTGTCCGTTAATGCCATTACCCAGTCCACCGTTCGCCCCTAGAGGGGCATCTTGGGCAGCCCCTTGCAGTAGGGAAATCCGGTAATCGCCTGTCGACGTTCGGGTCAGGCTATAGCCATGCACCCGCATAACATCTTTAAAAACCGCAAAAACCTCATTGGGATTTAAGCTTTGCTCAGAAGAAATTGTCACCTTACCCTGTACGCGCGGATCTACCAAAAATGTCTTGCCCGTAACGATAGAGACGTCGTCAATAAAGGCACGAATATCAGCTTGCTGCATAGTTATAACATGCTCACCTGCAGCCATCGCCGTTGGGATAAAAAGAGGCGGCACACCCAAACCTGATAGGGCCGTGGACAACATAATAGCTGTCAGGCTTGCGAGAGCCGATTTTCGCAAGCCCCTTCCTTTTTTTACAAGATAAGAATTCATCACCGGCCCACTTCAATTGTCTGTGGCTGACCATCGCGAATGATAGAGATACTCACGGATTGGCCCTGCTCAAATGTCGATATTAATTTAGCAATTTGCGGACGCCCCTTACGCAAATCCTGTGACCCTATATGGGTCACAATGTCTCCGGTCTGTAGACCAAATTGCGAGATATCCGCGCCTGACGCCCCGACTCTAAAACCTGTACGTTGTCCTCGGTCTAGAACAGGTTTAAGTGAAATCGCCTGCAATAAAGCCTCGGGCGTTGTGGCGCCCAATTGCGCGTTAAGACTCTGTTGGAGCACCTCACTCTCTGGAAGACCTGCCGCCGAAATTTGTCTATCGTCTCCGCGTTTTACTAATGTGCCTTCGCGCTCGAATGTCAAACGCTCCAAATTGCCTGATTGAGACATAACAATATAATTCGTACTCACGGATTTTAAAATAACGCCGTCAACAATTTCGTCCCCGACCCTATAAACACCCTGACGTTTATCCGGCGTTTGTAATATAGCGCTACCCTGCTCACCGGACCGTAAACCAAACAACTGTAAATCTAACGTCGTCTCGGGCACATCCTCTGCGACAATCTCTAACGCCGTTAAAGATGTCTGTTCGCGGTGAAAGGGATCAAAGCCCGATAAGGTTCCCGCTAAATTCGTCGCGACCCGGCTTGAAGCGTTTGCGCTGTGCGTCAGTCCCGCAGGACGGTTTTGTTCATCATGACCAACCCAAAGACTTTGGGGCGCTAGAAAGCTGATAATAGAACGGGTCACAAAATAGATAATACCTGCAAGCAAGCAAAGCTCCAAGGTTTTCACACTCCATTTTCGTGCGCCGGACATCCTATTAGCCTGTGAAGCGTCTAACGGGGAGGAAACCATCTAAACTATCCTGTTTTTAAATATAAAATTCGAAAATGTCATACATTTCGTTAATTAGACTGCTTATAGCGATAAAGATAGGTTTTGCACTTAACTTTCATGTAAATCACGCCATTGTCATAAATGCGTTTTTTTATTGTGTTGTATCGGTCGCTATATGAGGTAAAACTGGAACATGATTAAACTTCACGACATCATTAATACCATGAATGTCCAGGAAATTGATACCAATTTATTTACCGGGCAAGCTTTGGATTTAGGCCTGCCGCGTGTATTTGGGGGACAGGTTTTAGGGCAAAGCCTCAATGCTGCTGCCCGTACAATTGACCAAGCCCGCCAGCCCCATTCTCTCCACGGATATTTCTTGCGTCCCGGTGATATTACCCGTCCGATCATATATGAAGTCGACCCTATTAGAGATGGCCGTAGCTTTTCAACACGCCGTGTCGTAGGCAAACAAAAAGGGCGCGCCATATTTAACGCCTCGATTTCATTTCAAAAACGGGAAGACGGCCTATCCCATCAAATTGATCTTCCCGGTGACATTCCCCGCCCCGACCAGATCGTCTCGGATGCCCTAAAAGCCAAGGAAATTGTGGCCGCTACGCCGGGCCTAAATTTGAAAAAAATTCTACAATTCTACCTAATTTTTGGCTTAGATATCGTTGATTTACGTACGCCCCATTTACCTCAAATTTTAAGCTCGGAACCGCTTGAGCCGGTCTTTGGTTTCTGGTTTAAATTTAGTGACGACATTGGTGATGATCCGGTTTTGCACCGTACATTACTGGCGTTTATTTCGGATAAAGCTTTAATGAGTGTCTCCTTGCGGCCTCATGGCACGAGTTTCAATACCCATAATATTATCGGGGCCAGTCTGGATCACGCAATGTGGTTCCACACCGAAATTCGCGTAAATCAATGGATTTACTATCACATAGAAAGCCCGCGCTCAGCCCGCGCGCGAGGCCTTAATCATGGCAAGTTTTACACTGAAGACGGCGAATTGATCGCCTCAACGGCACAAGAAGGCCTTATTCGTGTCATAGGCCCTAAAGAATAGTCGCAAAAGGCTTTTTTGATGGTCTGACTATCGGTCCACACTGTGGTCATACAGTCCGGTGTTAACCTTTCAATAACCATAAAGTCTTAAGAGTTTGGTAAGCTTTCCTGCCACGCCGTGATGACCCTATGTTCCTAAAAAAGTCGATATTGACCGCCTTAATCATCACGTTTTGGGGCTTAATGGGTGCGTTTTTTCAAAATATTAGCGCTTATGCAAATACGGCCAGAAGTGCAGATACACCGAAGCGATATGCCTCCATTGTTGTGAACGCCGATACGCTGGAAATCCTGCACGCTCGTCAAATTGACGAGACGCGTTTCCCGGCATCTCTGACGAAGCTCATGACACTTTTCTTGACCTTTGACGCCCTTAATGCTGGCACGATAAAACTTGAGCAACACCTCCCTGTCTCGCGCTACGCCGCCAAAACCCCTCCTTCAAAACTGGGGCTAAAAGCGGGTAAAACCATCCGGGTAAAAGACGCCATTCAGGCCTTGGCCGTAAAAAGCGCGAATGACGCCGCTGTTGTTCTCGCCGAAGCAATCGGCGGTAGCGAACAAAACTTCACCCATTTGATGACGCTCAAAGCCCGGTCGCTTGGCATGGTCAATACCGTATTCAAAACCCCGCACGGCCTGCCCCATCCCGAACAGATAAGCACTGCGCGCGATATGGCGAAACTCGCCACTGCCTTATTGAACATGCATAAGCGCCATTATGCTTATTTCGGCCAGACCCATTTTTCATATAAAGGCAAAACCTATAAAAATACGAATGGACTGTTGCATTCCATGCCAGAAGTAGACGGCTTCAAGACAGGATATACCTATGCATCGGGCTATAATCTTATCATTTCAGCCCAAAAGGAAGGACGCCGCCTCATTGCCGTCGTTTTAGGCGGCGCCAGCGGCAAATCCCGCAATCAGCATATGAAAGACCTCATTGAACGCGGATTTGGGACAATGGGCATTAATTTATCGGGTACCGGCGCGAACTCTAAAATCGCGAGACGCACACATGTTCTCTCCGCCTCACACAAACAAAATACACCCCGCAATACCATACCTAAAGTCGTGACCCTGCGCGGTCAGGACAGTAAGAAAATCAGCGTGTCGAGCGGACGAACGGATATTAATTTACCGGATCTTGGCAGTCTGGAAAGTTGGAGTATTCAGGTTGGCGCGTTTGGCTCGTCTGAGGCAGCTCAGGCCCAACTCACAGCACTGGAAGGATTTACCACAGCGCGAAAACACTCTTCCACCTTAAGTCAGAACAGGGCCATAATATCGCCGTTTTCGCAATCGGGCCGCAAAATATATCGGGCGAGATTTTCTGGTTTCACCCATGCGGAAGCGATTGAAAATTGTCAGCATTTAAAAAATCTAGCAACGGGGTGTCTGGTCGTCGCCCCAAATTGATGGGTCTAGGCATTAAGAGCCAGACGGGGCCGTCAAATTGGCAGCATCATTTATATCCCAATCATAGTCATAACCGGAAATATCTGTCACACCTGTAAGCGCCTTTTTTAAATCAGGCGAGGCATATTGGCGTATATGATTAAGGACATCCGCCTCGCTCTCACCGTAATCGATGTCATACCACAAAAAAATCCGCGAGGCCGTCACCTTTCCGTTCTCAATCTTCACGCCTCGCTCTGTATTGATAAATTTGCGTGCCTGCTCATCGAGGCTCGCCTCGACGCTCACGCCCTTATAGGCCTGCGCTCTTAAATTCGGACAGCCAATGGCGGCACAGTTTAGACCGTAATGTATGCGGGGATCAGAAAAAACCGGGCGCACAATATTATTTTCAATCTGATCAAGGCTTAAGTCAGTCCCTTCAACATTAAGACGCACATCGTTCCACGGCCCTTTTAGGTCCAGCGGGCTGGATTGTATTGACCGGATAGACGCTACTGGCGCATTTTCTATCACACGACGAATAGTCTCGGCATTATAAAGATTGATCCAAAACGCTAATTGTTCATTCCGGTTCAGGGCAGAGACTTGAGTGGCTTGCAGGCTATCAATATAGGCGTCCAGTTGCTGTTTGTCTTGCGCCGTCACCTCTTGATAACGGATAAAATTGGCTCCCAAGCCTATGGGATGGTCAGGCTCAGTCGTAACCAGATATTTGGACAAAAACCTGTCCAGCGGGCTATGATCAACCCGTTGAAATGAGGCTTTGTCAGCATCAGCGAATTCCTGAAAACTGAGAACAGGCTTGGTTATGGCACTGCGCTCCACATATCCTTGAAAGGTTGAGCACGCCGATAGGGCTAAAACTGATAATATGAGAAATATGTGTCGCATAAAGGGTTCCAATTTGAATGCGGCTACATCTATCAGTCTGGCCACATTTTTTAAATAACCTTGAGTAAATATCTTGTGATATGGAGGTTAGATCGACCCAGAGGCGTTTATCCAGACTTTTCACTCGAGGGATTTTACCATTGTAGCAAGCGGTACGGGTACAGCCCCGTTACGGTCTTCCCATTCGCTCTCAACATGATAGCCGCATTTAATATAAAACGGCTTTCCTGCCATTGTTGCGGCCATTTCAAGCGCCCGGAACCCCTCTAACTTCGCTGCACGTTCACCGGCCTGTAAAATCAAGCGCCCAATGCCTTTTTGGGTGTAATCGGGATGGGTGTACATGGCCCTTATGCGCGCTCTATCCGTTTTCGGGTTTAGCAAGTCCGCATTCCGTCCGGCGGAATGATTACCGCCGTAAAGTGTTGCCCGGCGTGACCAGCCCCCACATCCAATGAGCACATCATTATCAAAAACACAGAAATAAGTACCATCATCAATTAATTGCGTATCCAATCCCATAGCCGAAAAAGACGCTTCGATCTGCGCGGGCGTAAGATAGCGTCTTTGCAAAAGGCGTATGGAGCGTTCCATAAGGTCCTTTATGGCCGGAATATCGCTCGAATTTGCGGTTCTAAGGCGCGGCATTGTCATTATCGGTCATTATTTTACAAATTACCCCCATTAATACCCACCTCGCTTTAACACTGGCTGCGCTTAATAAGTAAACAAATATAGGTCAATTGTTAACTATCCTCACATTTTACGTGGTATTTAAGTCACACATTAAATTTAATCAATTTGACTCGCGTTTTTCATATTGAGACTCAGCGAATATTTTGCCAGTTATCTGCACCTACATTCAAGAAGGGTATCTTATGAATAGATTTTCACTAAAGTCTGCGCTTGCTTTATCAGCCTCCGCAGCATTATTGGCAGGCCTAACTGCCGCTCCGTCATTCGCTCAAAATAGCGGATTTAACCCAGAAGATGAAATTATCACAACAGGTACACGCCGTAAGGCGCGCTCAGCGGCTGATGCCCCTGCTCCTGTAGACGTTATTTCTGGTGCCGAGTTTACAAATCAGGCGTCAAATGATCTCTCAGACCTCCTACGTGTCTCTGTACCATCTTATAATGTTAACACGCAGCCCATTTCAGATGCGGGTACGCTTGTGCGTCCGGCTAACCTTCGCGGTCTATCACCAGATAACACGCTTGTTCTCTTAAATGGTAAGCGTCGTCACCGCGCCGCTGTTATCTCATTCCTAGGCGGCGGTATTGCTGACGGGGCGCAAGGACCAGACGTGTCAGTCTTCCCTGCACTGGCTCTAAAGCAAGTTGAAGTTCTGCGTGACGGTGCCTCTTCACAATATGGTGCGGACGCGATTGCCGGTGTTTTGAACTTCCAGCTTAAAGACAGCGCTGAAGGCGGTGCATTAACGGTTAAATATGGCTCGACCTATGAAGGTGACGGCGATAATATCCAGATTGCCGCCAATATCGGTCTTCCACTCGGTGACAAAGGTTTCGTTAATATCACAGGTGAGTGGCAGGAAACTGACGACACAATCCGCTCTGTTCAGCGTGATGACGCCTTGGCGCTTATCGCCGCTGGTAACACAGCCGTACAAGACATCAACGTGAACACTGTGACAACAGATGTTGTACAGATTTGGGGACAGCCTGAAGTCGAAGATGATTTCAAAATCTTCATTAATTCAGCCCTTGAAGTCAGCGACAATGCTGAAGTCTATGCTTTTGGTAACTATGCCGAGCGTTCAGCAGAAGGCGGCTTCTTCTTCCGTGATCCAATCCAACGCGGCGGGATTTTCGGCGGTAATGTTGGTTTTGGCGATCCGCTTAACCCAACTCTTATCGACGGTGTCGGCACAGTTGGTGCTTTAAATGACATTCTTGACGATCCAACGAGTGCCGATGCTATTGCCATCAACGCTCAATTGGCCGGAGCTGGCTTAACAGCTGCTGATGTTTTTGACACCAATCTTGTTGGTAACTTAACAGCCGGTGATGCTGGCGGCTTTAATGCAGCGGCCTGTCCATTGGGCATCCCGCTCACAGAAGGCGGCGGCATCTTACCTGACGCGGCGGCTTTGGCTGCTGTGGAAGCCAATCCGAGCTGTTTTACATTCCTAACGCAATTCCCGGGTGGTTTCACACCGCGATTTGGTGGTGATCTTGAAGATTACCAAATTGTTGGTGGTGTACGCGGTACAATCGATGTTGGTACAGGACTGAATTATGATGTGTCCGGTGCTGTTGGTCATAACGCAGCGGATTTTGTGATTTCTAACACAATTAACGCCTCACTTGGACCAGATACGCCGCTTTCCTTTAATCCGGGTGGTTATGAGCAAGATGAATTCCGCGTCGGTATTGATCTGACTTATGATATCGCGATTGATGGTTGGGCCAGTGATCTGACCTTCGCTACAGGTGCTGAATGGCGTCGCGAGGAGTTCACGGTTAATGGCGGTGATGCAGCCTCGACCAATAGTGCGGCAACGGACTCAGCTGTAACATCTTCATTGCTCGCGCAAGGCTTCGGACCTGGTTCTAACGGCTTTGGCGGATTTAGCCCAACAGCGGTTGGTGACTTTGACCAGTCAAATGTAGCTATTTACGGTGAACTTGAAGGTGATGTGACCGATCAGATCACGTTGCAAGGCGCTGTGCGTTGGGAAGACTTTAACACATTTGGGTCTACATTTAACTGGAAAATCGGTGGCCTCTATAAAGTCAATGATGCCTTCCGTTTGCGCGGTACCTATTCAACCGGCTTCCATGCCCCAACACCGGGTCAAGCTAATGTGATTAACGTCTCAACAGCCTTCGGTCCTAACGGTCTAGAAGACCAGGGCATCCTGCCTGTGACCAGTGCACCCGCACAGCTCGTTTCACCAGGCGCCTCACTCGGGCCTGAAGAAGCGCGCAATATCTCAGTTGGTTTTGGTCTGGATACAGACTTCGGTAACCTGACTGTAGATTACTTCAATATCGAGGTGGAAGGCCGGATCGCGACAACAAGTGGCGTCAGCTTTACGGATGCTCTTGAAGATATCGCCGTTGAAAACGGCGTAACACTTCCGGGCACTATAAACACAGCCACTCTGTTAACAGCCTTAGGCGGTGCTGGCGTTATTAATCCGGCTGATTTTGCAGGTTTTGAAGGAACGGCCAGTTTCCAAACTTTCGCCAATGCCTTTGATACACGCACGCAAGGTATCGATGTGGTCTATAATTACCCATTCGACTTTGCTGGCGGTGATTCACGCCTAACAGTTGTTGGGAACTGGACAGATACATCTGTTCAAGACGTGTTGCTATCTGACGGTACTTTTGCTTCTGTTGGTGATAGCGCCGTTGTACCGGGTAGTGTGCTTAGCGAAGGTCGTATCCTGAGCTTGGAAGGTCAAATTCCTGAATTTAAAGGGAATGCGACTTGGAGCCATAGCCAAGGTATCTTTAGTGGTTACATCCGCGGTAATTACTGGGGTAGCTTCTTCGAGGACCATCTCGACGCTGGACTATTCATCGACTCGGGTTCGAAATTTACTTTCGACGCCGAAGTGACAGCCAATGTGTTTGAAGGCTTAGACCTCAGCGTTGGCGCCCAGAACCTCTTTGATGAGTTCCCGGATGATAACCCATTTGCCGGTATTGTCGGGGCCGCGTTCCCGTCCACTTCACCCTTTGGGTTCAATGGTGGTCAATGGTACGTCAAAGCGGCTTACACATTCTAAGCCTCTCCTGATATACAAGATTTTAGACCCCGCCTTTAGGCGGGGTTTTTTTTATTACAAATTTTCCAGAGGTTTTAGGAGGCAAAAAAGAAAGCGCTCGTCTGCGTTACCACGCGCCAAGATTAACGAGCTTGGTTCGTAATTGTTCTGGCAGGTCTTCTGCCCCTTCAATAGCCGTAAGATCAGCTGGCGCGTCCTCAGGGCTAAGATAGCGCCATCCTTGGAAGGCCCGTCTGGGTGTCGGTATGACAGGCACAAGCTTTGGTGTCATTAATATGGAACACGCCTTACGGCCATCGCGCGTCTGGGTAGGTTCGAGCGCAACAATATCATTGCGGCAAAGCATAACCCCTTTAATCACCCAGTAAATCGAACCGCCGTCTAATATCTCGGCGGCGCGTTTTGGCGTCATACGGGTTACATGTTCATGATGTGGGCTTAAGCCGCGCGCAGTTCGGCGTTCAACGACATGATCCTGCCAGTCCTGCAAAGTCTGGATAGACTGGGACCCGACTGATAGCTTTTGTAAATGCACCGTCATAGCCAATGCTATAGCGGGCTTTTTGGTATAAGGGGAGAGGCGGAGCCTAAAAAGCCGTTCTTAACTCAGAAATTACGCTCATAAGGCGGCGTATCCACAATAAAGTTCGGAACATTCGGATCCAATTTGAAGCTAACAATATCCGCTTCCTCAGGCTTTGATGCCAGCCCAGTTGTTTTGATTGCCTGACCAAAAACAAATTTCAGATAACGCGATAGGGTATGCTCATTGCGCCAGCTTGTTTGTATGCCCCATTTCTTGCGCAAGGTCGCATTAGCCAACATGCCGCTATTTTTAAGCTTACTGGCCCATGTTCCGTACTCCGTTGTCACCGATACACAAAAGGCGGAATTATCAACACGGTGCGGCGAATTTAACGGCCACAATATAGCTTCATCTTCATCAAGATCAAAAACCTTGGCATGTTTATCAAAGGATTCATTATAGGGAAGATCATCATCCATAATGTTTAGAACAATCTCTTCATAATTCTTATCACTTATGAACTCTTCAGTTTGTGGATAAATATAGATCCGCTTTGCCCCGCGGACATGCCAAAGGATCGTCTCGGTTTTATCAAAATGATAGGGCGTTTGCGAAATCGGCGACGATATAAGAATACCACCCCGAGGATCTGTTATCTTTTGCCCGACCTTACGGCTTAGAGAGCCATACATTTTATCAAGTACAGCTTTATATTCCGGGTGGACATTCATCCCTTGACGCACATTAATCCAGATACGGCCGGCTTTGGCTGCGGCTAGGAGTGTTTCGGCTGAGCTATCACGAAAATCGCCCGTCCGGAAACGATTTGGATAGTCCGGGTGAGTATCATCACCCATGGAACAAACATCTAACAAATGCGCCGGATGTTTTCCTAAAAGCTCTATCAAAGCTTCATCGGTAAACAGACCTGTTTTTGAAATATTATGCTTAAATGAAAAAATTTCTTTTTGAAATTTTTCCGTATATGCGTCGGTCCAATCCCGAATAATATCCATTTCAATGTCTTTAATAGTCATAAAGGACACCCTTATACATTTATAGTCATCCTATAAACTAAGGGAAAATGGTTTTTCTTTTACTCATTAAGAAGGTTAATTTTTTGCTTCCGTCCCCGAATGATTTCCCGGATTAAGTAAAAAAGCGCCCCCCAAAACACCATAAAACCAATCATAAAGCCAGAATAGGCCAGAAAGGGTCCGTTCTCGCCCAGAGCCTGCGTTGTACCGCGCAATATTAGTCCTATAAATCCACCCATAAATGTCAGACCCAAGACAACCATAATGAAGAATGGCCCTTCATTTGACGGGGTTTTGTCAGGCACTGCTTCCTCTGACGCATGTTCTATATATTTTTGGGCGCTATCCGTTGCTCTGCGGTCCGGTTTAGGCGCATCAGGCGCGGCCTCAGCATCTTTCGGCGCTATTGTCTGGTCTTGGCTTTCTTGCTCGGTTTTGGAGTTTGGAAATTCGTATACATTTTCATTCTCCACTGCAGGCTTATCGTCATCCCCTAACAGATCTACAATTTCAGCATCTATTTCACGCTCTTGCACCGGATCAACGGACAAGGGTTCCGCGTCTATTGAATTCAAATCTGATTGCCCGCCAGGGTCATCAATTAAGGCGTCCAGCCGCGCACTGACCTCCGACGCGGCCTCAGCTATAGGGGAAACCACTTCCACCTGCCCAGCGGTTTCAAGGTCAGCCACAACAGTCTCTATAGAGCCCTCACTTATGGCAGCCTCTTCTTTTTCAGCCATTTTAATCTCATCGTCCCTTTGTCCCAATAGACCAATATCTTCGATTTCAATATCAAGGAGGTCCAAAACGGCACTTTCTGTTCCGTCGGCTTCAATGACCTCACTTGAAGAGAGGTTGGAAGCAATTTTGTCCTCAAGGCGGCGAGACGGGCGTAAACGGCTGGTATAAGGCGCTTCAGTGATACCGGCCCGGTCTTCGGCGGTGAACACAGGTAGATCATCTGCTGTCGTGAGCACTTCCATCTGCGCGTCCCGCTTTGGTGGTAGATCAACACGTGAAGCAGACACGACCTTTCCCTGCGGACGTAAAAATAGGTTTTTTTCGGCGGCGCGACGGCGCACCAAAGCATCAACAATAAAGACCTTTCCATCAATCTCGCTTTTACGCCAGATATCGAAACCACTCGCCGCATCCAGAACCCGCCCATTATTAATGGCTCTTAAAATATCAGACTGCAGAAACGCTTTCGGACCTATATTGAAAGCCAGAGAACATAAGGCGTCAAACTGTCCCTGCGTTAGGGGCGCATAGACATTTTCATTCACCATATCTTCAAAAGGGGCCAGATCATCTTTTAATAAGGATAAGGCTTCTTTCTTGGTCAGACTCATGGTTTCATCATCTCTGATCCGGTGACCATAGCCAACGACGCGCTGGCCGGACACTAAAGTACGATCAACAGGTCTGAACCCTTCATAGGTTTTGATAAGTTTCAGCCCTATATCAGATATGGTAAATTGCTGGCCCATAACGTTTCATTCCGTGACACCTGGTTTAAGTGTCAGATGTGATGCAAAAAATGCGCCGATTGCGGGATAAATGAGAAAATCGCTCACCTATACCGCGAGAGGGCTGTGTTTAATTTATGGAATTTTGCTGCCTGTCTTATAGCAGCCAAATGACGGCAAGGCCCAAAAAGGCAAAAAACCCAACAATATCCGTTACAGTTGTCACAAAAACCGATGAGGCCACAGCCGGGTCTGCACCAACTCGCTTTAGCCCCAAAGGTATGAGAATGCCGGCAATACCTGCACAGATATGGTTTATGATCATGGCGAAAAAAACCACAGCAGAAAGGTTTACATCCTGAAACCATAACCAGGAAATCGCAAACATGACGGAGGCAAAAATCAGACCAATCATAATGGCCGCAAAACTTTCGCGTCTTATCACCCGCCAAGCCGTTTGTGAGGTCAGTTCGCGCTCTGCCAAAGCCCGTACGGCCACAGTAAGCGCCTGCGTTCCGGCATTGCCACCCATTGACGCCACAATAGGCATGAGCACAGCCAAGGCCACAATCTCGGCAATAGCATAATCGAATTGCGCAATCACGATTGACGCTAATACAGCGGTCAGCAAATTTATTAAAAGCCAAGGTCCGCGCGATTTGAGGGTCGTAAAGGCCGTATCCGTTAAACCCGCCTCGCTTACTCCTGCCAAGGCCAATATATCTTCCTTGTTTTCATCCTGAATAATTTCAATCACATCATCCACAGTCATCATCCCGACGATGCGCCCCGAATTATCGGTTACGGGCGCTGAAATCAGATTATATTTCTCAAACAGAAAGGCGGCCTCTTCCTGATCCTTGTCCTGAGAGATAGCGATCAGGGAACGCTCCATAATCGATTCAAGACTTTGCGTGCGTTGGGCGCGCATAAGATGTGAGACCGGAACGTATCCAATAGGATGAAAGCCTGTATCAACAACGTAAATATTAAAAAACAAATCCGGCAAGTCCTCGCCTGTTGCCCGCATATGATCAATCGCATGGCCGACCGTCCAAAAAGACGGAGCGGCGACAAATTCACGTTGCATCAGACGGCCAATCGTTTCCTCATCAAAACTAAGGCTCGCCTCGAGAACGGCACGCTCCGGTTCGGCCAAGGCCCCCAGCACAGTTTCACGCTGGTCAGGCTCCATTTCCTCGACAATCTGGGTGGCATCGTCACTATCGAGTAGGGTGATAGCATCGGCAATTTGCGCGTCTGGCAATAAGGGCAGAATATCTTCTACAATTTCGTCTTCCAGTTCAGCCAAGACATCAGCGGTAATCAACCCGCCCGCGCTTTTGATTATCTTCTCACGTTGGGGCGGGGTGAGTTGTTCGAACTGATCTGAAAAATCGGCAGGATGCACGTTTTTCAACTGTGCATATAAGACGCTATCATCGCCCATATCCAAAGCCAGCAATATAAGATTTATATCCGTACTCATAACCCCGATAGACGATACGGCCGAAGTTAACAGGGTGGTATTTGGCGCCTTCGCTGCGTGCGTCTCCTCATCTGATGAGTCTTTCCCAAAGGCGGTATCACGATCTGGATCAGACAAGATTTTCACCTTTCATATCAACGCGGATAAAGCGTAAGTGCTGGAAATTAAAGCGCCAGTAAAAAGAAAGTCATTAGACCCAGAGCGCTGGCAATAAGGGTTTTACGCCTATAATTGGCCGCCAAGAGGCCAACCGAAAAGCCGCCCAATACTACACCTAATAAACCCAAAGCGACAAGCTTTTGATAGGTTTTAAACTTAAGCGGCCCGTGGCCCTTATGGAGTTCTATCATGGATTTTTGTAAATTGGGTATCTGACGCGTGGCGACTAACCCATCAGATCCGTTTTTGAACTCTATATAAGGCTGCGATGTCGGGCGTGTCTGGATGAGCGATCCACGGTTTTTGATATATTCAAACTCTTCGTCAATCGCTGCGCGCTCTAGCAATGCCCTTACCTCAGAATCCAAATTTGCGCTTTTAAAATCCAGTTGACTGTCGGCAGGTAAGGTCAATTGGGTTGATGTTACCGCCCCTTTCTGCCCTATCAGGTAAAGCCCGCCTGAAATCGCAACAAGGAGAAAAGCTGGGGCGAGGAAAGCCGCAAAACTTAAATGCAGAAAAACCAGGAGCTTACGTAATTTTATAGGATTCATTATGGCCTCTTTTATTTTGTAATGGCTTTGACTTAAGGTGTTTACATATCAAGGGTCAAGTCTTAGCCCGCCAACAGAAAGCATTGCAAAATATTTGAGTGCCGTGACAAACTCAAATAATGTTATAAGACACGTATCGGTCACACTTTCCGAAAAGGTAAATTATGACAACGCAATATGTTCCGTTGAGCGGCTATGATTTAGACGTCCCGGCAGCCGAAATGCAATTACGCGCCGACGCGCTTCTTGGCACATTATCAGCAAGGCGCACCATACGGGATTTTTCTGATAAACCCGTGCCGCGCGCCCTGATCGAAACCTGTCTTAAAACGGCAGCCAGCGCGCCGAGCGGGGCCAATCACCAACCTTGGTATTTTGTGGCGATTTCCAACCCCGATATAAAACGCCAAATCAGGTTGGCGGCTGAGGCAGAAGAAGCCGAGTTTTATGAAAACCGGGCCTCAGAGGAATGGCTTGACGCCCTCGCCCCGTTAGGCACTGACCCCCATAAACCCTTTCTGGAAACCGCGCCTTGGTTGATTGCGGTTTTTACACAAAAACGCGGCGGGGAACGGGCCGGCCAAAACAAAAAAAACTATTACGTCACGGAATCTGTGGGTCTGGCGACCGGTATGTTAATCACCGCCTTACATAATGCCGGGCTGGGCACGCTCACCCATACACCCGCGCCTATGGGGTTCTTACGCGAGATTTGTAACAGACCCACATCCGAGAAACCCTTTGTGCTCATGGTGGTGGGCTATCCTGCTAAAGACGCCAAAGTCCCCGCCCATGCTCTCATTAAAAAAGAGCTTGGCCAGATCAGTACATTTCTGGATTAAACTCACTCCACAACACGCTATAATGCGGGGATATATGCCACTTAAAGCCTTAGATCACGTCAATATCAGAACATACCGCCTCGCTGAAATGGTAGTGTGGTATTGCAACGTTCTAGGGTTGGAAAAAGGCCCGCGTCCAAATTTTCCGTTTGAGGGCGCTTGGCTCTATCTCGGGGACAATCCGGTCATACACCTTGTAGCGGTGCAAAGAGATGACCTTACCGGCTCTGAGGCAGACCTTAAGCTCGAGCACTTTGCCTTCTCCGCAACAGGCCTTGATGCCTATGAGGACAAGCTAAAGCAGTCTGGCATAAAATATCAACGCGTAGATCTGCCAGATTTTGGTATCGTACAACTCAATATCTGGGACCCGGACGGAAACCACATGCATATAGACTTTAAAATCTCCAAGGGAGGTTAGGGCTCTCACATTCTTTTAAAATATAATGATAAAAACGCCCAAAACACGTAAAACGACATTGACCTTAAACCCGTGGGAAGTTACACAGCGCGAGCATTTTAATGCGGGTGTAGCTCAGTTGGTTAGAGCGCCGGCCTGTCACGCCGGAGGCCGCGGGTTCGAGTCCCGTCACTCGCGCCATTTTCTAAGTTAAGGAAATAGGCGCGAAGCCCGTCATTAATAAGTCTAAGGGCGGTTAGCTCAGCTGGTAGAGCATCTCGTTTACACCGAGAGGGTCAGCGGTTCGAACCCGTTACCGCCCACCATTTCCCCAAAACCGATCCGCAATAATCGCCTGAAACGGCTTTTATTATTTGTTTAAGCCTTATCTCTAATACTCAACCCGCTTACGAATATAGGGAGGGCGCTATCATGGGGTTTTTTAAACCACGGCGAAAAAAACAATTAGACCTTAAGGCTCGATTTAGAGACCCTAACAATCCGGGCCTGCACGGTAAGGCCGAATATGAAACCTATACAGATGGAAGCTGGGAATTTGAACTTCAACTTACCCATGATTATATTCGTTTAGCTGACGCTGGCCCTATAGACATATTAATAGACGGCAAGTCAATCGGACAGGTGGAGTCCAAAAAACGCAGGACCTATATGAGGCTGACAGCAAATAACGGCCCCTTAGCGATAAGTCCTCAGCAGGGACAGCGTATCGACCTTATGCAAAATCGACAAATACGCCTCTCATCCCGATTTGAAAACGACTAAACGCTCCCGCCAGCTGCCCTAAACGCAGAGCGCTATATCCAAACACTAAAAAACCCCGCAGGCCTAGCCATGCGGGGTTTTAAAAAATGTATATGGAGGTTTCTAAAGTTTTTGATTTAAACGCTATGATCTGGATAAACCGGGCAGCGACCTACTCTCCCGTGCCTTAAGACAAAGTACCATCGGCGCTGAGAGGCTTAA
>CAZHPV010000006.1:0-77589 GCA_964534845.1 uncultured Caulobacterales bacterium
TATTTATATACAGCACTGAAATTAGTGAATTTTATCGATATATTTAGAGAAGCAAGGAAAAGATCCAATGGGAATTCAAAAATCAATCCAACTTTTATCACAAAAGGTAATTGACGAATATAATAGAAATGGGGTTGTTCGATTAAAGGGAGTTCTTACTGATAGTGAGGTTAATGCCCTACGTGATGATGTAGACAATCAGATTGCACGACGAAGGTTTAGCGAAACAGCATATGATTTTGAGGATTTGCAGAAACAACAATGGAGTGGTGCGGATGAATTTGATGGAGGCAATTCAGACCGATTTAATTTAGAAATGTACAAATTGGTTCTGGATACCGATCCCGAAGCGCGTCCTATTTTGGATAAAGTAAATGATGAAGAAAGTGGTATGTTTTTTTATGACGCGGGGCAATGGCGTTTCTACGAAGGTATAAAAAAATGTGCGATAGACTCTGCCCTTCCTCATATATCGGCTAAACTGATGGATAGTAGCTTTGTTAATTTTTGGGAGGATACAACGTTTGTGAAGTCGCCGAATACGTCTCAAAGAACTACCTTTCATCAAGATTGGAGCTATTTTCAAATTAAAGGCGAAAAGTGTTGTATTGTTTGGATTCCGCTTGACCCCGTTACGGAAGAAAATGGAGGGATGGAATATATTCGAGGCTCTCATTTATGGGGTAAAACCTACGCTCCTAATCTTTTAATAGCGCAATCCATTGACCCGATGTCGCCGTATGAAAAGCTTGAAGACATTGAATCGAATATTCATAAGCATGACGTTATACGCTTTGATGTAGAGCCCGGTGACGTGATAATACATCATGTTATGACCGTTCATGGATCGTCTGGAAATAAATCAAAAGAAAAAATGCGGAGAGCCATAGCATTTAGGTATTGTGGTGACGATATTACGTATTTCGATAAACCGGGAGCTCTTGAGCAACCATTTGTAACTCATAAGCTCGAAAATGGAGATCGACTTCATTCAGATGATTATCCTTTAGTTTATGGTCGTATGCCAATTCAATGATGACCAGCGTTTAGGTCTAACCGTAAGGAAACGGCTCTTTCCTCGCCATAACCATCTTCCTTTCCATCAAAAATACTAAGTAAAAGATGGTCCAGCTTTAAGGGGCAAGGACACAGGGAGGGCTTGTGTCAGGCTTCACACCCACGCAGGCGGCTTTGCCGATATGGTTTGGCCCGCCAGATATATTCGTGCTCGATATTCCTCATATTGAGGGCGAGACGGAGCGCGCCGGTCCGTGGTTAGGGGCGAATGCCCAACCCTTTTCGCTCGTCAATATTGCCTCTGCGTCCGGTGGGATTAATGCAAACCCGCTTACTCTTAGGCGGTCCTCTCGAACAGGTTACTTAACTTCAAGCCTTGCGCGCGGCCCTATTGGACGCTTTGATAAGGCCAATCAGTTTGAGGCGACGTTTGAAAACGGCACATTTGCCTCTGTTTCGGAAGAGAACCTGCTCTCGGGCGCTAATTATTTTTGCGTTGAAACACCGCTAGGCTGGGAGGTTTTGCAGGCGGGGAACGCCGTGCTCATTGCGCCTAAGACGTACCGGTTTAGCCATTTATTGCGCGGTCAGGGCGGAAGCGAAACGGAAATGGTCGACCTTATTGGCGAAGGGGCGCGGTGTGTGGCCCTTTATACCGGTCTTGAGGTTTACGATATTGCCCATGATTTTATCGACCTACCCATTGTCTTGACAGCCCAGATAGCGCGGCGCGAGGCAGAACCTTTCGATTTTACCTATCTGGCCAGACAGCTTCGCCCTCTCTCGCCAGTTCATGTAAAATTTGAAATAGGGGCCGAGGGGGCCATCCTGTCATGGATACGCCGCACACGTCTTGGCGGGGATAATTGGACTGCGCTCGAAGTGCCCCTGTCTGAGGGACGTGAATTTTACCGTGTCCAGTTTTTCAAGAACGACGCGGTGCTGGACACATTTGAAACCGATACGCCGCGTCTTGCGCTAAGCAGCGCTGCAAGCGCGCAATTGAGCGCCGCCGATTACGTCACTATTGCTCAAGGCTCAGAGCTTTACGGCTTCGGAGCGCAGGTGCGGGTGGATATATAAACCTCGCGCCTTCCAGCTTTGCCTTGAAAAAAGTGCGGCTTGCCCTACATAACGTCTGAAAGGATGTTGTGTGGCTAAAGACCCCTATAAATTACTGGGCCTGACGAAATCGGCTTCCGCTGATGATATCAGCAAAGCCTATAGGAAGCTGGCGAAAAAATACCATCCTGATGTCAATCAGGGGAATGACAAGATCGCTGAGAAATTCAAGGAAATTTCGGCGGCTTATACGCTATTATCGGATAAAAAACTTAAAGCCCAATATGATAGAGGCCAGATAGACGGCTCTGGCCAGCAACAAAACCCGTTTGGGGCAGGTGGTTTTGGCGGCTTTAACCAAAGACGGGGACGCGGGGGCGGACAAGGCCCAATGGGGGCAATGGGCGGCAATGATATGAATGATTTGCTACAGTCTCTTTTTGGCATGCAAATGGGGGCAATGGGCGGCGGTTTTGGTGGTGGCATGGGCGGCGCCAGACAAAACGCTAGACAGAGCCCGAAAAAGGGCAAGGATATTCGTTACCGCGTCAAGCTCGGCCTGTTCGAGGCCCTTAAAGGCGGTAGCCGCAAGATCAAGGCGCGCGACGGACAAAGCTTTAGCGTGAAAATACCCAAGGCCATAGAAGATGGTAAGGTTTTGCGTGTGCGCGGCAAGGGGGCTGGCGGGCTTTACGGCGGCGCACCGGGTGATGCAAAGGTAGAGATCGAGATTTTAAAGCACAAATATTTCCAGCGTGAAGGCAAAAATTTACGCCTTAAACTACCGATTTCACTCCAAGAAGCCCTATTGGGGGCTAAAATCAAAATCCCCATGCCAGATGGCCATGTTCAGCTTAATATCCCCGCGGGGACAAATAGCGGGACAACCTTGCGTTTGCGCGGAAAAGGTGTCGCTGGCGGTGATTTATTGGTGAGTCCGCACATTGTTTTAGAGGACAAATCGGCCCCGGAATTGCTTAAATGGGCTAAAAATCACGCTAAAAGCGCCGATTTTGATCCCAGACAGGGCATGACAGGCGGAAATTAAAATATTATAGCAATCTGAATGGCATATTCAGCTTAAGTTCAGGGGCGAGACCGTAATACAAAATATATGAGTAGACTGTTCGGCATATCACATAATAACGCGCCTCTTAGAAAACGGTTGGCTGGCGTATTTTTGAGCCTTTTTGTCGTGCCGCTTTTAATGCCCCTGAGCGCCTCTGCTAAGTCTTTCAAACCCCATGCGAAACATTATAGCCAGACCCAAATTCTTAGACAGTCGGCCCCTGTTTATCACTATGGCAATCAAGACCATGTTTTAAGATATGCGCAAAAACGCATATCCGTACGCACGGCAAAATCAATTGCCCAGAAACGCCACCCGAAAGCCAAGGTTCTGGATGTTTTCCCGGGTCAAGGGGTTTACCGCGTACGCCTTCAAAGGAAATCAGGTCATGTCTTTGATGTTTTTATTGACGCCGCAACAGGACGCGTCAAAGGTTAATCCGCAAAGATTAGCGGATTCGAGGTAGTTATGCGGATATTAGTGGTAGAAGATGATCCGGATTTGTCCCGGCAACTCTCAGAAGTCTTAAAAGATAATGGCTATGCCGTCGATACAGCCAATGATGGTGAGGAAGGTCATTATCTGGGTGATACAGAACCTTATGATGCTGTGGTTCTGGATTTGGGATTGCCCCAAATTGACGGTGTAAGTATTCTGCAAAAATGGCGCGCTGACGGCAAGAAGTTTCCGGTTATTATTTTAACAGCCCGTAATCAGTGGAGCGAGAAAGTCTCAGGCTTTGATGCCGGGGCGGATGATTATCTGACAAAGCCCTTCCATACCGAAGAATTACTGGCCCGGCTTCGCGCGCTTATGCGCCGCTCGGCGGGGCATACGACCGATAGCCTGGAAATCGGGGCCTTATTGGTCGATAATCGGGCGGCCCGCGCCTTTGTCGATGGCCAGCCCATTAAGCTCACCTCGCATGAATTTAGAATTCTAAGTTATATGGCGACCCATAATGGGCGGGTGATTTCGCGAACAGAGTTGGTCGAGCATATATATGATCAGGATTTTGACCGCGATTCCAATACGATTGAGGTCTTTGTTGGGCGCTTGAGAAAGAAACTCGGCGTCGACAGAATTGAGACTGTACGCGGATTGGGATACCGGTTGGTTGATCCTGAAACTACCAAGAGCTAATGACTAACGAGCGGGGGCAAAATCAAACGAAACACCCCTCTCTTGTCTTGCGTTTGGTACGCAGCTCTGCCTTATGGACATTGCCCATATTGGCGATTTGCGCGGCCATACTGATCTGGGTTTATCAAAGCTCGACCTTGCGACTTTTCGACGACCCGCTTGAAAGCGCGGTTACCTCTCTTATTGCAAATGTGCAGACCGACCAGCCTTTGCAGATTGAAAACCCGGAAATTGATGGTGAGACAGGGCTGATTGCAACGGGTAGCCCTCTTAGTTTAATCAGCGAGCCGGTTGATCCGCGATACCAGCGCGCCTTATCGGGACGGTATTGGCTTATCGGATTTTTAAAACCCTCCGGTGAGATCGATGTCTTGAAATCTTCCCGTTCCCTTTCGGGAGAAAAATTGCAATTGGCACCAAACATTAGCACAAATATTACAAGCCATCCGGGTGAGGATGTTCGGGCCTATGCTGCGGGACCTGACGAGGACGAGACATTGCGCTTGGTGGCCAGATCGGTAATTTTCCCCAATATGGATGAGCGTCCGGTTGTGATAATAGCTGCAGCTGATAGACGACCCGCCCGTGAGGCTATACGCCAATTCGGATATATTGCCACCGCGCTCTTATCGTTATTATCCTTGGGATTAGTGATCGGTATTTATACGCAGGTGCGCGTCGGCCTTAAACCCATATTTGATTTGCGCGATGAGGTTATTGGTGTGCGCGAAGGCCTAAGAATGGATATTGCCGATGATTATCCTTCAGAAATCCAGCCCTTGGCCCGGGAGCTAAACACACTCATAGCCCATAACCGAGATGTTGTGGACCGGGCGCGTACACATGTAGGCAATCTCGCCCATGCGCTAAAGACGCCGCTGGCGGTATTGGTTAATGAGTCTGATCGTTCAAAAAAGCAGGATAAATCGACATTAAAATTTAGGAAGCGGGATAACCCTGGTAACGAGACTTTAGCGGAGATCGTGGGACGCCAATCCGATATAATGAAAAATCAGGTAGACCATCATTTGCAACGCGCCCGCGCGGCCGCTCGCGGTCAAAGGATTGGCGCGGCGACTTTGGTCGCGGATGTTTTGGAGCCAATGGAGCGTACGCTTGCGCGTATTTACGGAAATCGGGACATAGATTTTGACATTGATTTACAGGCGGGGTTGGTTTTTCGCGGCGAAAAGCGTGACCTTGACGAACTTATTGGCAACCTCATGGATAATGCCTGTAAGTGGTGCACCTCTACGGTTCGGGTGAGAGGTCAAATTCTTCAGGACGATAAGACGCGCCTGATGATTACAGTGGAAGATGATGGTAAGGGCCTGTTAGATGCGGAATATGAACAGGCTCTCAAACGTGGGATACGTCTGGACGAGACGAAACCGGGCACAGGGTTTGGACTGGCAATTGTCAGGGATTTGGCCAAAGCTTATAAAGGTGAATTTGTTTTGAAAAAGTCTAAACTCGGGGGTTTATGTACGCATATTATCTTGCCGGGCCGTTTGGACCCACCGTCGATATAAATAAACCCGTATAAAAGGATACGAAACGCGCTTTAATGACGAAAGACCCGATACATCTGGAAACCCGCCTAGAAGAGGGCGCTAAGCGATACTCTCCGTCTGCCGGACGTAACAAAGCGGACATTGCTTTGAGCCTCATTCCGCATATTAAACAGTCCGCACATATATTGGAGATAGCGTCGGGTACGGGCGAACATGCCTATCATATGTGCGCGCTGCGTCCGGACATTCTCTGGCAAACCAGCGACCCGGACCCGGAATCACGCGCTAGCCAAACGGGTTGGGCCGTGGATTGTAGGACTAACGGGGCGGGCAATATGTTGGCTCCTCTCAATATTGATGTCTGCCAACCGGGTTGGGCCGCAGCCTTGCCCGAACCCTCTTATGATATGCTTTATTGTGCAAATATGATTCATATTGCGCCTTGGGAGGCCTGTACCGGTATGGTAGGGGGGGCGAAAGGCCTTTTAAAGTCCGGCGGCCTTATGGCGCTTTACGGCCCGTTTCTGGAAGGCAGTAAAACAGCACAATCCAATCTACAGTTTGACCAAACCTTGAAAGCCAGAAATCCGGACTGGGGCGTTAGAAATTTATCATCTGTTAAGCATATATTTGCAGATGCGGGTTTTAATATGGCGGATCGGATAGAGATGCCAAAAGAAAATAGACTGATTATTTTCGAAAAAATCTTCTGATTCCCATTTATGACATTTTTGTCATGATTTGGACATGATTACGATATATGCAAGACTGCAAACTTGCTTTCACCGATGGAGATATGAGTGCCCATATTCTTTTTAGAAAAACCAGATTTGGAAACGCCCATCCGTTTCACCAAAAGGGCCTGTCTTGGACTGGCCTTGTTGTGTGGAACCTCCCATACGGGGATAGCCCAGACGGCCCAGACGAATGATAATCAGCCCATCGCCAACCAACCACTTGCCGATCAAGCGCCCATAAGTCAGCCTCAATTACAACAAGTGCCAAGGCAAGCTACACCGCAAGCACTCCCGACCACACGGTCGCCTATATTATCCGTTGGCCAGCCTGAATCTTTGGCGGACCTTGTCGAACGTATCAGCCCGGCTGTCGTGAATATTAAAGTCACAACAGATTCCGGCGAAACCACAACATTGGGTCAAGGCTCGGGTTTCATCATCTCATCTAAAGGTGAGGTCGTAACAAATTATCATGTTATTGAGGGCGGTGATAATATTGCCATTGAGTTCAATAATGGCGAATCCTTACCCGCCAATGTGATGGGTACGGATGCCGAGACGGATTTGGCATTATTACAGATAGATTATAAGCGTAATTTCCCGACAGTTCCTTTTTACCATGGTGATAAAATTCGCATTGGCGATTATGTTATCGCTATTGGTAACCCTTTCGGCATCGGGCAGTCTACCAGTCTGGGCATTATTTCCGCGATTGGACGCGACAGTGTCGATAGCGGCTCTTATGTAGATTATATCCAGACCGATGCCACGATAAATACGGGTAATTCGGGCGGGCCGTTATTCAATCCCAAAGGCGAGGTCGTGGGCGTTAACTCCGCTATTTATTCGCCGACGGGCGCAAGCGTTGGTATTGCTTTCGCTATACCGCATTATACGGCGGAAGAGGTCATTATGGCCTTACGCCGTGACGGCCGTGTGCGCCGCGGCTGGCTGGGAGCGGGTCTGCGGACCGCCGAATATACGTTGGAAAACCAAGAAGGCGTTTACAGAGCCGGAGCCACAATTCATAATTTATTTGCAGGCGGTCCAGCGGATAAACATGGTCTGCGGGTTGATGATATCATATTGAACATTAACGGGCAGGCCGTGCTTAATTCTGTGGAAGCTACGCGCCTTATAGGACGCGTCCGGCCCGGTGAAGTCATTCGCATGATAATCGAGCGTGATGAGGTCTCCCAAACTATCGAGATTCCGATAGAGGAACGCCCAGAAAAAGATGTAGTGGAAAGCAGTGTGTCGTCAGCGGTGTCTTCTGACGTGGCAGCCGCTCCGTCTGCCCCACGTAGTAATGAGAGTGTCGGGGCCGGATTGTCGCTTGTAGATTTAAGTTCAACCTTTAGGGACTCGATTGGTATGTCACCTAATCAGGTCGGCGTATATGTAGAGAACGTCTCGCCTGGCAGTCAGGCAGACCTTAAAGGTATTAAAGCCGGCATGGTCTTGCTCGAAGCAGACCATGAACCCATTCCGAGTGTCAGCCGGTTTCGCGCAATGGTCAATAAGGCCAAGACGTCTGGACAGTCATCACTTACTTTAAAAGTCAGGCTTGCAAATGGCGGGGAGAGCTTTGTCTCTCTGCCCTTTGCCTGAGAACAGATATAGCCAACTGGTCAGACGGGTCGGCTTGTGATTAGGATATAGGAGAAACCATATGAGAATTTTAGTCGTTGAAGACGATGAGGTCGCCGCAGATTTTGTCCGTAAAGGCTTAATGGAAGCCGGTCATGTTGTGGACTTGGCGCCGGACGGTGATTTGGGGCTAGAAATGGCCCGCTCAGCGGATTATGACGCTTTAATTCTCGATCGTATGTTGCCCAAGCTCGATGGATTGGAGCTTTTGGGAGCCTTGCGCGAGGACGGTGATGCGACGCCGGTATTGATCTTGTCAGCTCTGGGTGAGGTCGACCAGAAAGTAGAAGGATTGCGGGCAGGCGGCGATGATTATCTGGCAAAGCCTTATTCCTTTACCGAACTTTTGGCGCGGGTCGAGGCTATTGGTCGTCGCTCTGACCCCAGTGCGGCCGTTACCAAGCTTAAAGTCGGGGATTTGGAGATGGACCTTCTGGCACGTACGGTTAAGCGTGCGGGCAAAAACGTCCTTTTACAGCCGCGCGAGTTTCGCCTGCTGGAATGCCTCATGCGTCATTCGGGCCGTGTTGTTACGCGCACAATGTTACTCGAAAAAGTCTGGGATTATCACTTCGATCCCCAGACCAATGTTATCGACGTCCACATTTCGCGTCTACGCGGTAAAATTGATAAGGAATTTGACGTGCCCTTATTACATACTGTGCGCGGTGCAGGCTATCGTTTGCAGGTCTAGCTTTGAGGCTTAAAGACTTGCAGGGCGAGGGCGCGCGTCCTACCCTAAGCATGTTATGTTAGAGGCGCTTAAAAAGCTTTACCGCAATACACTTTTCAGGCTGACGCTATTAGCGGCCAGCCTGTTTGTTGTCTCGTCTATTGTCTCGCTAAGCTATGTCTATTACGCCACCGTCGTCTCAGAGCTGCGGCGCGTTGATAATGATATCTTGACTGAAATAGGCGAGCTGGAAACCCTGTACAAAGAAAAAGGCCCCATTGCCGTGCAGGGAGAGGTCATTTTACGCATGACGTCAGGCGAGGGGCTTTACCTGTTCAGAGCAGCTAATTTCAACGGCCCGCCCATTCTTTCGGGCAATATTAACGAGTTCCCGGAAGCCGAAAATAAACCGCGTGTAGGCCTGTTGCAAAACCGCTTTGGCAATGATTACCGGACGGTCGAGTTTGAGCTGACATTTCGCGATAGCGAAGCCTCTGATCTACAGGCGCGCCGCTCACGCGCGATTGCCACACCCATGAAAATTGAGGACAAGGTGTCGGGCGTGTTGATTGTGGGGCGCGACGTTGAACCGACAATGCGAAATGCCGAACGCATCCGCACGGCCATTCTGACCTCCGCTTTATTGGCCCTAGCTTTGGGACTTTTGTCAGGCTGGTATGTTTCGCGGCGTTTCTCTCGCCGTGTTGAGGATTTTAACAGGCTGGCGACAGATGTGCGGGCGGGACATCTCGACCGCCGCGCACCGCGTAATTATTCCGAGGACGAACTTGATCTTTTGGCCGAACATCTCAACTCCATGTTGGATCATATTGACCGCTTAATGAAGGCTATGCGTTATGCGGGTGATAGTATCGCCCATGACTTGCGCTCACCGCTTACGCGCTTGCGCACCCGGCTAGAGAGCGCGGCGTCCGAGGTGAAAGACCCGAACTCGAGCGATGTGCTGTTTTCAGCTGCTGATGATGCCAGTCAGCTCTTGCGGACATTTGATTCTGTTTTGCGTATTGCCCGTCTTGAAGCGGGCGAGCGGCGCGAACTTTTAATGGCGGTCGACCCCAAGCCGATATTGGATGATATTGCCGAGCTTTACGAGCCAGCCTGTGATGAGGCCGGATTGGAATTTACCGCGAATATTGCGACAGGCACACGTATTCAGGCTGACCGCGGCCTAATCTCCCAAGCCGTCTCCAACCTTGTGGAAAATGCGATTAAATATACGCCCGAAGGCGGCAGGATTGCACTCGCCCTTAGCAAAGGCAAAGCCGGGCGCATTATTATAAGTATCACTGATGACGGGCCGGGTATTCCAGAAGCGGACCGCCAGCGTGTCAAAGACCGCTTTGTGCGCCTCGACCAGAGCCGGACACTTCCGGGCAGTGGTCTGGGCTTGGCGATGGTCGATGCCATTGCCGATCTACATAATGCCAAATTTGAATTATTAGACGGGCTGACCCGCCCTGCCCAAACCGATTGGGCGGGCCTGTCTGCGCGCCTGATCTTCCCGCGCGTTAAGGCCGGAACGAAATAAGGGGTTAGCGGTTGACGCCATTCTAATCATGTGATTTTTTGTCTCATGGATTTTGAAATGCGTGAAGATGCCGCGAATTTTTCGAGCGGCGCACAAAAGGCGCGGGTTTGGACGGAAGGCTGGGTCTTACGCCAAATGTATTGCCCGTCCTGTGGTGAGCGACCGTTAATGGATTATACTAATAATAAACCCGTTGCGGATTTTTATTGCGGCCTCTGCACTGAAGATTTCGAGCTTAAATCCACCAAAGGAAAATTTGGCAAAAAGATTACAGATGGCGCCTACGCCACTATGATGACCCGCCTGAAAAGTGATAGCGTGCCAAGCCTTATGCTCCTGCGCTATACGGCTAGTGATAAGATGGTGCAGGATTTATCCGTTATTCCAAAGCAGTTCTTTGTCACAGATTTAATAGAGCGCCGCAAACCTCTCGCCAAGACTGCGCGGCGTGCGGGGTGGGTTGGCTGCAATATCCTGATAAATAAAGTGCCTAAGGCTGGACGCATTACTCTAGTTGAAAACCGTATCGCGCGGCCCAAAGATAAGGTGCTCGATAAATGGGCCAAGACCGCCTTTTTGCGAAGCAAAAGCCTTATGCAAAAAGGCTGGGTTTTAGATGTACTGAACTGCGTCGAACATATCGGGCAGACGGAATTTACGCTGGATGACGTTTATAAATTCGAAAATTATCTCAGCGAACTTCACCCCGAAAATAATAACGTGAAGCCGAAGATACGGCAACAGTTGCAGGTCTTGCGTGATGCAGGGGTTTTGGAATTTGTGGCGCGGGGGAAGTATCGGGTGAGGTAGGGCTACTTTGCCCATTACAAAAAAAACCGCCCCGAGAGGCGGCTTAAATAATACGGTGAGTTTGGTAGCCGCTGCGGCGAAGGTAAACCTTCGCCTTCGCGGTAGATGGAATTTTCTTGGAACTGGCTAAAATCGATTCACAGGATCGATTTTTCAGCTTTGCTGACCACTCCAAGTCTCAAAAATACTTCAAGGCATGCTGTAGCCGCAGGCTACATCATGCCTCCCATACCGCCCATGCCGCCCATGCCGCCCATATCAGGCATAGCCGGGGCGTCTTTCTTCGGCGCTTCCGTCACGGCTGCTTCAGTCGTCAAGATCAGACCGGCAACAGAGGCTGCGTCCAGCAGGGCTGTGCGGACAACTTTAACCGGGTCGATAATACCCTTTTTGACCATATCGCCATATTTGTCGTTCTGGGCATCATAGCCGTAATTGGCTTTGTTTTCAGCCCAGATATTGCCGACAACAACGGCGCCTTCAACACCGGCATTATTGGCGATTTGGCGAGCGGGGTAAGCGAGCGCTGATTTAACGATCTCGATACCGGCTTTCTCGTCATCATTGAGGCCTTTGGCATTGATGAAGCGCGAGGCCCGTAAAAGAGCTGTTCCACCGCCCGGTACAATACCTTCTTCAACGGCGGCGCGTGTCGCATTCAAAGCGTCATCGACACGGTCTTTGCGCTCTTTCACTTCGATTTCAGTTGAACCGCCAACCTTGATGACAGCCACACCGCCCGCCAGCTTGGCGAGACGTTCTTGTAGCTTTTCACGGTCATAATCAGACGAGGTGGCTTCCGCTTGCTGGCGGATTTGTTCCACACGGGCTGTAATGTCTTTTTTCTTGCCAGAGCCGTCGACAATCACTGTGTCATCCTTCGTGATGTGGATATGCTTGGCACGTCCCAAATCTTTCAGGCTGACATTTTCAAGCTTGATGCCAAGGTCTTCTGAAATCACCGTACCATTGGTAAGGATGGCGATGTCTTGCAACATGGCTTTACGACGATCACCAAAACCGGGCGCTTTCACGGCTGCGATTTTCAATCCGCCGCGTAATTTGTTGACAACAAGTGTCGCCAAAGCTTCGCCTTCAATGTCTTCGGCAATAATCATAAGCGGCTTACCGCTTTGCACAACGCTTTCCAGAATAGGCAGCATTGGCTGGAGGGATGTTAGCTTGCCTTCGTTTAGCAGGATGTAAGCATCATCCAGCTCGACGCGCATTTTTTCCGGATCGGTAATGAAATAAGGCGAGAGATAGCCGCGGTCAAACTGCATGCCTTCAACGACTTCAAGTTCTGTCTCGGCTGTCTTACCTTCTTCAACAGTAATCACGCCTTCATTGCCGACTCTGCCCATCGCATCGGCGATCATGTCACCAATTGAGGCTTCGCCATTAGCCGAAATTGTTCCAACTTGAGCGATTTCAGATGATTTTGAAATTTTCTTGGCTTTGGCCAGAAGGTCACCCGCGACTTCGGAGGCGGCCTTATCAATGCCGCGCTTAAGGTCCATCGGGTTCATACCAGCGGCGACGCGCTTAAGGCCTTCGCGTACAATTGCTTGTGCGAGGACTGTGGCTGTTGTTGTACCGTCACCGGCTTTGTCATTCGTCTTTGATGCGACTTCGCGAAGCATCATAGCGCCTAGATTTTGGAACTTGTCTTCAAGTTCGATTTCTTTGGCGACAGAGACGCCGTCTTTTGTTGTACGCGGTGCACCGAATGATTTCTCGATGACGACATTGCGACCCTTGGGGCCGAGTGTTACTTTCACTGCATTGGCGAGGATATCTACGCCTTCCAGCATTTTTGAGCGGGCATCTGCCCCGAATTTGACGTCTTTAGCCGCCATAATAAATCTCCTTTAGAGAGCTAATTCAAATTAAATGAGAGGGTTTGGCTTAGCCAATAATCCCCATAATGTCGGACTCTTTCATGATTAACAGGTCTTTGCCGTCAATCTTGACTTCAGTGCCGCCCCATTTTCCAAATAGGACTCGGTCGCCTTTTTTAACGTCCAGCTTATTATATGTCCCGTCATCATTGCGGGTACCGGGCCCTACGGCCACGATCTTGCCTTCTGAAGGCTTTTCTGTTGCTGTATCAGGAATGATAATCCCGCCAGCTGATTTGGTATCTTCTTTGACGCGTTGCACGACAACACGGTCATGTAGAGGACGAAATTTCATAGTCGTAACTCTTCTATTTTAAAGGTTAAAGTCATTTAGCACTCAATAGTATGGAGTGCTAATAGGAGCCATTTAGTGATGGGGTAGGGGATGGTCAAGGGATGAGATTAAATAATTATTCATTTTTTTAAATGTGTCGGCTGTTGGGGACCCTTTTTAGGAAAATACCCCTTTAGGCTGTTTAACCCCGCATATTCTCTCCTAATATGCGTATGGCCTGACATTTGCGATGTCTGTTTCAAATGTATCAACTCGGTACATAAATTAGCAGGAGTCTTGAATGTTAGGTTTAACAAATAATGTAAATGGCGCCATTGTTGGCTCTAATGATACCGATGATACTTTGATTGGCGGCGGGGAAGATAATGCCTTCTTCGTAGGCCGTGGAACCGATTTTGTCGATGGTGGCGGGGGAAATGACGTCTTAAATGTAGACGGTGAAGTTATTGAATGGACGTTTACCCAGCTTGCCAATGGCAATGTACTTATGACCCATCCGACATGGGGTGCCAATACGCTCGCAAATATCGAATCTATCTTCTTTGCGCGCTCTGGTACAACAATGAGCGTTCAAGATGCTATTGATGCGACAGCGGGTCTGCCTGATCAAAGATTGGACAGCGATAATGTGATTAACGGCACAGACGGGGATGATTTTCTGTTTGCGAGTGTTGGTATTCAAGGCCTTTACGGTGGTGTCGGGAATGATACTTTTGACGGTGATGCCGGTAATTTTAATCAAGTGAATTATGACGGTATCAGATCAGAGTTTTCAATAGTCGATAATGGCGACGGGTCTATCACTGTGTTTCACCCGATCTGGGGAACAGATACATTGTCTAATATTGATGCCCTTGTCTTTACGGGTCGCGAGCCTGGTGTAGACGGAGCTGAACAAGGGGCATTTGAGTTCTTGTCGGTAGACGATATCGATTTTGATGACTTTATTCCAGAGCCGGCACCGGAACCCACACCGGAGCCTACTCCAGAACCGACGCCAGAGCCTACTCCAGAGCCGACACCGGAACCCACTCCAGAGCCGGCACCGGAACCCACTCCAGAGCCGACACCAGAACCCACTCCAGAGCCGACTCCTGAACCCACTCCAGAGCCGACTCCTGAACCTACTCCAGAGCCGAATGATGAGGGTGTCACCTCATTTTTCGGGACTGATCAAGATGACTTTATTCTTGGTACGAACGGGGACGACAACTTCTTTGGCGGAAACGGCAATGATGACATATCTGGCTTTGCGGGAGAAGATGTGCTGTTTGGCGGAACGGGTAATGACATCCTCTTTGGTGACGATGGCGCAGACTCGCTCTTTGGTGAAGACGGCGACGATGCCTTGTTCGGGGGAAGAACTGGTGATTTCTTAACTGGCGGTGCCGGCGATGACATTCTCTCAGGTGGTAATGGTTTTGATGATCTCTTTGGTGATAGCGGTAATGACTTCATTGAAGGCGGCAATGGCCAGGACTTCCTAAACGGCGGAACGGGTAATGATTTACTACTCGGCGATAGCGGAGCAGATACTCTCTTCGGTGAAGATGGTAATGACACGTTCAACGGCGGTGCAGGTAATGACTATTTCGTCGGCGGTAACGGCGCAGACACCTTTGTCTTTGACACGGGCTCTGGGTTTAACCGTATCGAGGACTTCCATACGGAACAAGGTGATAGACTTGACCTCACCGATTTCGGAATAACCAATTTTGATGACTTAAACCTTGTTGAACAAGACGGTACAGTGTTTGTCTTCTTAGACGAGAACACGTCTGTTGAGCTAACAGGTGTAACAAGCATTTCAGAACTTGACCAAAGTATTTTGTTCACGGATGGAGCGCCAGTAGAGCCGCCAGCGCCAAGTGACCCAGGACCGACAGGTCCGCCGCAATCCGTTCCAGGCACTGAGGCGGCTGACAACTTGATTGGTAGCAACTTAAATGACTTCCTAAACGGCGGTGCTGGTGATGATACACTTGATGGCGGTGCTGGAAATGACATTCTGCTTGGCGGTCAAGGGAATGATCTGTTGATCGGAAATGAAGGTGCGGATGTTTTCGCCTTTGACTCTGACTCCGGGTTTAGCCGAATTGCGGATTTTAATCCTGAAGAGGGTGATATCATTGATCTCTTTGGTACTGAACTCGTAGATTTTGCTGATATAAACCTTGTCGAGGACAATGGGGTTGTCTTTGTCTATATTGATGAGGATACGAGTATCGAGATAACGGGTTTTTCGAGTATAGATCAGCTCAATATTGAAAGTGATTTCTTTGTCGGGTAATAAACGTCAATTATAAAATTTGTAAGACACTGCTTAGGCAGTGTCTTTTTTTTGTCTGCGTTTAGTAGTTAAGGGGCGATGGGCTCCTCAACGAACCCTCTAGTTTTGTATAGGCCGTTTTTAAATATGTCGCTTGCCATAAGGTCAGGATAAGATAGCCTTAGAGATGCGACCCGTAAGGTCTATGAGGAAACGCCCAAGTGCCACAGAAAGATAAACTGGATTTGACACAGGGAAAGGTGTCTTCTCACATATTACGCATGCTCGGCCCGTCCAGTCTGGCAATTGTGGCACTGCTGTCTGCGGGCATAATTGATACGATTTATCTGGGCCATCTTACCAATCCCGATATACCCAATATGGGAGTCTTAGCCTTAGCCGCTGTCGGCTTTGCCTATCCGCTAACATTTATCGGTAATAGCGCCAATATTGGGTTGGGCGCGGGAACCTTATCAGCGGTCTCTCGCGCGATTGGGCGCAAAGATATAGAACAAGCCAAAAGACGCGGAACAGCGGCCATGATGCTAGCCGTTAGTTTTATGCTGATCATTATCAATGTCATGCTTTTGATTTTGCCAAACTTACTCGACCTTTTGGGTGCGAAGGGGCAGATAAAAGAATTGGCACAGAGCTATTTACGTATCACCTTGCCGGGGCTGGTTATTATGTCAATGACAAGCCTGTGCGCCAATATATTACGGGCGCGCGGAGAAGCCGCTTTGCCGAGTTCATTTATGATCGTCAATGCGCTGGTGAATATTATCCTCGACCCGCTTCTTATTTTTGGAATTGGGCCTTTTCCGCGCTTAGAGGTAGAGGGAGCCGCTTTGGCGACCTTTATCGGATATTGTGCAAGCTCCATTTTCGCTCTTTATGTTGTCTGTTGGCGCAGGCGGGCCATTGCCTTTTCAGGCATGACATTCGGGTCTATCAAACGGGCGTGGGGCGTTGTTGCCCGTGTGGGATTACCCGCTGCCGGAACGAATATAATTGTACCTATCGGCGCAACCATTGCTGTGGCGATCATCGCCCGCTTTTTAACCATAGAAGATGTCGCCGCCTTTACCGTTGCGGGACGCGCCGAAATGCTTTCCGTTGCCTTGCTTTACGCGCTTTCGGCCTGCATCGGCGCTGTGACAGGACAAAACGGGGGCGCGGGTCTGTCTGGGCGCGTGCGCGATACCTTCAAATTCTGCTATTTTATTTGCATAATGTGGGGCACATTTTCCGCGATTGTACTGGCCTTGTTTGCCGGCCCTATCGTTTCGGTGTTTACGGTCGATACATTGGTTATTTCCAAAGCCAAAGCCTATTTTTATATCGTACCCATAACTGTATTTGCGTATGGGTTTGTCTTTGTCAGCGCTGCAGGCCTGAATGCTCTGGGGCGTCCGTTATACGGCCTTTGCTACACAATCATAAGGTCGATCATTCTTTATGTCTTATGCATTTATATAGGTGTGCAGCTACACGGTCTGACTGGGGCGTTTATCGGGATAGCTTTTGCTAATCTTGTCTCGGGTCTTACGGCCTATCTGTGGACGATGCGCCGCGCGCCCATGAGTGCAAATATTCGTTAGTCCTTGATTGTTATTGATGGGTGCCGAGTTTACGCCGTTTCAAGCTATGTCTTGAGCTATCATCTCATACTCGGTAAGTCTTAGGCTATGAAACGTGTTTTTACAGTGACGTGTAGCGCTCTCATTATAATGGGGTGTCAGGGTTCAGATGCCGACACGGATAAAGCAAAACGGGTCGGGGTAAATTCAGAATGTTTAACGTCGCCCTCGCCTCCGCCGGTTAAACTGGCGGCGCAAACGGATTTCCAATTGGGAAGTCCAGAAGGAGGGTATCCGGAAGAGGCTCCGCGTCTGGCAAGTTTTCCGGCTTTTGATATTGACGCAACGGAAGTTACCAATGCGCAATTTGCCAAATTCGTCCAAGAGACGGGTTATATCACTACAGCCGAGAAACCCCACATAGCGAGCGGACAGCCGGCAGGCGGGGCTGTTTTTAAGCCGCCGCGGGCCGGTCAAGCGGGGTGGTGGCAATTTATCGCGGGTGCGCATTGGCGCGCTCCGGAAGGTCCGAACTCGTATATAAAAGGGCGTGAGCAAGATCCTGTTGTGCAAGTCTCATTAGCGGACGCAAAGGCCTATGCGCAGTGGGCTGGGCGCGCTATTCCAAATGAAGCCCAATGGGAATATGCCGCGCGGGCAGGGGTGCGGACACCTTATATGTGGGGCAGTGAAGACAAACAAGATGTGAGCACAAAGGCGGCTAATATTTGGCAGGGGGCCTTTCCCCTTGAAAACACAGGGGAAGACGGTTTTGTCGGCCGCGCTCCTATTGGCTGTTATCCTTCAAATGCATATGGGCTTTATGATATGATCGGCAATGTTTGGGAATGGACGCTAACGCCATTTGAGCTCAGCCCGTCTAAAATTGATTATGCGATTAAAGGGGGATCGTTTTTATGTGCACCGAATTATTGTGTGCGCTACCGCGCACCGGCCCGTCAGCCGCATGAGCAGGATTTTTCGACCAATCATATTGGATTTCGCACAGTGTCAAAACCCTGAGACGGCTCGTTTGGATAGACCTGTTAAATCAGGCCGGAAACTCTTTATAAAAATATGTTTTGCCCCTCTGATAAGAGTGGAAAATACGGGGCGGGGCGGAGGGCAGGGCTAAATATTGTTCGAGTACTTGTAACATCATTTTCGTGGCGCGTTGCAAATCCAGTTTTCCAATCTCGTCAAATGAGAACCAATCTACATTTGACAATTCTGCGCTATCGGAAATTGGCGGCGGCGTGCCAGTTAAATGTTTTACAAAAAACCATGTGTCGTAACGCCTATGGCGGTGAGGCGGGGTAACGGCGCGTCCAAAAACTTCTATCCCGCTTAGATCAGCGATCTGTCCCTGGTCATGTAAAGCCTGCCAGCCCGCATTTTTCATATTGCGTATTGTGTCTTGAGGTTGTCCCAGAATAAGACTTGTTTCTTCAAAGGTCTCCCTTATGGATGCCAGCACAATAGCGCGGGCCTTGCGCGGATTATAAGCGGCCTCCAAAATGGTCTCTGTTCGCGGGGATAAATCCCCTATATAGGGAGCATAACTGTCAGCGCGCTCAACCCGCCCGCCCGGAAAAACGAAAACGCTGGGCATAAAATCATTTTTCGAGCTGCGTTGGCCCATTAAAATTTTAGGCTTGTCTTTTGGCCCTTTTAACAAAACAATAGTCGAGGCAATGCGCGGACGTGGAGCCCGTTTAAGCGCTAGGCGGCGCGCCTTTTCTTCCGCATTCATAATAATTTTGCCGGGAATGACTATTTCAGTTTTCGAGGGCGTTTTCATGCTCATAAATCTCGTTTATTTTAGTTATCGTCGTCTCGACCGGCTACCTTTTTTTGCCCCGAAAGGACGGTTATTGCGCGAATGGCCGCCCCTGCGAGCGGTTCCGCGTTTCGGTTTGGGGCCTTTTTCAGGTTTTGTCAGCATTTCAAAAATCAGACTGCCGGTTATACCATCTGCTTCTTTTAGCCGAACCTCTACCTGACGCCCAAAGCGGTATCTATTACCCGTATCCGCCCCGATCAGGGAGCGGGATTTTTCTTCAAAGACATAATATTCATTGCCCAGATCACGCGCAATAATCAATCCGTCTGCCCCCGTTTCATCCAGTGTGATAAAGAGTCCGAATTTTGTGACCCCGGTTATGCGTGCGCTAAACACCGCGCCAATCCGCTTTTCCAAATAGCGGGCAATATAGCGATCTTTAGCGTCCCGTTCCGCGCTGGCAGCGCGGCGTTCCATATCGGAAATATGTTCCGAAATTTCTTTAAGGCGGGATTGTTCGCGTTTTGTTGTTCCGTCATCTCCCAGATCAAATGTCGCAATAAGGGCGCGGTGCACAACAAGGTCTGCATAACGGCGAATTGGGGATGTAAAATGGGCGTAATGGGTCAGGTTAAGTCCGAAATGCCCTTTTGGCTCAGGCCCGTAATAGGCTTGGCTCTGAGAGCGTAGAACCGACATGGAGATAATGTCCGTCATATCCATTTTGCGGGCTTTTTCCATAAGCAGGTTAAAGCGGCGCGGGCTTACTTTCTCTCCGAGTGAAAATTTCAGACCAAGGGGCGGTAAAAATTCGGACAGGCTTTGGAGTTTTTCGCGGGCAGGAGGTTCATGCACCCTTACAATGGTTATTGCGTTTTTTTCAAAGAGGGCTTCAGCGGCTGCAACATTGGCTTGAACCATAAATTCCTCGATGAGTTTATGGGCATCGAAACGCTCACGCAGGCTAACTTTGGTGACCTCGCCTTTATCATTCACATGCACGCGGCGTTCTGGAAGCTCTATATCAAGGGGTGCGCGCGCCTCTCTAGCGCCTCGCAAGGTTTTATAAGCCGCAAAAATATCGCCAAGTATAGGCATAACAGGCTGGGCCGCGTCTCCGGGCTGACCGTCAAAGCCTTCTTGGGCTTGTGCATATGTCAGTCGGGCATGGGAGCGCATAATCCCGCGGGTAAATCTATGGGTGCGTTTTTTCCCGCTTCTATCAAATATCATTTTTACCGCCATACAGGCCCGGTCTTCATGCGGGCGTAGGGAGCATAAATCCGAAGACAGTTCATGGGGTAACATCGGCTCCACCCGGTCTGGCAGATAGACCGAATTTCCGCGCATTTCCGCGGCTTTATCAAGCGGGCTATCCGGTGTTACAAAGGCGGCGACATCGGCAATAGCGACCCAGATAATCCAGCCGTCTTTGTTTTTTGGGTCTGTGTCGGCACAGGCATAGACCGCATCGTCAAAGTCCTTGGCATCTGCCGGGTCTATTGTAATCAGGGGTAAGTCTCGCAAATCTTCGCGTGCGCCTGAGAGGGTTGGTAGCTTTAAATTTTTGGCCTGTTCAATGACAGCGTCTGGAAATCCAATCGGAATATTATGGCTTTTAAGTGAAATCAGGCTTGCAGCTTTCGGCCCGTCTGCGGGTCCTAAAACATCCGTAATTTCAGCGATACGGTCATAGCGGTTTTTATTACGATTTTTGGCGCGAAACATGACCAATGTTTGCGCGCCGCCCCTGTCGGTTGTGTCGGTTATCTCATCGGGTAGGCGTGAGGGCCGGTATTCTTGGCGCGCTTTTTTATCAACGGGCTTTATAGCCCATCCGCGCCCGTCCTTATATAATATGCCCATATGCTGACTGGGGCCGTCACCCAGTTTCTTCATGACAGAGGCGATAATAAAGCCGTCTTTTTCTTTGATACGGCAAAGGACGCGTGCGCCGACGCCAATTGTCGCCGGTTTTTTGTGCTTCGAGCTTTTAACAGGGGGGCCTTCGCGCACGATCAACTTTGGCGGTTCGCCGTCTCCTTTATAGGGTTCAGGCTCACCAATCATATCACCTTGGTCGTCCAGACCTGTTACGCGAATAACCATAACGGAGGGTAAGGCGCCGGCCTCCCTATAGGTTTTTTTTGACGATAAAATCAGGATGCCATCATCCACCATTTCACGCAAAAGCTGGCGTAATTCGCGCCTGTCTTCACCTTTTATATCCAATCGACGGGCGAGGGATTTTCGGTCAAGACGGTCAGGAAATTCGCGTATTGTGTTTAGTAATATGTCGCGTGAAAGACCCATAGCGTTCTATGGTGGCGTTTGCGGATTTTAGCAAGGGTCAGACCTGTGCAAGCTTTAGGTCTATTTAGCCTTAGCTGTTTTCTTTTTGGCGGCTTTCTTTTTAGCGGGTTTTTTCTTCTTGCCACCCTTGGCTTCTTTCTCGGCAATATATTCTAGTGCCATATCCATATTCACATCTTCAGGCTTGGTGCCTTTGGGGATGGTGGCATTTATTTTTTCATATTTGACATAAGCCCCGTAACGTCCGTCCATGATCCGCACGGGGTGTTCGGTCGAGGGATGTTTGCCTAGATCCTTTAGCACTTTACCCGCGCTACGACCGCGTCCCGGATTAGCGCGTTTCTCCGCGAGCATCACCACGGCGCGGTTTAGCCCGATTTCAAACATTTCATCTGCCGTTGGCAAGTTCACATAGGTTCCGTCATGTAGGATGTAAGGCCCAAAGCGCCCAATCGCGCCGGAAATCTTCTTGCCGTCATCCGGATGATCGCCAACATGACGCGGTAATGAGAGCAAGCGTAAGGCTTTCTCAAGGTCAATAGAATCATATGGCCAGTTCTTAGGCAGTGATGTCCGCTTGGGCTTTTTATCAGTCGCCATTTCCACATAAGGCCCAAACCGTCCATTTTTGAGCATAATGTCAACACCCGTATCAGGATGGACGCCGAGCATTTTATCCTCGCCGACATCCGGCGCGTTATCAGCTTGTCCAAAGGGGCGGGTAAATTTACAATCCGGGTAATTTGAGCACCCGACAAAGGCGCCGAATTTACCCAGTTTGAGAGAGAGCTGCCCGTCACTACAACTTGTGCATTTTCGCGGGTCCGAGCCGTCTTCCTTATCGGGGAAGACAAGCGGACGCAATGCGTCATTAAGGGCATCAAGGACATGGGTGACACGCAAATCCTTGGTCTCGGCTACGTGGGAGGAGAATTGATCCCAAAAGTCATGTAAGAGTTTTTTCCATGATAAATTACCAGCAGAAACCAAATCCAGACGCTCTTCCAGATCAGCCGTGTAGTCATATTGGACATATTTATTGAAGAAATTTTCAAGAAAGGCGGTAACCAAACGGCCTTTATCATCTGGGGTAAAGCGCCGCTTGTCCAAATTCACATAACCACGGTCCTGTAACACTTTCAGAATCGAGGCATAGGTTGAAGGTCGCCCAATACCGAGCTCTTCCATGCGTTTAACCAGAGAGGCCTCTGAAAAACGCGGCGGTGGTTGAGTGAAATGTTGCTCCGCATTTACGTTTTTGGCAGGTGCTTTATCTCCCGTCGCGACGGCTGGCAGTAAGGCATTATCGTCTTCGTCTTTATCCTCAATCGATTTTGCAGCCTCATAGAGTTTTAGAAACCCGTCAAATTTCACGACCTGACCCGAGGCGCGCAAGGTCACACTATTGGCTTTGTCTGTGATCTCAATCGTTGTGCGTTCAAGCTGAGCTGCTGACATCTGGCTCGCCATGGCGCGTTTCCATATCAGATCATATAGCTTTGCCATATCGCCTGTCAGTTTTAAATTGTCTGGATGGCGGTTGAAACTTGTCGGACGGATTGCCTCATGCGCTTCCTGCGCATTTTTGGCCTTGGATTTGAACATGCGCGGCGATTTTGGCAAATAGTTTGCGCCGTAATTTTCTTCTATCGTGTTACGACACTCCGTTATGGCTTCGCCCACCATGGAAATACCGTCTGTTCGCATATAGGTGATTAACCCAACGGTTTCTCCGCCAATATTGACACCTTCATATAGCTTTTGCGCTGTTTGCATGGTGCGTGTGGCCGAAAAGCCGAGCTTGCGGGACGCATCTTGCTGTAAGGTCGAGGTTTGAAACGGGGCGTATGGGTTCCGTTTAAGCGGTTTGGCGACGACTGAACTAATGGTCGTGTCTGCCGCTTGGACAGCAGCTTTGGCTGCCATGGCTTTTTCTTCATTATTTAGTGAGAACTTATCAAGCTTTTCGCCGTTAAGCGCTACGAGCTTAGCCGGAAAATCTTTGCCTGATTTACTGGTGATTTTTGTATCGACTGTCCAATATTCGCGGGGGTCGAACTTTTCGATTTCTGTTTCGCGTTCGCAAATTAATCGCAGGGCAACAGATTGTACGCGTCCTGCAGAACGCGCGCCCGGTAGTTTGCGCCATAAAACAGGGGATAAGGTAAAGCCGACGAGATAATCCAATGCCCGTCTTGCCAGATAGGCTTCCACCAATTCCATATCCAGCTCTCGGGGGCTGGCAATGGCATCGGTTACGGATTTTTTGGTGATGGCGTTAAAGACAACACGCTCAATGGGTTTATCTTTCAAGGCCTTTTTCTTGTGAAGCACTTCGAGTAAGTGCCAAGAAATGGCCTCGCCTTCGCGGTCCGGGTCGGTCGCCAGAATAAGTTTATCAGCGGCTTTGAGCGCGGTCTCTATATCTTTTATGCGGCTTTTGGATTTTATATCGACAGACCATGTCATGGCAAAATCTTCGTCTGGATTGACGGAACCATTTTTAGACGGCAAGTCCCGTACATGGCCAAAGCTCGCTAAAACCTTATAGCCGGTGCCGAGATATTTTTCGATGGTTTTGGCTTTTGCAGGGGATTCTACAATAACAAGGTTCTGGCTCATACATATCCAATAATAACGAATCTTGCCCACACCAATTTATGGGTCTGCAAATTTTGCGCAGACATGGGGCAAGCCTTCCATATTGTCAACACTTGGTATGCTTTTCAGAAATTTGCAGAACAAAATGCCTGAATTTTGGTCACAATGTTTATTTGGCATTACCTATTGACATGCACGTTAAGAGTGTATTATATATAAATTGCATTTTAGAGTTTAAATCTTAATGTATATGTGGGATTTTAATTTTCGTTGCCTAATAAGAGGAAAGGGCGAGGTTATGAACCACAACTTACAGAAAATGAATCAGGTACCAGACTATGAGCCGTTTGCGCGCTCACAGTCAACCCGAAATTATATTGAGGATATGCTCAAAGAATTAAGGGATTTGGCGAGCAGTGCGGAAATCGACGATTTAACGGAATTGCTTAAAATGACTTCCATTGCGATCGAAACCAAAGGGCGTTTAGGTTTGATATTTCCGGAAGCGTAGTCTTACGCCAGTCTAGTCCGTGTTATTTAGCGATATAGGGTAGCTATTTACACGGTCAGATTAATGCTCATGCGGCCATCAGGCTCAACAATTATATCGCCGTTAAGTTCAAGTTCCAAAAGGGCGGCCGTACAAACCGGAACCGGAATATTACTCAAACGGATGATTTCATCTCTTGGTGTCGCTGTAGGGGAGAGCAAAGAGGTGAGGTCGGACTTGGCCTGATCGATGTCCTTTTGAGCCGATTGCCAATCAAATTCAACCGCGCGGAAGTCCGTATCGGGTTCTTGGATAAAAGAACGCGGCAGGTTTTCAACAATATCTATGACGTCTGAGGCGCTTTCTATCAATGCGGCACCTTGTTGTATGAGACGGTTGCAGCCTTTGGTGCGTGGATCAAGCGGAGAACCGGGAGCGGCCATTACTTCCCGGTTTTGTTCCAGGGCGTAGCGTGCGGTAATTAACGTACCAGAACGCTCAGCCGCCTCGATTACGACTGTGCCCAGACAAAGCCCGGAAATAATCCGGTTACGACGCGGGAAATCGCGTGCTGTCGCTTTATGTCCAAGCGGGCTTTCTGAGATAAGCGCGCCTGTGTCCCGAATGGCATGGTAAAGTTCGGTATTCTGTCGGGGGTAAATATGGTCAATGCCTCCGCCCAATACGGCGATAGTGCCGGTTTCGAGTGCGCCTGTATGGGCATTTGCATCAATGCCGCGCGCAAGACCGGAGACGACGACATAGCCGGCTTGGCCAAGTTCGAGACTAATTTGGCGGGCAAATCGTTGGCCTATGGCCGAGGCATTGCGAGAGCCGACAATGGCAATACTGGGCTTAGCAAGAATATCGAGGCGGCCCCAAAGAGCGATAAAGGGCGGCGGGGGATTGAGCGCGCGTAAATAGTGTGGATAGTCTGGCTCGCATGCAAAAATATATCTAACCCCCATATTTTCAGCAGCGTCCATTTCGGCCTCAATTACTTCTACCGATGGAATGGAGATTGATTTTCGCCGGATAATTTGAGGGAGAGCCTGAAGGGCGGCACTGGCCGTTTTATATCGGGCTAAAAGATCGCGAAAGGAAACGGGACCAACGCTGGGTGTACGGATGAGGCGCAGCCAGTCCCGACGTTCAGAAAAGGAAAGCTCGCGCGGGGTCAAATCTTTTCCGTTTTTTTGTTTCCGTCCGATCTGGGTTCTGTACCGTTGAGCAGTCGTTTAATATTTTCCCGATGCCGAACGAATATGATTATGGTGAGCGAGAGTGCCATAAGGGCGATATCTTCGCGTCCCATAAAATAGGCTATTATCGGAGCCGAGGTGGCCGAGACCAGTGCTGATAAGGAAGAAATTTTCGTGAGGAAAAACATCGCCAGCCAGACCAGACAGGCGCTTAAGCCTATCGGAAAGCCAACGGCCAGCAGCGCGCCTAAAAATGTTGCAACGCCTTTGCCGCCTTTAAATTTCAACCAAACCGGATAGCAATGTCCCAAAAGAGCCGCAGAACCGGCTATAAGACCAAAGGGAGCGCCGAAAATTTTATGGAAAATAATGGCAGCCAGACCTGCCTTACCGGCATCTAATATCAAGGTCATCAGGGCCAGATCCTTACGGCCTGTTCGCAGCACATTCGTCGCTCCTATATTTCCAGAGCCAATATTTCTAATATCACCCTGACCAAATAATTTGGCGATAAGTAAGCCAAAAGGGATGGCTCCAAACAAATATCCACCCAGAACAGACATGAAGAGAGTTGAGGAAAACATAACAAGAACATGTATGAGAATGGTCGTTTTGTCAAAGTTTTTTAAAAGTTTGGCGTGGGGTGAGCGTAATAATAACTTGCACGCTAAAAGCCGGACTGGCTAGTAAAGTATGATATGATTTCTGATAATTGGGCATGGGAGAGCATAATTATATGCGCGATCATGTAGGCGAGAGATCATTTTGAAGGGGATAATCATATGTCCGGCAATTTGAGTGAAGACTTTTTCGAAGACATTTCAACGGCTGGTCTATTGGCCCAAACGCCGCTTTCCATTGTTATAACAAATCCCAATCTTAAAGATAATCCGATTGTGTTTTCCAATAGAGCCTTCGAAACGACGACGGGATATGCCAATAGCGCAGTTATCGGACGGAATTGTCGGTTTTTGCAAGGCGATGACACGGACCGTAAAAGTGTGGACGCCATTCGTGACGCGGTTAAGAGTGAAAAAGAGCTGCTGATAACGCTGTTAAATTACAGGGTTGATGGGCGCACATTTTGGAATGAGCTTAATCTCTCGCCTTTGTATAATACGGATAAGGAACTCGCCTATTTTTTAGGTATTCAGAGGGTTGTTCCCGGGCCGGAGGGAAAGACCCCTGAGCATATTACAGGCGATTTGCGACTTCAGGAAATTCAACATCGCGTCAAAAATCATCTCTCTATGATCGTCAGTCTTATTCGCACCCAAGCCCGCTCTAAAGATTTTACAATCGAGGAAGGTTATACAACATTGGCTCGACGGATTGAGGCCCTGCAGATCCTTTATGAGCAATTAAATGTTGTATCCAATAAATATAATGTTGTGGATGTTGGTGCCTATGTTGGCCAGTTAGTCGCCTCGATAACACACCTTAATCCGATGGCAGGTATCCGCGTCGATCTGAAAACGATTTCGGCGGATATTTCTGTAGATCTTGCGGTTCAGATTGGTCTGATATTATCAGAAGTGCTTACGAATGCATTCCAGCACGCCTTTACGGGACGGAGCCGAGGCCTTGTTACCATCGATGTTGCGCATGATATCGCAAGTGGCAGGTTATCGGTTACGGTTACGGATGATGGTGTGGGTATGGAAAATCCACAAGACTGGCCGGCATTAGGTGGGTCCGGTAGTCATATTGTCAATGGTATGATTGATTTCGCAAATGCTGAGGTCGGCGTGCAGTCAAGCAAATCAGGCACGCAGATTGAAATTAAATTTCCTTTTGAAATATCAAAAAACGGAGTGTGACATATTATAATGCCCTATTATAAATTACCACACATAAGGATTTAAAGTGCCAAACATGCTTATCGTGGAAGATGATTTTTTCATTGCCACAATGTTATCTGAAATTATGCAAGATAATGGGTATGATATCGCCGCGGTGATAAATAATTTTGACGATGCGACCCGTTTTGTTGCTGACAATACCGTAGATTTTGCTTTGCTCGATTATAATATTGTCGGCGGAACAACAATAGACATTGCCAAAGAGCTCATGCGTAAATCGGTGCCATTGATTATATTGACAGGTAATACAAACGATGAGGCGCTTAAAGAGGAATTGCCCGACGTGGTTGTTTTAGACAAGCCGTTCCGGGAGGCTCTGCTTTTGGAGACAATCCAGTCTGCAATCGGGGCGCGGTAGCGCTTATTGCCTCAAAGTGCCAAGTAAGATGTAACCAAGCCTGTTTTTCAATTGGCAGGCTATATTCACGGATTTTGCGGCCCTATTCACAGTCTTTTGAACGTACTGTCAAAAATGCTAGAATACAGCTCTTTTCATGGCATGAATTACACCCTACATTCCGGGTAATGATTGAATCGCTTAAACGATATCGGCTCAGCCTGTTTTTATCTTGCCCTTTGGCAGGCCCTGATCAGGACGACGGGGAGGGCGCCGACGGGCCTGAGCGCGGCGTGGCCACGAAAGTCCGCCCGAAAACCAAAAAACCGTCAATGTACCGCGTTCTACTGATGAATGATGATTATACACCGATGGAATTTGTCGTCTCAATTCTGATGTCTATCTTTAACAAGACGCAGGAAGAAGCCACACAAATCATGCTTAATGTGCATCAAAACGGGGTGGGCGTGTGCGGTGTATATACTTTCGAAATTGCTGAAACAAAAGTCTCACAAGTGATGGATGCGGCCAAACGTCGACAACATCCACTTCAATGCACGCTTGAAAAGGCGTGAGAGCTTACCTATCTTTAGGGTAAGAAAGGAAATATTATGGCCTCATTCTCTCCGGTTCTAGAAGAGACGATACACCGTGCTTTGACCTATGCTTCTGATCGCAAGCATGAGCTTGCAACGCTTGAGCATTTGCTATTGGCGCTCATTGAGGATCGTGACGCGGGCGCTGTAATGTCAGCCTGCGATATTGACCTAGAGGCTTTAAAAGCCGACGTAACGGCCTATCTGGATGATGACCTCGCCTCCCTTGTGGTGGATGAGTTTGAAGAAGCCCGCCCGACGGCCGGGTTTCACCGCGTTATCCAGCGTGCCGTAATCCATGTTCAAAGCTCGGGCCGCGAAGAAGTCACAGGGGCCAATGCGCTTGTAGCCTTATTTGCGGAACGTGAGAGCCATGCCGTATATTTCCTTCAAGAGCGTGACATGACCCGTTATGATGCGGTGAATTATATTTCGCACGGAATTTCCAAATCCGGCGATCAAACTGTTTCAAAATCCCCGCAGGGTACGAATGCAGAGGGGCAGGCTGGCGAAGAGGCTAAGCAAAAAGACCCCCTTGAAGAATATACAGTTAATCTCAACCAGAAAGCGCGTGACGGCGATATAGATCCCCTCATCGGGCGTGATGACGAGGTCGAACGGTGTATTATGGTGCTTTCGCGGCGGCGCAAGAATAATCCTTTACTGGTCGGCGACCCGGGCGTCGGGAAAACGGCTATTGCTGAAGGCATTGCCAGACGTATCGTTAATGATGACGTTCCTGAAGTTTTACAGGACAATATAATTTACTCTCTGGATATGGGTGCGCTTCTGGCCGGAACACGTTACCGCGGCGATTTTGAGGAACGCCTCAAAGCCGTTATGACGAAATTGCAGGAAACCGAAGGCTCTATTCTGTTTATTGATGAAATCCACACGATAATCGGAGCCGGTGCAACAAGCGGTGGTGCGATGGATGCCTCGAACCTGCTTAAGCCTGCATTGCAAAGCGGTAAGCTGCGCTGCATGGGGTCAACAACCTATAAGGAATATCGCCAGCATTTCGAGAAAGACCGCGCCTTATCACGGCGGTTCCTCAAAATAGATGTGTCCGAACCCTCTGCCGAGGACAGCGTTAAAATCCTTATGGGCCTTAAGCCTTATTTCGAGGAATTTCATAAAATTAAATATACGGCGGAAGCTATTCAGGGCGCTGTCGATTTATCGGTACGTCACATCACAGACCGTAAATTGCCCGATAAGGCGATTGATGTGATTGACGAAGCGGGCGCCCGTCAAAAACTCGTGACTGAAAAGAAACGCAAAAAGACGATCGGGATAAAAGAAATTGAATTTGTTATTTCGAAAATTGCCCGCATCCCGCCGAAATCTATTTCGCGCGATGATGAAAAAGCGCTTAAGTCCTTACCGCTTGATCTCAAGCGTATGGTATTTGGCCAAGACAAGGCCATTGAACAAGTAGCCTCTGCGGTTAAACTCGCGCGGGCAGGATTGCGCGAGGCCGATAAGCCTATCGGGTCCTATCTTTTTGCTGGCCCGACAGGGGTTGGTAAAACCGAAGTCGCCAAGCAGCTTGCCTCTACACAAGGGCTTGAGCTTTTGCGGTTTGACATGTCCGAATATATGGAGCGTCATACCGTTTCGCGCCTTATCGGCGCGCCTCCGGGTTATGTCGGCTATGATCAGGGCGGCTTGTTGACAGATGCGGTCAATCAGAACCCGCATAGTGTGCTTTTGCTTGACGAGATCGAAAAAGCCCATCCTGATATTTACAATATCCTCTTGCAAGTGATGGATAATGGCTTCCTTACCGACGCCAATGGACGCAAGGTTGATTTCCGTAATGTGATTATCATTATGACAACAAATGCCGGCGCCTCTGATGCGGCCAAAGCCGAAATCGGATTTGGTCGGGGTCTTAAAGATGATGAGCAAGACGCTGCGATTAAACGCCGCTTTACCCCTGAATTTCGTAACAGGTTGGATGCGATTGTGTCCTTTGCGGCGCTCTCGCCAGAGGATATTGCCAAGGTTGTCGACAAGTTTGTTATCCAGCTTGAAGCCCAGCTCGCAGATCGCAAGATCGAGTTTGAGGTCTCTAAGGCGGCTAATCTGTGGTTGGCGACCAAGGGTTATGATAAACGCTACGGCGCGCGTCCCTTGGGCCGGACTATTCAGGAATATATCAAAAAGCCGCTGGCCGATGAGATATTATTTGGCAAGCTGAAATCTGGCGGACTCGTGCGGGTCGGGGTGGACCGTAAGAAGGAGAACCTCACCTTCAAGATCGTCCCGCCTGCTAAGCTCAAAATTGAAGGCCGCAAGGGCGGTAAGGGCTTACCGGCCCCCAAGCCCAAACAGGATGCTTAGACGCGTAGTTTATTTCCGTAAGTCTTGAGGGGGACGTAAATGAGCGAAGAAAACGAAGCTCCCTCAGCCAAGCCTAACCTGATTGAGCGCGGTAAAAAACTCGGAGAGATTACCGAGCGAGCCTCAAGCGTTGCCGAGAGTGCAAGTACGGCTTTTAACGCGATAAAATGGGTTGCGATTGCGGTTGTTACGCTTGTCTTGGGCAGCGGTGTGTTCGGTGTCTACAAAATTATATCTGCGCCTGCGAAAGCTGTCGGGAGCGCTGCTGAGTCAGTAACCCAAACCGTCAAAAGCGGCACAGATAAAATCAAGCAAGGTGGCAGCGATATTTTAAATCACCTTGATATTCCCTCTACAAATAGCACTGGGCTAAACAGATTGGCAGATAAGGTGTTTGAGCGCCTGTCTTCCATGCCCGTTAACCCGCCAGCCGATGTGAAGGAACGCCTCTATTGGCGGACGCAATTTCCTGGACACGAAAATAAGGTGTGTCGATTATCCATGAACTTTGGAAATGGTGATATCCCTGTTTTGATTGCAGCTGATAATGCGGCCTATGCGACGGCAAAAGCGTTAGGGGCTAAGGAAGGCCGCCTTATCCGTATCGTCATTACTGCAGGGGAAGATAATATTGCTTTTCGCCTTGCTTGGGAGGATGAAACATCCGCTTGGAGTATGAAATGGCGAGCTACGACACTTCAAAAGCCAGTGTCTGACAAGGTCGCTGAGGCGCGTATTCTGGACGTGTTAAAACAAGCCGAAAATGATTGTAGGTGAGGGCCCCCTCAACCCAGTAAGTAATGCACAAACTCTTAGCCTCTCTTCATTTTTATTGTTACACTGTGCTAGTCTCGTGACAAAGGAGTCGTTTATGTCAGATAAAAACCATCTTATGCGCCGCAATATTCTTATAGGGATGGGGGCTGCGCTTACCTTACCGGCTTGCGAAACGCTTGATCCGGCTGTAATTGACGGCATTTTAGGCGGCCCATCGGGGGCCGGATTTGGCTTGAGCCAAGCTGATGCGGATTTGGGTATACGCACCGCCCTTAATAACGGGGTAAGCTCGGCTATTGGCACGATCGGGGTTCTTGACGGGTTTTGGCGCAATGATCTGATTAAAATAGCGCTGCCCAACCAGATGCAAGGCTTGCAAAATACGTTCACACGATTTGGGGCCGGGGGATTGTTTGATGAGTTACACCAATCGCTAAACCGCGGGGCTGAAAAGGCGGTGCCCGTAGCAAAGGACATATTTGTCGGTGCGATCAGCCAGATGAGTATTCAGGACGCTATCGCGATTGTGCGGGGGCCTAATACGGCCGCAACTGATTTCCTAAAATCTGCGACCCAGTCAAAACTTGTGCAATCTTTCACGCCGATTATGGAAGACGCCCTTGGCCAAACGGGAGCAATCAGACTTGTCGGACAGCTCGAGCAAGCTATGGCGACTTTTCCTGTGCAAACAGGATTGTCTAATATCAAAGGGGATTTGATTACGCACGGCGTGAGTAAAGGCCTGGACGGTATGTTCTATTATATTGGCGAGGAAGAAAAAGCGATCCGCGCCAATCCTGCCCAGCGTACAAGTGAAATACTCCGCCGTGTTTTCGGCGCGACTATATAAGTCCGAGCGGCTCTGTTTATATAGCTGACTTCCGTTACCTTGACTTGGCGTTACAGCATTACCTGAACCCCGTTTAGAACATTAGACGCGTTCCAGTTTATTATATGGTTTATCAGGCAATTGAATTTTTATTAAATCACTTGTTTTAATAATCCCGCCCGATATCACGATGCCCATGACACCTGATTTTCTGATTAACTCTCCTTTAGGCGTTTTATCTAACACAGCACTAAGAAGACCTTTTTGATAGTCATCGAGTTGTTTACATGGGTTTCTTAATCCCGTGATTTGGATGACGGCTTTATCACCAATATAGAGCAAGCTATCGCGAGGCAATCCGAGTATATCTATGCCTTTTGTTGTGATGTTTTCGCCCATAACTCCCGGGCCAACTCGAAAGCCTTGTTCAATAAGGGCATCGTGGAGTTCGCTGTGTATGAGGTGGACTTGTCGAAGGTTGGGTTGTGAGGGGTCTACAGCCACTCTAGACCTGTGCTTTACCGTTTTTCCTGAATGTGCGTCACCCTCAACGCCTTGACCTTCTATCAGATGAATTGAAGCACAAGGCGCTTTTGAGAAAGAATGTGTACTACTCTTACTCACAGCAATCACATGCGCTTTTTGCAAAATTTGAACCATGCTAAACCTGCCCAAGCCTAGTTCTAATTGCTTATTTCATTTTTGTCTAATCACGCGCTCATATAGTCAGCGAATGGTAGAACGCGCTGTTGCGCAAGAAAGTCTGTCGGGCCAGTTTGAATGGCACCAGTAATATGCCGTAATTTCTCTATAGTAGGCATTTAGGAATTTTACTTGATAGGCGGGGGTTTTAAGGCTTAGCTGGGCCATGGCCAAGATTATTCCATTAAAAGGCTTTAAGGTCGTCGAGATGTCCAATATGGTGACGGCCTCGCTATCCTCAATGATGTTGGCCCAGCAGGGCGCGGATGTGGTAAAAGTCGAACCTCTGGGTATTGGGGATAAATTACGTCATTTCGGGTCGCAGAAAAAAGGGATTTCTGGCGCCTTTAATAATTGCAACCGCGGAAAGAAGGGTCTTGCAATTAATCTGAAAGACCCGCGCGGTGTGGACGCCGTCCGAAAGCTGATTTTGGATGCCGATATTCTTATTCATAATTACCGTCCCGGCGTAATGTCCAAATTAGGGCTCGGCTCTAAGGCGGTGCGGTCTGCCAAACCTGAGCTTATCGTCTGCTCCCTTACTGGTTTTGGCCGCATGGGCCCGTTAAAAGACGCGCCTGCTTTGGACCATGTCATTCAGGCCATGTCCGGATTTACGGATGTTCAGGGACATGAAAGCCATAAAGACTATGTGCGCATGTTGATCTGCGATAAAGTGACCGCCTATACCGCTGCGCAAGCGGTTACCAGTGCCATTGTTCACCGCCTGCGCACAGGCGAAGGGCAGCATATTGATATTTCCATGCTGGCGGCAAGCTTGGCCTTTTTATGGCCTGACGGTATGATGCATGAGACATTGCAGGCCGATGATGTTGTAAATCTCGCACCGGCCTCGGCCTATTACCAAACCTTTAAAACCGAAGACGGCATGATTGCCGCCGCGCCCTTTGGTGATCCGGAGTGGAACGCGGTTTTTAAAATTTTAAACCGGCCAGACCTCGCCGCTAACCCGAAATATAACACGCTATTGGGTCGGGCGCAGAATATCACCGACCTGTTTGCTGAGCTTGATAAGATAAAGTTCGAGATGAGCTGTGAAGAAGCCTTAACGGTCTTACGAGAGGCAGATGTTGCTTGCGCGCCCTGTTTGTCGCTCGATCAATTACCCCGTCATGAACAGATCAAGGCCATTGGCGCTATTGAAACACAGATACATCCGCATTTGGGTCCGTTGCAAATGGCTGCAGCGCCCGTCTGGTTCGGGGGTGAGCCGCAAAACCCTTTGGGGCCTTCGCCTTTGCTTGGGGAGCACACGGAGTCCGTTTTGCGTGCGCTGGGCTATAAGCCCGGGGTCTTAAAAGATATGCGCGAGGCTGGTATAATTTAAGGCACACATCTTTAATAATGTAGGGAGAGTGAGATTATGTTTGCGGGACATTACGGACCGGCGGTTTGGGACACACAGCGCGGGACAAGCGAGCCGCTTATCAAAGTTTGGCAAGGCTTTCTAGCCGTGCAAGCTATGGATATTTTATGCGGCATACTGATAATTTTAGGGATCGAAGGCAATGCCGATATGGTCAATGGTGTGCCGTTATTTCATATTCCGTGGTCACATTCTCTTCTGACCTCGCTCTTGCTTGCCGTCTGTGTGGGGGCACTATTTCGGATGTTAAGACCACAGGCAGGTGCCCGTGGTTTCTGGGTGATTGCGGGTCTTGTCTTTTCGCACTGGGTACTGGATTTAATCGTTCACCGTCCTGATTTGGCTCTCTTTCCGGGAAGTGACATTATGATGGGATTTGGTCTTTGGGATTTGCCCGTACTGGCTTTTGTCTTGGAAATGGCCTTATTGGCTGCAGGTCTGGCCTTTTGGCAGAAAGTCACAATCGCTAAGTCGAAAGCCTATAATATAGCGATTTGGGCGGCATTTGTTTTTATTGGTATCATTCATGCGGTTTTTGTTTTCTTACCTGGACTACAGGTCAAGCAGGGTACATTTAATCCCGCAGACACACCGCAAGGCCCAATTGCAGGCGTCTTGTTTCTGGTGACGTTTTTATCCGTGGCGGGGATTATCGCGCTGATTGAGCGCGGCCGGCCTTCGAAATATCAAGCGGAGAATAAATGAGACCTTTGCGCTTTTGGGGCCTCTATGTTTTATGGTTTAGCCTCTTGTCACTCTTGGGGGCTAACGGACAGGCGCAAAGCCTAAATGGAGAGCGCGCACAACCGCCCGCTTTGCAGTCAAACCCTTTGCAGACAGGTGCTTTCACAAAAGAGGTGCGATTAGCAGATATAGTCGCCGCTCAAGACCTTGCCGGAATGGCCCATATTTACGCGGCTGAGCAGAGTCTGCTTTGGCACATATATGTGCCGCCGGACTATACACCGACAAAACCCGCAGGCTTATTTGTTTATATCAGCCCGTCAACAAAAGCGGATCCACCCCGCCCGTGGCGAAGCGTTTTAGCCAAGAAAAATTATATATATGTCAGTGCGGGCAGGGCTGGCAATAAAGTGCCAGCCAATCAACGTATCTTAAATGCGCTTCTGGCGGTGCAATATATGAATGCAAACTACGCGCTCGATGAGAGCCGTACGCTTATATCGGGTTTTTCGGGCGGGGCGCGGATTGCCTCGATTATTGTCGAGAGCGCGCCGGGTATTTTTGAAGAGGCGGTTTTGATGGGCGGAGCGATTAAATCACAAACCTCGCTTGAAGCCTTAGGGCAAAAACTGGAGGGCGGAGCCTATGTCTTTATTACGGGCCGAAAAGATCAGGCGCGGGATGAAATGAAAGCAAGTTACGCACAGTATAAAAAAGCGGGCCTTACGCGACTTAAATTTATTGATGAGCGCAATATAGGCCATGAGCTGCCCAAATCCAGAATCCTCAGGCGGGCCTTGGACTTTTTATCGTTTTAAGCTGTGCCCGTGCGAGACTTAATCATCCTTTTTATCACGGCGTGATGTTTTCTGGCGGTAGCTGCGGCCTGTCATAACCGCATCCTTGCCAAATTTTTCGCGGGCCTTGTCGGTGGCGCGCTCTGCCACACCACGTTTAAAGGCGGATGGGTCGAGCAGATCGCCGCTATCGCCTACCGGCACGGATAGATCGGATATACCCACACCGATGAGCCTAAAGCGCCTCCCATTGGCCTCTTTTTCCAGCAAGGGTTCGCAAGCCTTAAAGATGACATCAGCGAGCTGGACGGGTTGGGCCAATGTACGCCTGCGTGTCACGGTCTCGAAATAATTGGTCTTTAGTTTTAAGGTAACCACGCGTCCAGCGAGATTTTTAGCCTTAGAGCGATCAGCTGTTTTCACACAAATCATCCAAAGCCGGTCTTTAAGCGTTTCAAGATCGGAAATATCTTTATTAAAGGTCGTTTCCGCCGATACGCTTTTGCGCTCACTTGATGGATTTACCGCTCGGCTATCCTCGGCTCTTGCCAGTCGGGCAAGATGCAAGCCCATATCGCCAAACTGTTTGGCCATTTCTTTGTCTGTGCGTTTACGAACGTCTGCTATAGTTTGAATACCGGCTTTGTTGAGCGAGCGAGTAAAGGCCGGACCCACCCCGTAAATAAAACTAACAGGTTTCGGGGCAAGGAAATCAAGCGCCTCGTTACGCCCTATGACAGCGAAGCCTTGGGGCTTATCCAGATCAGAGGCGGTTTTGGCCAGAAATTTATTATAGCTCAAGCCGATAGACACGGTTACACCCACCTCGGACAGAATTTTGTTTTGCAAATCTATAAGTTGTTGGGCAGGGGTTTTCCCGGTCAGGCGTTCTGTGCCGGAGAGGTCCAAAAAGGCCTCATCTATCGAGAGGGGTTCGACGAGCGGGGTGAGGGTTTTCATCATCGCCTTTATACGCGCGCCTTCATGGGCATATTTTGCCATATCACCGCTTATTACAACCGCTTGCGGGCAGGCTTTCAAGGCTTTGAACATGGGCATAGCTGAGCGCACACCGTAAATGCGGGCATGGTAACACGCAGCGGAGACGACACCGCGCGTACCGCCGCCGACAATAACAGGCTTGTCAGATAGTTCCGGGTTATCCCGTTTTTCAACCGAGCAGTAAAAGGCATCGCAATCGACATGAGCGATGCTGAGCGTCGCGAGTTCTCTATGGGTAATAAATTGCCGTCCCCCGCATGTTTGGCAAAGGGTAGGCTCCACTTCCTCTGAGCCGCAGCTTCGGCAGTAAGTCGTGAGCCGTGTTTTGCCTGACTGGGGGGCGTTATTATCTATGTCGTCAACCTGTCCCAAGCTTTTACATCTTTTTAAATCGTTCCTGATATGTTCTGGATGATACCCTATGGATCATGGTTAATCTACTCCTAACGCTCAGGATACGGTTGATTAAGGATATTCGTGTTATGTTAGGGGCATAAATAAAGTGACGCAGTCAATGAACTGCAAAAAGGTGAAATGGGAATATGTTACAGATCATGCCGAAAAAAGTCCTGATAGTTGAAGATAACGAATTGAACATGAGATTGTTCTCCGATCTTCTTGAGGCGCATGGATATGAGACCTTTCAGACCCGTGAAGGGCTTAAAGCCATTGAGATGGCCCGTAAATACGAGCCCGACCTTATCATTATGGATATTCAATTACCTGAAGTGTCTGGTCTGGAAGTCACAAAATGGCTCAAGGACGATATAAAACTAGCCAAAATTCCGGTCGTAGCCGTGACGGCCTTTGCCATGAAGGGCGATGAAAAACGTATTCGCGACGGCGGGTGTGAAGCTTATATTGCAAAGCCGATAACAGTGTCCTCTTTTCTCTCAACTGTGAGAAAATTTGTAGAGGTTGACTAGCTATGAGCGCGCGTATTTTAGTCGTCGATGATCTTGCGCCTAATCGAAACCTATTAGAAGTTAAGTTATCCGCCGAATATTATGATGTTTTAACGGCGTCTAATGGTTATGATGCCTTAAAAATTACGGAAACCGAAAAGCTCGACCTGATCTTAATGGATGCGATGATGCCGGGTTTGAACGGGTTCGAGACGTGTAAATTACTCAAGTCAAATCCCAATACCTGGCATATCCCTGTTGTTATGGTAACAGCATTGGAAGAAACCAAGGACAGAATTCGAGGCCTAGAGGCGGGAGCTGATGATTTTGCGACTAAGCCGATTGATGATTTTAATCTTATGGCGCGTGTCAGATCACTATTGCGCTTAAAAATGGTCACAGACCAGCTTTTGATACATTCCCAGCAATCCGTTGCTGAGGCGCGTCCGCTCTTTGATAATATTAAGTGTGAAAACGCCCATATCGTGCTGGTTGAAGATGAGGAAACGCGCGCTCGTAAAATTACTGGCCCGCTGGAAATGCGCCATAAGGTAACGATCGAAGCGGATCCCGCAAAAGTTCTTAAAAAACTGGCAAGCGGTGCAGATCTGATAATTGTGAGTTTGGTGTCCAAAAACTTCGATGGTTTGAAATTGTGCGCAGCGCTACGCTCACGCGAGCAAACACGGGATATCCCCTTACTTGTTATCGGTGACCAAGAGGACGAAACCCGCATGGTGCGGGCTTATGATTTGGGTGTTAATGACACATTGATGCGCCCCATAGAATCTCAGGAATTACTGGCGCGTACCTCAACACAAATCCGGCGCAAATTTTACGCGGATAATTTACGCGAAAACTTTAATCAAAATTTGGAAATGGTAGTGACCGACCCTTTAACGGGTTTGGGCAATCGCCGTTATTTTGACCGGTCTATCGAGCCTATGTTTAAAGCCTTGGAAGATCACAATGAGCCGTTTTCGATAATGGTTTTCGATATTGACCACTTCAAAAGGGTCAATGATATTCTCGGGCATGATATGGGCGACCAGATTTTGCGTGAAGTTGCCGCAAGATTGGCGACAAATATGCGCGCACAAGATATCGTGAGCCGTTATGGCGGCGAAGAATTTATGGTCGCCATGCCGGGTACAAAACAATCTGAGGCGCTTAAGGCGGCGGATAGGATGCGGGCCTTGATTGGGGGCACGCCGATTTATCTGGACGGACAAGCCTTGCATGTCACGACAAGTGTAGGTGTTGCCGAAATCTTGAAGGACGAGAAATTACGTGATGTATTCAAACGGGCCGATGCCGCGCTTTATAAAGCCAAGCTTGAAGGGCGCAATAAGGCCATGATGGCAAGCCCAAAAAAAGCCGCATAAGCGGCTTGGTTTCGGTAACGTCTATCTAGAAAGCCCGCGCTTTATTTTATTTTACCTTCTTTGAACTCAACATGCTTGCGAGCAATCGGGTCATATTTACGCTTGACCATTTTCTCGGTCATTGTGCGTGAATTTTTTTTCGTGACGTAGAAATATCCAGTCCCTGCGGTCGAGTTGAGACGGATTTTAGTAGTTGTTGGCTTCGCCATAACGGAACGCCTTTCATAGTCAAAATTTAAGCGCGGAACATAGCCATAAGCTTGCCGATGTCAATAGCGATATTTTTACGAAAAAGGGTGTGCGGCGCTTATCTTAAAGCGTGAAGATTTAATTCTCACTAGATAAATTTTTAATGCTGGTAAAAAAAGGTTTGAGTTTATGGGCAAATGGGTAAAATAATGCCGATAGAAAGATTATGCCATAATGGTGAATAGGGAAAAGATATGAAAACGCGCGCAGCAGTCGCTTTTGAAGCCAAGAAACCTTTGGAAATTGTCGAACTAGACCTTGACGGGCCAAAAGACGGGGAAGTTCTGGTGGAAATAATGGCCACAGGTATTTGTCACACAGATGCTTATACATTGGACGGGTTTGACAGTGAGGGGCTCTTTCCCAGTATTTTAGGCCATGAGGGTGCGGGAATAGTGCGCGAGGTTGGCAAGGGTGTAAGCAGTGTTACGCCCGGAGATCATGTTATCCCGCTTTACACACCGGAATGTCGCCAGTGTAAATCCTGTCTGTCGGGGAAAACCAATTTATGTACAGCCATTCGGGCCACGCAAGGCAAAGGCTTAATGCCTGACGGGACATCGCGCTTTAGCTATAAAGGTCAGACTATCTATCATTATATGGGCTGCTCAACCTTTTCCAACTTTACAGTTCTGCCGGAAATTGCGGTCGCGAAAATTCGTGATGATGCGCCCTTTAATACAAGCTGTTATATTGGTTGCGGCGTAACAACGGGAATAGGCGCTGTGACGAACACGGCCAAAGTTCAGGCGGGTGATAATGTGATTGTTTTTGGTCTTGGCGGTATTGGGCTCAATGTGCTTCAGGCTGCGAAAATGGTGGGCGCCAGTAAAATAATCGGTGTTGATATAAACAATTCCAAAAAATCCTGGGGAGAAAAATTCGGCATGACAGATTTCGTCAATCCCAATGAGATTGACGGCGATATTGTCGAACATCTTGTCGGTCTGACAGATGGCGGGGCGGATTTCACATTTGATTGTACCGGCAATACGATTGTTATGCGACAGGCCCTAGAAGCATGTCATCGCGGCTGGGGCGTGTCTGTGGTGATTGGCGTCGCGGAAGCGGGTAAAGAGATAGCAACACGTCCTTTTCAGCTTGTTACCGGACGTGTGTGGAAAGGCACGGCTTTTGGCGGCGCGAAAGGCCGCACAGATGTGCCTAAAATTGTAGATTGGTACATGAACGGTAAAATTCAGATCGACCCGATGATAACCCATACGTTAAGTTTAGACGAGATCAATAAGGGTTTTGACCTCATGCATGAGGGGAAATCTATTCGGAGTGTCGTCGTCTATTAGGTCACATTTAGGCTCGACATTTTTACGAAATTAATTGGCTGACAAAAAGCTAAGCGCCAATTTCTTAAACCTTCTTAAAGATTTAAACCCGTAATTAGATGTTGGGGAAATGGGGCGTGCGCTTTAACGGAGGGGTCAAAATGCACTCTGCGCATTGGCAAGACGTCCTAACATTATTTTGTATGACCATTCTCGCAGATGAGAAAGTCTATCAAGAAGAGGTTGAGGCCTTTATCGAGGCCGGTTTGGCCCTTAAGGCTCGGCTCAGTCCGAAAATCATGCTCACACGACACATGATGGTGGATTGGTTCAAGCTTTACCGCGAAGATCTCGGTGAGATAATGAAAGGCCCTGAGCGGTCGGTTGTCATTCAAAACTGTCTGGATAATTTGCAAGATGTCCCTGAACGTTCGGAAATTGCCACCTCTCTTATAGAGATCGCGAGGTCGGACGGTTATAAACACCGTAATGAAATCAATATTATCCACTTGGCGCATAATGCATGGGGACTTACCCTGCCACTCGCCTCTTAAAACCCACGTTTAAAGCAGACCATTTGCACGTCAGAATAGGCGCAAGACCTTTTATTTTTGAAAAAATGTAGGCCAAGGAGATATGAATCCCCACATCAAGACTCATCTTGGCCTACATCAATGCCTGTATTTGAAGAAAGATGAACGTAAGCTAAACGGTTTTTCAGAAAGGCATAACAAGCCTTAACTTATGTTTTGTATAGCCTTTTTTAGAGCCCTGTATTGGTTTTTTTGATTTTTACTATCAAATTTCATGGAAATTCCATGAGGCACTTCAATCGCGTATAAACCCTATTTGAGCCTATCGCTTGCGGGATTTCACTGCATCTACTATGATTTAGACATAAATGTGAGGCTGTTCTCATAACCGAGAGCGAGATAATGTTGGAAAGCGTAGAAAAAGTTATGGAAATCGCGACGCCAGACCAAAGCGGTATTGAAATGCCAGAGAGTCCAGCACGGTCAAGACGCTATCGCCGCCGCCCGTTAAAAGCGTGGCGTCATTTTCGGAAACTTATTGCCAATAAGGAGGATACGGAACAGGTCTTCCATATTATACAGGCCCTAAACGGCAAAGCCGTGATCAAGAAATTTACAGCTTTTAAGGCGTCCGAAGACGGACGCGAGCGCCTAAAGCAGAAACGTGACTTGCCTGCAATTCTGGATGATCATGCACGATGGGAAGCTCTCGAGCAGGGAACATTGGGGCGGGCTTATGTTGACTTTATGAAGCGCGAGGGTCTGACGGCTCAAGGCCTTGTTGATGAATATGAGGGCTTTGCCAGACAGAAGAATGAAGAGCTGGATCCGGACATTTTATGGTATGGTTGGCGGCTTCGCGACACACATGATCTGTGTCATGTTTTAACCGATTACGGGCGGGATGCGATGGGCGAGGCCTGTGTGCTGAGTTTTAGCTATGGCCAAAATCGTGGTTTGGGCGTTATTTTTATTGCAATATTGGCGAGTTTTGAAATTCGCAAACGCGCACCCAAGGGCGCACCGATTTTTCGGGCAATCTGGCAGGGCTTTAGTGTGGGCAATAAAGCGCGTAAAGTCGCGCGGCAGGATATTATTGCTTTGATGGAAGAGCCGCTGGATGTGGTCCGCCAAAGACTCGGGATTAAGCCACCGAGCTATTACCCCCAAATACATGCGATGTTTCGGGCGCAGGGTGTTGATCCTTACGGCGTTAATGCGACCTCCTAAATTAAGCCCCTAATGCGTGCCACCGTTTAAAGGCCGAGATCAACCATGAGATTGCCGATGGAATGGGTAAACCCATTGGGCAAAATAGTTTGTTCCCCTGTCCAACATATATCGGGGAAACGTGATAAAATCTGGCTATAGGCGGCTTCGATCTGCATATTGGCAACACGTTGACCCAGACAAACATGCGAACCTGTGCCAAAGGCAATATGGTCTTTTGCATTCGGGCGGTGAATATCAAAACTATCGGGATCTTTGAATATTTCGGGGTCCCGATTAGCCGCCCCGTAATAGAGTAGGACTTTTTCTCCCTTTGCGATTTTTTGCCCTCTGATTTCGCATGTTTGTGTCGCTGTTCGGCGCATATACATAACAGGGGATACCATGCGCACGGCTTCATGCACCATATTGGGGATAAGGCCCGGATTGGCCAGTAATTGCTTTTTCTGGTCGGGAAAATCGTGCAATAGGCGCATTGTACCGGATAGAGAATTGCGCGTTGTATCATTGCCCGCAATTATAATTAGCAGCCATGAACCGTCCAAATAGGCATCAGGCAGTTTAGCGCCGTTGATTTCGACATTGGCAATAGCCGATAGGAGATCCTGTTTCGGGTTTTTGCGTTTTTCTTTTAAAATATGTTGGCCATATTCGAACATGTCCTGAACGCTGGTCATAAATTGCATAACCATTGCAGGATCAACCGTATTGATATTTATATCCTCTAACACATATTGTGCGAGTTCCAGCATATCCATCCATTCACGGATTTTTCCGCGGTCGCTCTCAGGCACGCCTAACATTTCACACAAGGTAAAAAGCGGGAGTTGCGAGGCAAAATTCTCGACAAAATCAATGACGGGGCCTTTTGTTTGCGCCTTATCCAGAAGATCAGAAACTTTCCGGTCAACCTTGATTTTCAGCTCTTTTACATAGCCCGGTGTGAAATAGGCCATATGTTCTCGGCGGAGCTGCATATGGTGCGGAGGGTCCAGACAAATCATTGTATCAAGTGACGCACTATGGATTTTGGGGTGATGGCGAATATCCCCGCTTTTGTAATAGCTCATTAATATGCCGCCCATTTGGGAGGAAAATTTGGTGTTATCGAGGCTCACCGAGCGCACATCATCATAGCGTGTGAGTGCCCAAAACCCTTCCATATTGGCCTTATCCATAGGGTGCCACATAATGGGAGCCTCTTCGCGCATCGTTTTTAGGGCGTCAAAGGGTTGGCCGGCGGTAAAGCTCTTACTTATTGAGAGGTCTATGGGGGGTGTTAATTTATAGACTGGATCAAACTCGGGCTTTCTGGCCCCGCGGTCCTCTGCGTAATTTTCGCTTACCAGTTCAAGGGTCACATATGTCTCCGTTTTACGTGGGGTTTCGGGTGTTTTATGATGATGCCATCTTGTCTTATTTATATTTAAACACAAGCACACAAAATTGTAGAACCTGCAAATATAGATGCATAGCGACTATCCTTGTTTAGGTATAAAATCATTGCATTTTAGCATTGGGGACATTAGGGCAGCCTATGACTGATTTTCAACGTCTATCCGGTTTGGGGCAGGTCGCCGATAATTATAACGCGCTCTTTTGCGATATTTGGGGTGTTGTCCATAATGGGCGCATTCCTTTTGCCGAAGCTATAGATGCGTTAGAGCGTTTTCGTTCGGAGCGCGGGCCTGTCATTTTGATTTCCAACTCGCCGCGCCCGTCCATTGCCATACCCTTACAATTTCGCCAAATTGGGATATTGGCTGAACCGTGGGATGCTATTGTGACCTCTGGTGACGCTATAATTGATGAACTCGCTCGCCGCGCGCCAGGTCCTGCTTTTAAACTCGGGCCGGAACGTGACGACGTATTATATGAAAATCTGGACCTGAATTTCAGCGATCTTGCAGACGCGCATTTTATTTCCTGTACCGGTCTTTTTAATGATGATGAGGAAACACCGGATGACTATAAGGCGCTTTTGCTTCAAGCGCGCGATCTGGGTTTGCCTCTTATATGTGCCAACCCAGATATTAAGGTGAAACGGGGCGATAAAATAATTTTTTGCGGAGGCGCTATTGCTCAACTTTACGAAAAGCTGGGCGGAGAGGTGATCCATGCCGGTAAGCCACATCCGCCTATTTACCGGCTTTGCCGCGCATGGCTTGCAGAAATTTTAGGATATAATCTGGCATCTGACAGGATATTGGCGATTGGCGATAATATCTTCACAGACCTGTTAGGCGCGCAACAAGAAGACCTAGACTGCCTGTTTATCGCTGACGGTGTACACTCTGATAAAGCCGAACAATTAAAGGCATTATTAGTTGAGCATAAAATACAGGCACGCTATATGTCTTCCATGCTGTCATGGTAATGTGTGATCGATTGGGATACGGAAAAGGGTAATGGCTGAAACAGTTAAATATTATCTGGAAGATCTTGAAGTGGGTATGGAAGCCACCACTGAAATGATCATTACCGGCGAAAAAATAGATGCTTTTGCGGATATTATTGGCGATCACAATCCTATCCATGTCGACGCGGAATTTGCCAAGACAACCCAGTTTGGACAACGTATCGCGCATGGTGCGCTTTCGGCTTCTCTGATTTCGGCGGTATTGGGCAATGATCTGCCTGGGCCTGGGGCTGTTTTTGTCGAGCTGAATTTACGGTTTCGTCGTCCGGCCTTTATTGGCGATAGAGTGATAGCCGTGGCAAAAGTAGCCGAGATTAATCCGCGAAACGGACGCGTAAAGATGAAATGCTATTGTGAGGTCAATGGTAAGCAGATTTGTCGCGGTGATGCGGGTGTTGTGGTGAAGAAACGCCCTGCGAGTGAATAAGCGGCCCCCGTCTTGTGAAGACCCTCCAGACCTATAAGGACCTTAAGCCATCAGAAAAGGGCGCGGTGATAGCGCTTGGTAATTTTGACGGTTTGCACAGGGGACATCAGGCAGTTATTTCGCAAGCGCGGAGTTTAGCTGATGATTTGGGTGCGCCTTTGGGCATCGGGCTTTTCAGGCCGCATCCCTATAGATTTTTTAAACCCGATGCGCCCCCGTTCCGTCTCATGAGTGCAGAAATAAGAGAGCGGATAATGCCAAGCCTCGGTGTGGATTTTCTCTATGAAATTCCCTTTAACGATGATCTGCGCGAAATGGATGATACGCAATTTGTCGAAACGGTTTTGCATCAGGGTCTGGGGATAGTGCATGTCGTTGTAGGTAAGGATTACGGATTTGGAAAAAATCGCTGCGGGACTGTCGAGAGCCTGACGCGGCTCTGCGCAGAACGCGGCATAGGCATTAATACCCTTGAGCTGGTCGGATTGCACCGTTTTTACGGTAAATATGGCAGCACAGATATTCGCAAGGCGTTAGAGCAGGGTGATGTCTTTCACGCCGCCCATATGCTTTCGCGCCCGTGGTGCGTAGGGGGTCTGGTACAAAAAGGGGAGCAGCGCGGACGTACAATTAACTTCCCGACAGCCAATCTCGATTTTGCTGACCTCATCCGGCCAAAATTCGGTGTGTATGCTGTGGAAGTCCGTCTTGCTGACGGCACGCATAAATACGGCGTGGCCAATACGGGTAATAGGCCAACAGTCGGCGGAGAACAGGCGCGGCTCGAAGTCCATATTTTTGATTTTGACGCGGACATTTATGGACAATATTTAGAGGTTGATTTCCGGTGCTTTATTCGAGCCGAACAAAAATTTGAGAACTTCGAGGCCCTTAAAGAGCAGATTGCCAAGGACGCCCTTAGCGCACGTGCCATATTTTCTTTGTAGCGTTAAGGGCGCGGGAATTAGGCTATATTATGAAGGCTCGACTTTGCTGATCATGAAATCTACGATTTTACCGGAATGATAACCCGGATTATTTCAAGGCGTGATGGGCAATATCGCGCCGGCAAAACCCTTCCGGCCAGTCAATATCTTCATCAATCGCCGTGTAAGCGATATTTACAGCCTTTTTAAGGCTTCCCGCTTTGGCGGTAATATTTAGAACCCGACCACCTGAGGCACATAGGGCTCCAGCCTCATTGCGGCGCGTACCAGCGTGAAAAATGACGACATCCTCGCGCGTATTCGCCTTTTCAATTCCGCTAATTTCAGACCCTTTTTTATAAGTCCCCGGATAGCCTTTAGTGGCCATGACGACATTGATAACCGGCTTTTTATCCCAGACAGGCGCTTCGAGCTTATCCAGTTTTTGCTCTATAGCGGCTTGGAAAATTTCGACGATATCTGTCTCGAGGCGGCGCATCAGGACCTGACATTCCGGATCGCCAAACCGGCAATTATATTCGATAAGCTTGGGGCCGTCCTGCGTCATCATCAAGCCGGCAAATAGGACACCTATAAAGGGGGTGCCATCTTTTGCCATGCCGTCAATTGTCGGTTGGATGATAGTTTTAAGCACTTTGTTCGTCTCTCTTTTCCCAAATATCGGCGCAGGTGAATAGGCACCCATACCCCCTGTATTGGGCCCCTTATCACCATCATAAGCCCGTTTGTGATCTTGGGCTCCAATCAAGGGGAGGGCGGTTTTACCGTCTGAAATTGCGAAAAAACTAACCTCTTGGCCTTGCATAAATTCTTCAATGACGACCTGCTCGCTGGCCTTGCCAAATTTGCCGGAGAAAAAGGCTTTTAGCTCCGCATTCGCCGTTTTTAAGTCCTCGGCGATCACCACACCTTTTCCGGCGGCCAGACCGTCAGCCTTTATGACATAAGGCGGGGTCATTGTTTTGAGGAAGGCCTTGGCGGGTTTGATGTCGCTAAAGACACCGTAATCTGCCGTTGGAATATTATAGCGTTTGCAAAAATCCTTGGTAAAGGCTTTGGAGCTTTCAAGCTGGGCGGCGGCCTGGGTCGGGCCGAAAGCTTTTACTCCTATTTTCGTGAGCTCATCAACCAGCCCTAAAGCCAAGGGCTGTTCCGGGCCGACAATTACAAGGTCAAATCCGTCGCGGCGCACTAAGGCGATAAGCCCGGTAATGTCATCGGCGGCGATATCAACACAGCCTGCGATTTCGGCCATTCCGGCATTGCCGGGCGCGCATATCAGCGTCTCGACATTTTTATTTTGCAGGATTTTCCAAGCGAGGGCATGTTCGCGCCCGCCAGAGCCTATCAACAAGACTTTCATAATTTGTCCTAATCTGTGATTCCTTGCGGCGAGTTTTAGTCTATAACCGAAGACGAATCCAATATGAAAGCGGAAATAAAGCTCCGTTTCACGATCAGATAAGAGGAAAAGGCCATATATGTGTCAGGTGACAGGGTGATAGAAAATTCCAAGCCGGAAAACGCAGCATCTTTGACGAATGTGCATGAGTTTACCGTTTCTGAATTGGCCAATGATTTAAAGCGCACTATCGAGCGGACTTACGGCCATGTCCGCGTGCGCGGGGAGTTGGGACGTGTGACCATTGCAAAGTCCGGCCATTGCTATTTGGACGTTAAGGACGACAAGGCCGTGATTAATTCCATCATTTGGAAAGGGGTTATGGGCCGCCTGAGCATGCGTCCGGAAGAGGGTATGGAGGTCATTTGCGAAGGCAAGCTGTCAAGCTATCCTGGACGATCAAATTACCAGCTTATTATTGATAAAATGGAGCTGGCGGGTGCGGGTGCACTCATGGCGCTATTTGAGAAGCGCAAGAAAATGCTGGCAGCTGAGGGTCTGTTTGATCAAGACCGTAAGCGTGAGCTGCCCTTTTTGCCAAAAACGATTGGCGTTGTCACATCTCCGACAGGGTCGGTTATTCGCGATATTCTCCACCGCATTTCGGACCGTTTTCCTTCTCATGTCGTTGTGTGGCCGGTTTTGGTACAGGGCGAGAAAGCTGCCGATCAGATTGCTGCGGCGATTACCGGATTTAATCATGCGCATAAAGACGGCGGGTTTCCTAAACCCGATGTTCTTATTGTGGCTCGCGGGGGTGGGTCGATGGAAGATTTGTGGTGTTTTAACGAGGAGCGTGTCGCGCGGGCGGCGGCGGCCTCGGATATCCCGATAATTTCCGCGATCGGGCATGAGACGGACTGGACACTTATCGACTTTGTGGTCGATTACCGCGCTCCCACACCGACAGGTGCAGCCGAAGTGGCAGTGCCTGTTCTTGCTGATTATTTAGTGACTGTACAGGATTACGGTGTGCGCCTGTCTCGGGGTTTAACTCGAAATTTGGGTGAAAAACGAGCCGGGCTAACAGCGGCAAAAATGCCCAAGCTTGAAGCGGTCTTAGCGCCTCCAAGACAGAGGCTTGATCTGGCTCGCCTGCCAAACCCGGAGCTATTATTAGCTCCGAAAATTCAAAAATTGGCACTGATGAGCGCCCGGATTCCGGCTTTGGGTCAATTGTTAAACCAGCCGCAAAACCGTCTAAACCTGCTGTCGGCACGCTTGCGTCCTGATACTCTCAAGACAAGAACCCGGCACCATTCTGAAAAGCTTAGCGCAGTGTCTGGCCGGGCCCGCCAAGCGATTGAACGTAAATTGAGTGCGCAAACAGACAGGCTGGTGCGAGCATCGGCTTTGCTGGAGGCTTATAGCTATCAAGGCGTTCTGGCGCGAGGCTATGCTCTTGTGACGACGGGTGAGGGTGAGCTTGTTCGCACGTCAAAATCTCTTAAATCCGGCCAAGAGGTCACGCTGAGCTTTCATGACGGTACGCAACAGGCGGTTATTAATGACGGCGCAAAGTCGCCGCGGCCCGTGCGTTCAAAAAAGGCCAAGCCATCTGGTAGCGGTAAGAAAATACAGCCTGACCTCTTTTGATTTGGCGCGGGGCGCGCTATGTATGATTTAAGATATTGATAGGTATGCTATGACGAATTTTTTAAAAGGTGAGGCCAAAATCCATTTTGGGGATAGTGACTTTACCATCATGGAAATGGGCGATTTTATAAAATGTGCCAGTACGGGTGAGGCTATTCCGCTTGACCGTCTGCGCTATTGGAGTGCGGAGCGCCAAGAAGCCTATAAAGATGCGGCGGCCTCGCTCGCGGCGTGGAAAAAGGCTAACCCATCTTGAGAGGGCTTGCGCTGATATTGGGCTTTTTGTTATCTGCCTGCTCGGTTCAGTCAGAGGTCGAGGCTCAAATTGATCGTCAGGTCAATCGCTCAAATAGCGCTGAGCCTGAAGCGTTAGAAAATACGCCTGCAGCCGCCCCCGTTTTTCAGGAAAAGCGCTCTATAATAACATGCCAAGGCATAATCCAACAGGGCGGTGCGGTACTGTGCCAAACCCTGCCTAATGCCAAGGTCAAAATCGCGCGCTCCGAGACTGATTTCTATTTTGAAAATGCGGATGCAGAGGGACGGCTTATTGTCGGTTTTGACCGTGATGAAAAATCTAATTTTATCGAGACGCAGGGCGAACGTATCAGTTTTGATCTCGAGGCGAGAGACTATGATATTTCGCGTATTGACGGCCTGCCGCCTTCGCAAGTTTCCACTTTTACTGAGGCTCAACTAAAGAAAATTCGGTCTGCGTCGGCGCGAAAGAAAGTCGGCTTTGCGTCGCGTTCTGATGTTCTGGGATTTAAAAACGGCTTTATCTATCCGGTAAAAGACTACACCAAAACAACCAATTTTGGCGCCCAACGTATTTTAAACGGTGAAGAAAAACGGCCACATTACGGTGTAGATTTGGCTGCCGCGAAGGGGACCCCGATTTACGCGCCAGCGGACGGGATTGTGAGTCTGGCCGATGATGATTTGTATTTCGAAGGCGCGATGGTTTTGCTTGATCACGGGCAGGGTTTAATTTCCATGTATCTGCACACGGACGAAATATTGGTCAAGCCGGGCCAAAGCGTAAAGCAGGGCGAGCAAATCGCCACGGTCGGGACCCGGGGCCGTTCGACAGGCCCGCATTTATGCTGGCGTCTTAAATGGCGCAACCGTAATCTTGACCCAGAGCTTTTAACACATTGGCCACGTGATGAGGGGCCACGTGATGCGCATTAAGCTATTTCGGTGATTTATAGTGATGTTTCGGCCAACGCCTATGTGTCCAGAACCACTGGCCGGGATTAGCGCGAATATAACGTTCGGTGAAATCCAGAATTTTAAGCACGCCGGCTTCGACATCTCGTTCACGGTTGCCCGTATTTTCAAGCTTAAAGGGCGGATTAATCGTTACGTGAAATGTCGGGCCTTTGCGTGTAACGCTCATTGATAGAAGTGGGCGTCCGGTCTTTAGCGCCAGCCTGACGGCGCCTGTTGCAGTCATGGCCTGCGTACCAAAAAAGGGCAAAGATAAGCCTTGATTGAATTTCTGATCATTGAGAATGGCAATGCTCTCATTATTTTTTAAGGCCAAAAACAATTCACGCCCGCCCTTATGTGTTGATTTTTGTACGAGGAATTTCGTGCCATATTTTTGGCGCTGGCTTATAATGCGTTGGTCCATATAGGGGTTGTTGAGCTGACGATAGGTAATTCTAACGGTGTGATCGGACTGGGTTAGAACTGTTGCCATAACCTCCCAATTTGCAAAATGGCCGGATATAAAAATTGCAGGGTGGTATAGGTCAAGGTTCTCAACTCCGGAAATCGTCACGCGCGAATGAGGGGCGAAAGCCTTGATGCGGTGCATGAGAGGAAACTCCGCAAATGTACGCCCCAGATTATCCCACTGATCGGATAATATGCGCGTACGCTCCGTATCAGTCAGTTTAGGAAACGCTATCTCGATCCCTGTTTTAGCGATTTTCTGTTTTGAGCTTAGCGGTCCGATCAGGCGCAAAAGCCAGCCGCCAAACACCGAGGCCGTCCCAAAGGGTAAGAGCCTTAAGACGACACTCACTCCGTCATAGGCCAATGTCTCGAGACGCCAGATCAGTTTTCGGAAAATTGAAGGCTCGGAGCGCGGCTTTGACGGACTATTTGGCAAGTCCGGCTCTTTATTTAGCGGTCTGAAGCGCACGCGCGCGCTCGATGAGGCTATGCAGTAAGCGGCGTAAGGTCAGCTCGTCTTCAAAGACAACAGAAACCGGCCACGCATGAATTCCGCGTTTGTAACCTCGCGGCAGGCGGACATGGTCTTTTTCTGTTGTAATCAGGGCTGCGCCGTATTCTGTGGCGAGCATAAAAAGATTTTCCACATCGCTTTCTTTATATTTATAGTGATCGGCATAGGGAATTTCCTCGACCAGATCCGCCCCGTTGCGGCGCAAGGCGTCGAAGAATTTATTGGGACGGCCTATGCCGGCAAAGGCATATAATTTGCCCTTAGGTGGCGGAGCTTGCGGGGCTAGGTAGGCGGAAATGGATATCTGTCCTTTAAGCTGGATTTTTAAATCTTCATCAATCGTGAAATCCTTATAGGGCTTCATCAAAATGACGGCATCTGCACGCTCAAGTGCGGCCTTTACCGGCTCGCGTAGTGGACCTGCCGGAAAAACGCGGCCATTGCCAAATCCCGTCTCCGCATCCACGACGAGCAGCGATAATGTTTTTTCAACCAAAGGGTTTTGGTGCCCGTCATCCATAATAATTAAGGAGGCGCCGTATGAACGGGCGGCACGTGCTCCGTCATCCCGTCCCGCGGCCACCCAGACCGGGCCGTGTTTGGCGAGTAATAAAGGCTCATCTCCCACATCCAGCGCCTTGTGCTTTTCGCTGACAATTATTGGGCCTTTTTCCTGCCCGCCATACCCGCGCGTTAAGGTTACAGCGTTAATGCCCAAACGCCGCAGGCTTTTGAGCAAATATATCGCTACGGGTGTTTTGCCCGTTCCACCCAATGTCGCATTGCCTACACATATAACGGGTATACCCGGATCATAGCTTTGTGTGGTTTGTATACGCCTTGCACTAAACCAGCTGTAAATCCACGAAAAGGGCGTAAGCAAAAGCCGGATCATGGGGGCACTATCGCGCCCGTCCTTATTAAGCCAGAACTCTGGCGGTCTCATTATATCCGGCCTTTAAACAAGGGTGAGATTTCGTCCCACACATAGTCCAAAATTTCATCCCGGCTTTGCGAAAACTTCAAAGCTGCCTGTGCGCGCATAAGACGCTCATCGGGATTGTTAAACAGATGTGATAGGGCTGGGGCGATCATGTCAGGATTAAATATACGTTCTGCAGCATTAAATGCAAACATCGACATGTAGTTATCGGCGAAACTGGAAATATGCGACCCTGTTAAGACGGCATTGCCCAACCGGGCGGGTTCGAGGGGATTATGACCCTTAAGCCCTTTTATCAATGAGCCGCACACAAAGCTGATCTGGGAAAGACTATAGGCTAACCCCAATTCACCCACACTATCAAAAAAGTAGACAGCGTTAGAGCTTAGTGGGCGTTCAGCTTGCGACCTCACCCTGTAGGATAGGGGCATTTTATCCATTAACGCCGTTATGTCGTCGCGCCGTTCTGGATGTCTGGGCGCGAGAATAAGCAGGGCGTTTTTATGCTCCTCTAAAAGCGATTCATGAGCGGCAAGGATGAGTTCATCCTCGCCGGCATGCGTGCTGGCCGCACACCAAACGGGTCGGTTGCCAAGATTTTTCTTAAGCCGTTTAAGTTCTTTTTCGTCATAGGATAATGGGGGCGCGGCATCTTTAAGATTGCCACTGGGCTCAATGTTTTTGCCTAGTAAAACCGAGAGACTATTGGCGGTTTGTTCGTCTGCTGCCAAAATTTTGTCAAAACACCCAAAGAGGGCAATCGCGGATTTGCGTCGTTTGCGCCACCCATTAAGCGAGGCTTCGCTGAGGCGGGCATTTATCAGAGCCATGCTTATATTCCGCTCTGATGTAAGTCGTATCAGATTTGGCCAAATCTCTGATTCTGCCCATATCGCCATATCCGGCTTCCAATGATCTAGGAAATTACTGACAGATTTAGGCGCATCCAGCGGAACATATTGATGAAAGGCCCGCTTGGGTAAGCGTTTTGCCAATAAAGTGGCGGAACTCAGCGTGCCGCTTGTCACCAAAACATTGAGTTTGGGATTATAGGATAAAAACCGATCGATCAGGGGCAGAAGCATAGTACATTCGCCTACACTGGCACCGTGCATCCATATAAGCGGGCCTTCAGGTCGCGGCTTTTGCGATTTACCAAAGCGCTCAGAACTGCGGCTGGGATCTTCCTTTCCTTGCAACGCTCGACGCTTTACCCACAAGGGTAGGAAAGGGGATAGCATGCGCGTCAATCCCGAATAGCTACGGATGAGGGCCGTGTCTGATACGGGCATATCTGGTCTTTCCCTCATGGCTATAGCGGTTCCGGTTCTGTTGGCGTAAGGCCGAGCGCACTGTCTGCTTTTGCCAGATAAAGGTTCATTTCCGTCTCGATTTTTAGACGAATGGTCTCAAGCGTCGTTTCATCTGTCTGGGGAGGGATAAAGACGGGTGTCCCCCAAATGATTTTCCCGCGTCCAAATGGCAAGGGCCAAATAAAACGATCCCATGTGGTAAATTGTTTCCGGTTTCTTACGGCAAAGCTACAGGGGAGCAAGGGGGCGCCTGTTAAGCGCGCCAATCTAAGCGGGCCGTGGCTAAGTCGTTGCCTTGGGCCGCGCGGGCCGTCAGGGGTAATGACGATGCAGGCGCCGTCTGCAATAGCTGTGACGATTTCCTGAGAGGCTCTTGCTCCGCCTTTAGCTTTTGTGGTTTTTGCTTTGCGCGCGGAACCCCGAATGGTTTTAAGGCCGAGAAAGTGGGAACAATGGGCGACAATATTACCGTCTCTCGAACGTGAGATTAGGACGTGCGGAGGTTGCCAAGTCTTTTTCCATGCTGAATTTAGCATTAAAAACCGCGAATGCCAGGTTAGGGCAATAAGGCCTTCGCCGTTTCCAATAATCGGAGCTGCTATGTCGCTGCGTTCAAAATCCCAACGGGTGGTGTATTTTACAATGACCATATAGGCCGCGACTAACAGGCCTAATGCTTTTTGTAAGGCGCTTGAGCGCATGAAGCGTTTGAACACGCGCGGCCTCCCTGTTATGCCTGTGTTTTAATCTTTAAAGGCATATGACAGATGAGCCTAGACCTCAATATCCCAGCTCATAGAAAACAGGCCTTGCGCGAGCTTTATTGGGGCGATCACGGGTTTTTGCGTCTGTGGTTTCACAATCATCATCATTTGGGTGAGGGGATGTATCGTGAAAATCAACCCTCACCAAAGCGGATTGCTATATGGGCAGATATGGGGATTAAAACGGTTATCAATTTGCGCGGAGAAAGTCCGAAAGGCTATTATCTTCTAGAGAAGGAGGCCTGCAAGGCGCACGGCTTAACATTAATTGATTACCGTATGTATTCGCGCGATGTACATGACGCTAAGACAATAAAGGGCGCGCGTGACTTATTTGAGACGATAGAATACCCTGCCGTAATGCATTGTAAATCCGGCGCAGATAGAACCGGTATTATGGGCGTTTTGTATAGACATTTTAAACTCGGCGAGCCCATCGCAAAGGCTGTTGAGCAGTTGGATTTTAAATATTTACATGTCCGTCAGGGGAAAACTGGCATGTTGGATTTCTTCTTTAAGGATTACCTCGCCTATGCCGAGATACACGGGACGGACTTTATGGAGTGGGTTGAGACGGTTTATGAGCCCCAAGATGTCAAAGCCCGTTTTATGAGCCATTGGTCAGGAAATGCCTTAACGGAGTTTATTTTACGGCGCGAATGATTTCGATTTGTAGTGTTTCAGGCGAATTGGGCCTCAAGGTCGCGGCGATATTGTATCTCTCACGCGCGATGTTAGGACGACATTTTTTAAGAAAAATCCATTAGTCAAGCGTCTTATTGCGGAGTTCTCTTCACATATATGTGTCTATTCTGTTAAGTAAATTTGAGAAAATATGCCTTGAGATGGACATATTTAAGCTTTTAGTATGGTCCGGATTTTCACAAGAGATATTCAGGAGATACTCATGACTAAATTTAAATCCGCGCTTATCATTTCAACGACTTTAGCCCTTTTTGCAGCCACGCCGGTTATCGCACAATCTTACGGCAGCGGTGCCGCTAAGGATAAGGTGGTGGATACCGTTAAGGACGAAGCTGTCAAAAGAGCAAAAGATAAGGCCTATGGTTCTGCTGACAAAGCCACTGACGGCGCTGTGGAAAAAGCCAAAGACGCTTACGGGTCTGGCGAAAAAGCCAAAGACGCTTACGGGTCTGGCGAAAAAGCCAAAGAATCCTATGGCTCTGGTGATAAAGCTAAAGAAGCTTATGGATCCGGTGATAAGCCATCGCATGGTTCAGGTACCACTGACACGACATCACATGGTTCAGGTACAACCGGTACCACATCACATGGTTCAGGAACAACGACGACGACATCACATGGTTCAGGTACAACCCAAACAACAACGACAAGCACATCTTCGGGGTCTAGCTACTCAAGTGGTTCGACTGTACTCAATTGCCCAACAGGTACGCGCGCCCAGCCTGATGGTACATGTCTGATAGTCGGGAATTATTTTCCAGGCTCTTAAAGCCACATAGATTAAAGTTAAAACACGATAAACCGCCCAGTTTTTGGGCGGTTTTTTTTATTTAAATTTTAGCCGCAGATTCTGGGCTCAGTTAGCCTGACCGGCCTGAAATGAAACCATTTACGAAACCATTTTGGATGTAGAATTGTTTCAATATCTTCTGATAAGGTGTCGGCGGTCATATTTTTATAGGCTTTGCCATTACGTGTATAGCTTACGACAGCGCCGGGCGTATCAGATACAAAAGCGAGGAGGTCGTAATAAACTTCAGCGCGTTCATTCACGTCATATGTGGCTATAATATTGCGCGGCGTAACCTCGGTGACTTTCGCGACATCTTCCAAATATTTAAACGGTTTAGGGACGTTTTTCATCACCAAGTGATTACTAACGCCGGCCTCCAATCTCAAATTTGAGAACATGTTTACCGCCTGTGCTGTTTTCAAACCAAAATAGGGCATAGCGCAATTTGCAAAAAATAGAGCTGTTGCCATTCCACCAATAACATTGGCACTCGCGCGGTTTTCGGTGGGGGTTAGGCGTTGTTGAGAGCTCCCATGGCGCATTATCACAAAGCAGAAGGGCAGTAATATGGGGAGCATAAGGATTGTGACTATTGAATATTGACGTGTGAGAGCCATTAAGATCACCAGAAAAACCAAGATCAAAGCCGCGCCGATATAAACTGGGTGCCGTTTTCTATCAGTTATGAATTTCATGAGAGTTGAATTTTGTATATTGAGAGCGGCCTCTTCGTTTAGGAATAGGCAGTGCAGTGCGATCGCGAGCGTCGTAAATGTAATATACATGGCGTAACCGCTAAGGGCGAGTAAGATATGAAAACAAATGCCGCAGATAATGCCGATATGGCGCCAACGTTTTGATAACAACATCAAGACAAGTATGGTCTCAATGATAAATGTGCCATAAATGGCAAGGTAATACATGGCATCAAAACGTATGAGATTAAGCGGTGTTGGCATTTTATGCCATAATGACACGGCGCAACTTGTGTCGGGATTTAGAAAATCGGAATTGATTTTGTGAAACACACCCCAAAAATACATTACAAATAATGTGCCTTGCCCGGCGACGGTGAAATTAGTGAAAATTTGCGTCCAGCTTCTGCCCCGTAAAGCCGTATAAATAAAGGCGAACCAATAGCCTAAAATTGCAAAGTTTCTGACGATAGTGTGGTTTGAATTAATAGGTGCTTGTGCGATAGCGCTTATGGTACTTGTCAACATAAGTAGAAAAAGCAGGCGCGAAGATTGGGGCTTAAAAAATAAGAAAATTGCAGATATCAAGAGAAGCACCAGGTCCCAATCCGGTGGTAAACGTCCATATTTCAGCGTGTAATTAAAAAAATGGAAGATCGAGAAAAGCGAAAATAAAAGCCCGAAAATTGTTGCGCGGGCTTGTGCGCCTTGCTCTTCAGGCATGATTTGAGTGCGTCCCATTGCAAATAGAACCAACCATCGACCTGCACGCAAAATGGGATAGAGGAACGCGGCTAAAAACCCAATCGACATAATCCATTTATTTATTTTATTGAACAGGGTTGAAGGCGTTGAAAGCAGGGCTAAATGATTAACGGCTTCATGGCCACCTATAAGACGGCCGTCTAAATCTATGACCATGCCCTTATCCAGATTAAATCCCTTTTTGATAAGGTCATTCTTTTTGTCGGGATGTTCACGCAGGTCAATGAGTGTGATGGGTCCAGCCGTCTCTTTTATACGTATTAGAGACATATATTTTTGGCAAAAGGGGCAATCCCCGTCGTAAAAAACACTTAAGGCCATAAACTCCCCCTCACGCTCTATAATATGCGATAAGTGTTTAACTTTCCGTGAAACAACAAAGCCCGCCTCACAGTATGAGGCGGGCTCGTTTTGAAGTTTGGGTCTTACCGGACATCATGCCGGTTTCAAGATAGATAGCTCTTTACCCAATTTCGTTTTTACGAAAGGGCTGATCTAACAGCTTTGGGCAGACCCCTCAAAATAGATAGACAAATCAGACCTCCTTTCATAAATGCGGCCCCACTATGGGACGGCTCATGACGAAAGTCTGCGATAAATTCCGGTAAAAATCAATCCTGAAATTTCATGAAATTTTTTACAGCGTTTACGCTGGCTTAAGGAAATCAACCCAGTCTAACGCGGCTCAATAAAAGCCGCGACATAGTTGGGGGCTAGACCCCTAAATTCGCTTAGGCGTCAGCGATAAAATCCAGAGCGACACCATTATTGCAATAGCGCAGGCCTGTAGGGCGCGGTCCGTCTTTAAAGACATGTCCCTGATGTCCGCCGCAGCGCGAGCAATGATATTCCGTACGCGGTAGGACGAGTTTGTAATCTTTCTTGGTTTCGACAGAGCCTTCAATAGCCTGAAAAAAGCTCGGCCAACCTGTGCCGGAATCGAATTTATATTCGGCCTTGAATAGAGGTAGTTTACAGCCGGCACAGGCAAATGTGCCGTCCCGTTTTTCGTCATTTAGCGGGCTTGTAAAGGGGCGTTCCGTGCCTTCTTGACGAAGGATGTAAAACTCCTGATCCGTTAGAATCTGTTTCCACTCGGTTTCGGAAAGGCTTGCCCAGTCTTGGTTGGTCAATTTAGTCTCCACGGCTTGCGCTTCATTGCTTGTCTTTGTGCAGGACGCCAATGCTATTGCAGCGGCACCTAAACCTAATTTGCGCCTTGTTAACATGATATAAGCTCCTTGTTCGGCCCATTCTATAGGCTAAAAAACGTTAAAAGACCAATTACGTTTGTATCACGATGGAGTGAACTAATTGAAGCCCCACAAGAAATTTAAACAGATCAATAGTGAGACTATATAAAAGCCAATCCAACGGTTTAATTTGAACAGACCCAAGGCATTTTTGCCTTCTTTATCCAGACTATACGCTATTGATAATAACAGGGCACATAAAAGAGCTATTAGGCCAAAGGCTGGTTTTAAGAGCTGTGTTCTCGCAAATTTCGACCAGAATCCCCCCTCGATACCCGGATTGGCCATCTGGATAATCTCAAGGCCTATTGCGCGGAAAAGTAGTGCTGTCATGACTATAAAACATATAGCGACGGCTGGTCTGACATAAGCTCCGAACCTGCGGGCTGTGCTTTTAATGCCTATAAGGGCATCGTCCTCCTTGTCTTGACAGGCATAGACCGTATCATATCCCACAGTCCAGAAAATCAGTCCGGCATATAATATCAACACGGATTGGCTAATCGATGACGTCTTGATGGCATAGGCAACAAGCACGGCCCAGTTAAAGGTCAGGCCCAGCCAGATTTGTGGCCACCACGTTATGCGCTTCATAAAGGGATAGGCGGCGACGAGTGGGATGGCGCAAAGCGCTATAATTTGGGCTAATCGGGGTAAGCACAGCAGGACAGCGAGGCCGATAAAACACTGCGCAAACAGCCATATCCACGCTTGTTTTGTAGTGATTGTCCCAGCGGGTAAGGGTCGTAATGCCGTACGTGTGACTTGCCGGTCAAGGTCTTGGTCGACAATATCATTATAGGTGCAGCCCGCCCCGCGCATAGCAACCGCGCCGATAAATAAGAGCACAGCCCATTTTAAATCCGCACTTTCCAAACCCCGCGAAAGGCCAGCAAAAGCCAAGCCTATCCACCCCGGCAGAGCAAGCAGCCAATAGCCTATCGGTCGGTCTAGTCTTGAAAGTTGTAGGTAAGGCCGCCAGCTTTGAGGGGCGCGGTAAACCCAATGGCTTTTTTGGGCATCCTTTATAATATCAGAAGGTGAGGGCGACATAAGGGGTGATTAGCGCGAAAATAGACGCTATGAAAGCGATATGCGAGAAAATTATACCTTAACCCGCCTTTATGTGAACACCGATTTATCTCACCGTGTCGAGATCGCGCTGTCGAAAGCGCAGCAGCATTATTTATCCTCCGTTTTGCGTAAAAATGCGGGCGATAGGCTAAGAGTATTTAATGGCCGGGACGGGGAGTGGGAGGCAGAGCTTTCCAAGCTGACGCGTAAAGAGGCGGTTCTTACCTGTCTGGATAATTTGCGGCCGCAAATGACAGCGCCCGAAATAGCCCTTATCTTCGCGCCTGTGCGCAAACACAGAACCGCCTTTATCATTGAAAAAGCCACTGAGCTGGGTGTGACGACCCTCCAGCCTCTGATTACCGATCATACCCAGTTTTCACGCTTTAATCTTGAGAAAGCCCGCTTGCAATCCATTGAGGCGGCCGAGCAGACAGAGCGTATGGATGTGCCTCTTATTCGGCCCATTATAAAAAATTTGGATGATCTTATGCAGATGTGGCCCAAGATCTATGCGGGACATAGTCTTGTTTTTGCCGATGAGGCTTTAGCGGGCGAACCCGCAGCCCAAAGCGCGAAAAACGTTTTGGAAACGCTTTCTGGGCCTTGCGCTTTATTGGTCGGGCCGGAAGGCGGGTTTTCAGTGCGTGAGCGCGACATTTTACAAGCTTGCGACTTTGTACAGACGGTCTCGCTCGGGCCGCGCATTTTGCGCGCTGATACAGCGGCACTCTCTTTATTGACGCTATGGCAAGCCCTAAAGGGTGACTGGACTGCCTGATGGGCACTGACGCCCACTAATCCTATTTGGCTGACGAAATGGAGAGATCATAACGCTCTAAGGCCTCCAGCCAGTTCTGCTCAAAATACTCTCGGGCTTTTAGCCATTTCGGGCTGTCCCCAAATCCGGTTTGAAAAAGCCTGATACGTGTATGATCGCCTACAGGTACAAACCACATTTGCACCGATGTCATATGGTTGTTTATCCCCGTAATATGAGGCGGGACGGGCCAGGTAAACTGGATCATATGGCTTCCGGCTTTGCCCTTTTGTGTGGGCGTTTGCAGGCCTAAAATATGGCCGGCTTCGCGCGGGGGTTTATCTTCCGTAGTCTTATTCGGTAGATACCCAATGTTAAAGTCACCGCCCGGCCGCAGGTCAATTTCAATATTATCTTCTATCCCGGAGTCCGAAAAATGACGGCCTATCCCGTCCGGCGTGGTCCAATCTGACCAGACTTCACTTACAGGGCGTTCCACAGTGGTTTCGGTGTAAATCATGGGGCGAAGTTGAGCGTGAGCGGCCATATTATAGCTGGCGGCAAAGCATAGTCCTGCCAGATATAAAAAGATGATATAAAAGCGATCTTTCAAACCAGACCTATTTCTTAGACAATCAATAATGTTGCGCCCTTTTGTGGTTCCTCGAGATTAGAGAGAATCTATCAAAGCCTCTATCACAGTTCGGGTTGAAGACAAAATGCGGCCCCCACGGGCAAGTTTTATCGCTAAATGCTGGACGGGTGAATCGGGCTGTGTTACCCCGCCGCTATGTTTGATTTGAATATATCCATATCAGGGCTGCGAATTATAGGCCCGACGCGCACCAGCTAAGATGATTGGACAGCGTGTCGGGAGTTTTAAGCCTTATTTTCAAACATATTCGAGACAGTTATGACCGAAACTAAACGCGATTACCGCGAAACTTTATTTTTACCCAAGACAGATTTTCCAATGCGGGCGGGCTTGCCCAAAAAGGAACCTGAATGGTTAGAGCGCTGGGCGCGTATTGGCCTTTATGAGCGCCAACGCGAACAGTCTAAGGGGCGCAAACCCTATATTCTGCATGACGGCCCACCTTACGCCAATGGTCACATCCATATGGGCACGGCGCTTAATAAAATCCTCAAGGATATGATTAACCGCTCTCACCAAATGGCGGGATTTGACGCCAATTATGTCCCCGGTTGGGATTGCCACGGCCTGCCGATTGAATGGAAGGTCGAGGAAGAATTTCGGTCCAAGGGCCGCACGAAAGACGATGTGCCGGGGTCTGAATTTCGTAAGCGGTGCCGCGAATATGCGGGGGAGTGGCTGGATACACAACGCGAAGAATTTAAGCGCCTTGGCGTGGTCGGTGATTGGGATAATCCGTACAAGACGATGAACTTTCAAAGCGAAGCTGATATTTGCGGCGAGCTGTTGAAAATCGCCTCAACGGGTCAGCTTTACCGCGGCTCCAAACCCATTATGTGGTCCCCCGTCGAGCAGACGGCGTTGGCCGAAGCCGAGGTGGAATATAAGGATAGGAAGGCGACACAGATTTATGTGAAGTTTCCTGTGTCAGGCTTTTATAAAGGATTTTCTATACATGATTGGTCTGAAAGTGGCGAAAAAGAAGCTACCGATGCCATTCGAAATTCTAGCATACTTATTTGGACGACTACTCCATGGACAATACCGGCTAATCGTGCGGTGTCCTATTCAGAGGGTATTCGTTATTCCGTTTATAAGGTGAATGAACTTGAAGAGTCAGAGTTCGCTCCTTGGGCTAAGGTGGGTGAAAACTTCATAGCGGCCGAAGGATTATGGGAACAGATTGCGAAAGCAGGGCTCATTAAGTCATGGAGTCGCTTGGCGAGACTTTCACCTAGAAACTTGATTTTATCCCACCCCCTCAAAAACATGGAAGGGGCCGAAGGCAAATATGATTTCCCTGTGCCGCTTCTCGAAGGCTCTCACGTCACGGCTGATGCGGGTACGGGTTTTGTCCATACGGCGCCCAGCCATGGTGAGGATGATTATGTTGTCTGGATTTCTAATCAGAAAAAGCTAGAAGACTTAGGCCTTGACCCTGTTGTACCTATGACCCTCGATGATGCGGGGTGTTACACCGATATTATGCCGAGTCGTTTTGAGGGCCTCGATGTTATCCGCACTTCTGGTAAGAAACGTGGCCAAGACGGCAAGGCGAACGGCGAAGTTTTGAAAGCGCTTGTTGAGTGCGGCAATCTTTTAGCGCGCGGTATGCTCACCTTGCGCGATGCCCATAGCTGGCGGTCTAAGGCCCCCGTTATTCGCCGCGCCACGCCGCAATGGTTTATCTCCATGTCAAAAGACGATCTTCGCGGAAAGGCGCTCACCGCCATTGAGAAGACTAAATTCTGGCCCGAGCGCGGGCGTAACCGTATTAACGCCATGGTGTCTGAGCGGCCTGACTGGCTGATCTCGCGCCAGCGGAATTGGGGCGTACCGATCACCTTAATTGTCGGTCCGAACGGAGAGCTACATACTGAGCGCGGTGACGCAGATGCGATTAATGGACGTATCCTTGCCGCGGTCAAAGAGACGGGCGTGGACGGCTGGTTCGACACACCGCTTGAGGATTTCATGCCCGAGGATAATGCGGGCTGGGAGAAGGTCACAGATATTCTGGATGTCTGGTTTGATAGTGGTTCGACCCATGCCTTTTGCTTAACCCGCCGTGAACTTGGCCATAAAGGCAAGGCGGAAAACTACCGGGCTGATCTCTATCTTGAAGGCTCGGACCAGCACCGCGGCTGGTTTCAATCCTCCTTGCTAGAGAGCTGCGCGGTTTACGGTGAAGCCCCGTTTGACGGAATTTTAACCCACGGATTTGTCGTTGATGAGAAGGGCTATAAAATGTCCAAATCCATGGGCAATACAATGAGCCCTGAGGATATTTCCAAACAATTTGGGGCCGAGATTATGCGTATCTGGACGGCGAGTTCGGACTGGGCGGATGATCTTAAAATCGGCCGCGAGATTATCCAGACTAATGTCGATGCCTATAGAAAGCTGCGCAATACACTGCGTTATATGATAGGCGCGCTGGACGGCTTTGATGAGAGCGAGCGCGTTGCGCGTGAGGATATGCCGGCTTTAGAACGCTGGGTGCTGCACCGCCTATCGGAACTTACCGACATGCATGGTAAAGCTGTACTGGATCACGACCATAAGGGTATTTTTAGCGCCCTGTTTAATTTTTGCACAGTCGATTTGTCAGCCTTTTATTTCGATATTCGCAAGGACGCGCTGTATTGTGACCCGGTAGATAGTCAGCGCAGACGGGCTTGCCGCACCGTCATGGACGAGATTTTCATTCGTTTGACCACATGGCTGGCCCCGATATTGTGCTTCACGTCTGAGGAAGTCTGGCAAGCTCGCTTTCCCAGCGCGGATGGTTCTGTGCATTTGGAGCTTTATCCTGACTGTCCTGAAAATTGGCGGGATGATAAGATCGCCGCGCATATAAAAGCCTTAAGAATTTTTCGTAACCGTGTCTCTGAAGCCATTGAACCCTTGCGCAAAGAGGGTCTTATTCGCTCCTCATTAGAAGCGCGTGTCACGGCCCCCGCCGAGGACGTTTTGCTCGCCGCGCTTTCATCCCTGTCCGTTTCGCGACAAGAAATTTATAAGGACCCGAAAAACCCGCTGGATAATCTCGCGGATTATTTGATCGTAAGTGATGTGACCCTAAGTCAAAAGGCAAAGGATATTTCTATTTCTGATCTTAAAGCCGAGACGGGATTTGCCAAATGTGAACGCTCTTGGAAATATTTCAAGGCTCCAAAAGGATATGAAAGCGATATCACCCCGCGCGACGCCGCCGCCGTAGCTCTATGGGAGGCTAAAAATGGCTAAGGCCGAACAGGGTTTGTTTAAAGGGTTTTGGGTTTTTGCCCTTATCATACCCGGCATTATTATTGCCGTTGATCAGCTCACCAAATATTGGGCAATCAATTTTTTTAAAGCGCCGCTCAATATTTGTGAAATAAATCCCCACCCCGGTCTGTTTTATGATTTTAGCCCTATAGTCGATTTATCCCTTGTCTGTAATCAGGGGATAAGTTGGGGGCTACTGCAAGGCGATAGCTCCCTTAAGCGCTGGGCGCTTACGCTTTTTGCCGCGATTATGTGCTGCGTGTTAATTTACGTTCTAACCAAGTCAAAGGATTGGCTAAACCGAACCTCTATCGCGCTTATCATTGGAGGGGCTATTGGCAATGGGATTGACCGTGCGTTATTTGGCGCAGTGACGGATTTTATCAATTTTTCAGATATTGGCTTCCGGTGGGTTTTCAACGTCGCCGATAGCGCGATTAGTGTCGGCGTCGTTGGCCTTATTCTCGCGAGTTTTATTTATAAGGATGAGGCACAAATAGGCTCGTGACTTCAAAAGTCTCTCTTGACGTAGACGCCTAGAGCCTAGCAGCTATGGCTTGGTAGTTTTAGAATTTGCCCGACATCCAGCTTGGTAGGGTCGGTTATACGATTGAGATGGCTTAAGATTGGCACAGTCGTACAATTGTTTTTGGCGATACGATAGAGGTTATCTCCGGGACGAACCTCGTAAAAATCACCCAAAGAGCCTGAACCCGAAAAGCTGACAGCGTTGGAAAAGCCATCAGCGCCCGAAACATCAACAGAACGGATAACATCATCACGGCTCACGACGGAACGTGCAGCGGTCGGGATGGCGCTTGGCTGCGTTAAAATCGGCGTTGTAGCGGGCTCATGGGATAAGCTACTAAAACTGGCGGGCTGGCTCGACGGTCTTTCAAAGTGGGTAACGGTTTGCGATTGTGGCTGAGTGGTTACAAAAGCCGGAAGGCTACGTTGTTGGGGGAGGGTTGTATAAGAGGTTGCCGATGTATGACTAGCAAATCTTAAGCCCCTTGCTGCGAAATATTCTTTGCAATCAATCATGCGGTCTTCAATGACTTTCCGGCTCACGCCGTCATCTTCGGTAACGAGTAGGCGCGCTTTGTCATTGCGCGGATTATCATCGGCTACGCGTGCGCGCATTTCGGCATTGTCACACAGAAGGGGAGCTTGGGCATCATAGGCTTTGGTAATATGCGAGGCCTGGATAGCTGAGGCGGGTTTGGGGGCCTCCCGCACGATTTGCACTGTCGGGACATCTTTATTGACAGAAGCACATCCTGAAAGACCCAATAAAATTGTTCCGCTAACCAGCATTAGACAAACATTTTTTTGGCCAGATAAGATCCGTGACGTAATTTTAGGCATGCTTCTTCTCCCGAGTCAGCTAAAGGTCTAATATTATGGCTAATAAAGTGTTAAATCCGTGATGTCTGATGTCGACATTTTCATAGACATTGAAATTGCCTCCACTATCGGCATATTAGGCCATGCTTGAGATTACACCTCATATTTCCATCGACTTATCAGAGATCGATATACGGGCCGTTCGGGCGCAAGGCCCGGGTGGACAAAATGTCAATAAGGTCTCTACGGCCGTGCATTTGCGCTTTGATGTCAATGCCTCCAGCTTATCACAAGCTCATAAGGCCCGCATTCTGGCCTTAAAGGATAAACGTCTTACGCGTTCAGGCGTTATTATTATAAAAGCGCAAAATCACCGCACCCAGATCCGTAATCGCGAAGAGGCGCTAAAGCGCTTGCAAGATGTATTGGCGGTTGCTTTAAAACGACGAAAGTTCCGTGTTCCGACACAACCGACTTATAGTGCGAAACAGGAGAGGCTTAAAACGAAAACCAAGCGCGGGGCTTTAAAATCCACACGCGGGAAAGTACGGGACTTCGAGTAAAGCTGGAACGCCTGATAATAAGCCATAAAAAAAGCCCGCTATGAAAGCGGGCTGAGGTTGGGGGGAAGGAATGTAATGAGGTCGGGGTTAGAAACCTTTTATGAATATGCCTTTTTTGTGGAAGGTTTTACCAAATCCGCCGCCAAATCCAGAGTGAATTCCGCGGTTAAATCCGCGGTTGAAGCCACGACTGCCAAATCCGCGGTTAAATCCACGACTTCTAAAACCACGGTTAAAGCTCCGGCTTTTAAACCCGCGGTTAAAACCTCTAGACCGAAATCCTCTACGATGGGAGAGACTTGCCAATGAAACCACTTCTGCGCTTTCATCAATTTCTACCGTGCTTAACGCTGCCAAATTGGCAGGGCTTGAAACGGATGCTATGCTAAAGCTTTGTGACGGCGCTGTGGGTGTTACGGCGGCATTAGCTGTGGTGCCAAGAGCGGCACTGAGAGTAATAGCGGCTAAAGTTGTTAGCAGTGTTGATTTTACAGTCTTAAACATTTTGAACTCCTATGGGTTCGTTGGTGATGACTCCTATATAGGTCATTGCGGACTGTTTGACTAAACACGCTCGTTCAGTGATACGTGATGAAATGGTCGAACTTTCTCTCCTTTTTGTGATGTGGCAGAGAGCGGCGCCCCCGCTGAACTTATGCCGCATTTATAAGACCGGGTGAGTCAAAAAAAACCCGCTTAAAGCGGGCCTTTTGAACTCTGATTTATGATTTTCTGGTGGTGTTTAAGAGCCTAAAATCTGCGGCTGATAAAACCCGGTGTGTTAAATCCGCGACTTCTAAACCCGCGACCTCTAAATCCGCCAAGGCCGTGCAATGTGCTGAAGCCGTGGCCACTATTTCCAAATCTGCTATCGTAATACGGGTCATAGTCGATGGATGTCTGGCCGAATTGACGGGAGCTAAATCGTTTGGATTGAAAGCTGTCTACTCTTGATTTGCTGGCATTATCTGCGATTGAAAATCCTGTTATGCCGCCTATGAGGGCACCAATAATAGCGCCTTCGCCGCGTGCATTGCGTCCGGCAATTTGCGAGCCAATCAAGCCGCCGGCCGTTGCACCGACCACGCCGCCAACAAGTCCGTCATTATTACGCTGTGTTGCGATTTGTCTATTATTTAGGCTTTGCGCGGAAATAATAGTGTTCGAGGCGGTGTTAAGCTGAACGGGGCTTTGGGCATAGGCTTGCGGAGCGATACCGGAGATAAGGACTAGGCCTGCTAAGCTCATAAGGGCGGGGGTTAATTTCTTAAACATGATAAACTCTCTTCTTCGTCGTTGTGTTGATTTAACATTAGGACCCAAGCTCCGTTTAGTCGAAACACGTCGGTTCAGAGAATTGTGAGAAAATCATCCGCTTTGTGCACGGTTTTGTGAGCTTGGTGTTAGCTCTATTTTGGAAATTTTCAGGCTTAGGGCTTGCTTTTCTGTGCGCCGCGCCGCATATCCCGACCCGAAATCAACCCCTTTTTTCGGAGTGCGGAAATGGCCCGCCAATTTTGTTATCATATGCAAGGTCTGACCAAAAAATTTGGCAATAAGACCATATTGGATAATGTGCATTTATCATTTTACCCAGATGCCAAGATCGGCCTTATCGGGGTGAACGGCGCTGGTAAATCGACCTTGATGAAGGTCATGGCCGGTCTGGATACGGAAGTGACAGGCGAACATTGGGCGGCCGAGGGGGTAAAGGTTGGTTATCTTCCCCAAGAACCACAACTCGATAATGCCAAGGATGTCTGGGGCAATGTCATTGAAGGTTGTGAAGATAAACAAATCTTCGATCAATATAATACTGTAGCTATGAAAATGGCCGAAGACTATAGTGATGAAATCATGGAAGAAATGACGGCCTTGCAAGAACAGGTCGATGGCCGTGATGCTTGGGATATCGATAGTAAGATAGAAATGGCTATGCAGGCTTTGCGGTGTCCGCCCAAGGATAGTCCGGTTAATAACCTGTCGGGCGGTGAAGCCAGACGCGTTGCCCTTTGCCGGCTTTTGCTTTCCAAGCCAGATCTTTTATTGCTGGATGAGCCAACCAACCATCTGGACGCTGAAACGGTGGCGTGGCTGGAAAACTATTTGGTAAAATATAACGGCGCGATCATATTGATTACGCATGATAGATATTTTCTAGACAATATTACCTCATGGACTCTGGAGATTGACCGAGGGCGGGCCTATCCGCATGAGGGGAATTATTCTTCATGGCTTGAAGCTAAAGATAAACGAAACATGCAGGAAGGCCGCGAGGCCGATAGTAAGTCCAAAGCTTTAAAGCGTGAGCTGGAATGGATACGGTCAAACCCCAAAGCCCGTCAGAGCAAATCTAAAGCCCGTATATCGGCCTATGAATCCTTGCGAGACTCGGCAGAGGCCGAAGTTGTCACCCATGCCGAAATTCGTATCCCGATGGGAGAGCGTTTGGGTAATATTGTTGTGGAAGCTGAAAATATCTCGAAAGCCTTTGGGGACAAGCTTTTGATAAAAGACCTGTCTTTTAAATTGCCGCGCGGCGGTATTGTGGGTGTTATCGGACCAAATGGTGCGGGTAAAACCACGCTGTTTAAAATGATTACCGGCGCGGAGACACCGGATGAAGGTGCTTTTAAAATCGGGGAAACAGTGGAGCTAGGCTATGTAGACCAGACCCGTGACGCGCTTGATAATTCTAAAAATGTTTGGGAAGCTGTTTCAGACGGTTTGGATATATTGCGACTGGGCAAGCGCGAGGTCCCGAGCCGCGCCTATTTGGGTGCCTTTAATTTCAAAGGGACCGATCAGCAAAAAAATGTAGGCCAATTATCGGGAGGGGAACGTAACCGGGTCAATCTGGCTAAAATGCTAACCCGTCCGGCTAATCTGCTGTTACTGGACGAACCGACCAATGATCTTGACCGCGAGACTCTGGCTTCACTCGAAGTGGCGCTTGAAAAATTCCCGGGCTGTGCCGTGGTTATTTCTCATGACCGGTTCTTCCTTGACCGTGTAGCGACACACATACTGGCTTATGAGGGGGATAGCCATGTCGAATGGTTTGAAGGTAATTTTGCCGATTATATCGAGGATAAAAAGCGTCGTCTTGGCCCTGATGCCGACATGCCTAAAAAGCTTAAATTCGTAAAATTCGATCGATAAAAAAATGGCGACAAGGTTTCCCTTGCCGCCGGCACTCTTAATGCGCATGTTTAGAGGACTAACGCACTAAATGAGTGAGCCTTATTGAGTAAGCGTTGCAACGCCTAGCGGGACATCGAATTTCTCACACCAGACATATACTTGCGAAAATTGGCCGGGTGTAAAACTTGCGGGTAGAGCATAATTCTGGCTACCAGTGATCTTTTGCAGAGCGCCCAGCTTATTGGCTTTTGAATAGGTCTCACCATTGCCAATCGCCACGATGGGGTCAGGGGCGCCGTCCAGACTAAAGTCTTCAGCAAACTCAAGACCGTAACCCGTCTGTGTTTTTACGAGGCGCACGGCTCCCGTTGTAATATGATCTGAGCGACCTGAAAATGTCCCAGAGGCGAGTGCGGCAGAACTCTGGGCCTGAGCAGAACTTTGAGCGGGCGTTGCCGCGGGTGCTGATGATTGAGCCGTTGAAGACGTCTCAGATTGCGAACACGCACTAAATGATAAACTTAATAATGAAGCGCCGATAACAGCGATAGTTTTTACGTTAAACATTGGATTTCCTTTTTTCTTGACCGTTTGGTCTATAAATAATATCAAGGGCCATAGTCTATTCGGAACCATTTGGTCAAGAATAATGTGGTAACGATGTTGTGAGGTCTAATGACTGTTAATTCTGAGCGTCAAAAAGGTCGGCCTAGAGAGTTTGATGAAGCTGATATATTATCAAAAATCATGTCAGTGTTCTGGAGCTTGGGTTATGAAGCGACTAAGCTAAGCGATATTGTGAGCGCGACGGGTTTGCAAAAAGGCTCACTTTATAAGGTGTTTTCAGGCAAGCAGGACATGTATCTCAAAGCCTTGGCCCATTATGATGAGACTATTGTGCAAGAGGCGATAGCCTATCTAACGTTAGAAACCTCAACGCCGGCCAAAGAGCGCTTAGAGAACTTTTTATCGGCGCCGTTAAATGCGGTATGGGAGCGCGGTGAGAGGCGGGGCTGTTTTTTGTGTAATGCATCCGCTGATTTTGCGGCCCATGATAAGGATACGCTTAATCTCATCACCCGGGCTTACGGGGGGTTGGAACAGGCTTTGGCTGTTACGATTGCGCAAGTCAAACCGCAATGGGACAAAATGCGGGTGCAGAAAACGGCACAATTATTTTTGACGGTTTACTCCGGCTTACGGATTATGGCCAAAACCGCAACGTCCCGGACTGTTTTGGAAGGGGCCAAAGATATGTGCTTGGCTCAGCTTGACCAAAGCCTGAATATTAGAGATATAAAGACATAAAGATTTTTTTATATACATTTGAAATAAGCTGTGCTAACACCCCATTATGGATAGAATTGCAACAGCTTTAAAAGTATTAGGTCACTCAGAGAGATTGCGTATATTAGCGCTTTTATCTCGCGGGGAGTTGACAGTTTCCGAACTTGTTCAGATTTTGAAACTATCTCAACCCCGGATTACCCAATATATTAATGCCCTTGAGGGCGCCGGTATCATTGAACGCCTTAAAGAGGGGAGTTGGGTGTTTTCGCGAATTAAACGCTCAAATCAGGAAATTACAGCGCTTGTGGCGACGACCTTGGCTATCTTACCTGAACATGACGCCATATTGGCGGCAGACGCCAAGCGTCTGGAGCAGGTGCGTGTTGAGAGAGCAAAAGCCGCGGAAGCGTTTTTTGCCAATGTCGCTAATGATCGGGGACAGTTGGGGGATGAATATTTACCCCAGTCCGATATTGAAAAGCGCATGCGGGCGATGATCGGGGATAAAACCTATGATTACATGGTCGATCTGGGAACAGGTACAGGTCGGGTATTGGAGGTGTTCTCGGATTGTATAAAGCGCGGTTCGGGCATTGATAATAATACGGACATGCTCAAAGTGGCACGCTCGAATTTAGCGCGTAACCAGCATAGTCATATTTCCGTAAGGCAGGGCGATCTTCATGCCACGCCCTTGGAAGTGTCCGTTGCCGATCTCGTGACCCTCCATCAGGTCTTGCATTATTTGGAAGACCCGGAAGAGGCGATTACAGAAGCGGCCCGCATCATGATGCCCGGCGGACTTTTATTGGTCGTTGATTTTGAACCCCATTTGTTTGACGAGTTTAGGGAACGCTACGCTCACCGGAGATTGGGTTTTAGCGATATTGATATTACGCAATGGTTTGCCCAAGCTGGTATTGAAACCGTAAAATCCGAGCATGTTGAAACGCCAGAAGGTAAGCCTAATGTGAAAATATGGCTGGGTCAAAAACCACAACAAATAGGTGAGAAATATGGCACTGGCGCATAGTCACGCTCCAACAGAGACCGCATCGTGGCATGATATACCTGAAAAGGGTCCGATTGCCCGGACTGCCGCCAGAACGGCAGCGCGCGGGCGTGATGATATAGGTGTGAGTTTCGAGTTTTTTCCGCCAAAGAACCCTGCAATGGAGCAGGCCTTATGGTCATGTGTAGAGAAATTACAGTGTCTACAGCCTGATTTTGTGTCCGTGACCTACGGCGCTGGCGGCTCGACACAGGAGAATACATTAAAAACTGTTGCAAGACTTGCCAGTGAAACCAGTTTGAACCCGGCGGCGCATCTAACGTGCGTGGGTGCAACGCGTGATGAAATTGACGCGGTTGCGAGAAAGTTTTGGCAAGCGGGCGTGCGCCATATCGTGGCTCTGCGGGGTGACCCTCAGGATGGTATAGGCACACGCTATGTCCCTCACGGTTCCGGCTATGCTTACGGGTCTGATCTGGTCGCAGGTTTAAAATCTGTAGCAGATTTTGAAATTTCCGTGAGCGCCTATGCTGAGCGCCATCCCGAGAGCGCGAGCTGGGAAGCCGAGCTGGATAATTTAAAGCGCAAACAGGATGCAGGGGCCACGCGCGCGATTACGCAATTTTTCTTTACGCCCGATGTCTTTTTGCGGTTTCAAGACCGCGTTCTGGATGCGGGCATTGATATGCCAATCGTACCCGGATTAATGCTTCAGCCGAACTTTAAGGGTTTAAAGCGTATGTCTGATATGTGCGGGGTGAGCGTACCGGATTGGTATCAAGGCTTGTTTGAGGGGTTGGAAAATGACCCGGCAACGCGCCAATTACTCACAGCGTCGCTTACGGCCGAGCTGACATCGGCTCTTTCAGAAGAGGGCGTCAGTAATTTTCACCTTTATACGCTCAATCGCCCTGAACTGGCTTATTCCGTAGGACGGGTTCTCGGCCTGCATAAAACAAGTGCGCTAAACACCCAATAATTAGGTCTACTGAAAACCTAAGATTGAATTCGCAGCCCGTTTAGGGCACATGCTTTATATGAGTCTCTGGCAGTCAATTTTATCGGCAGGCGCGCGCCTATTTGGGCCGCCGTCCCGTTTTGATAAAAATGGACGCCCTGGTCTTCTGGATCAAGGGGGTGTCGCTGCGGCCCTGATTGCCTTGGGGGCTAAAATGGCTAAAGCTGATGGGAGCGTCTCGCGTCAGGAAGTGGAGGCTTTCAAAACTGTTTTTCAAGCCAGCCCTGAAGACGAGGCCGGGATTGCCCGTTTTTTCGATCTGGCCCGTCAAACCACTTTGGGATATGAGCGTTATGCCCGTATCATTACCCGAAAATTCAGAGCCCAACCTGCCGCATTGGAAGATGTTCTGGACGGCCTCTTCCATATCGCCCTCGCAGACGGTGTTATTACTCAAGACGAGCTTGGCTTTCTACAAAGGGTCGGAGACATTTTTGGTTTTTCAGACCGTGAGTTTAACCGGATTAAAATTGCACATATCGGGCGGGCGGCTGATGATCCTTATTTAATTTTGGGTGTGGACGAAGATATAAGTGATGCGGACTTAAAACGGGCCTATCGGCGTATGGCGGCCGCTAATCATCCGGACCGTTTGGTTGCCCGAGGCTTACCCCGAGAATTAATCGGATTGTCAAACCACAAAATGGCCATGATCAATAAGGCTTATGCGGAAATAAAAAAGGCCCGTGATTAATACGGGCCTTCTCAAATTTTGTTTAGATCTATCTGCTTGCGCAAAACGTCCTATTGGGCGCTTATTGCGCTGCGCGTGCGGCTTCGCCTTCAGCGTTAAGTTTTGCTAGCAAAGCGGCGGCCTCAGTGGTGCTGAGTGTATTAACCCAAGCCGGTTCAGCACATCCCAGTCGCTGTGCCGCTGTGTTAATCTCGGCGACTTTTTCAGCACTGGTTACTGACACACCAATATCGGGAACAACCTTGTCCACTAAGGGGCCTGATGAATTAAAAACGATTTGATTGGCGGTTCCGGCCACAGCTGTTTCAACAAAGGCGCTACCGATACCCAAACTGGCGACCCCGCCACTGGCGGCACCTGCAAGTGTACCCAATAAGATGGTTTTCATGAGGCCTGTTCCAAAACTGGCCCCGCCCTCAGGGAGTTCGGGAGTGGATGCAAACGCTAATGCATTCATGCTAAATTGTCCGCAGGTAGGGTCTGTGAAAGTGGAGCGGATCTGGCTTTCTGCCAAAACAACGTCTGGCGAGACAGCTGATAGCAAATCCGTACTGCCCGCTTGGGCGGTTGCGGCATCTTCGGCTGTTGGAATGGGTTTGATGTTTTCTTCAGCAATACCGGCCAAAAGCACGTTTTGCGGATTAGGCGAAAATGTTGCACATGCCGATAATGACAGTGCAGCAAGGGAAATCAATGTAATAGGAAGGGTTTTCATGAGTACCTCTAAGTGAATCAATAGGCCTGTCTATTGAGAAAATGCGCGTTAACAGAGGCTGAATGAAAGCCGGATTTGCTGTGTTTATACATGTGATTGCTTTGGGTCGGTCGGCTGAAAAAATTGCTATTTTGGATTAATTATTATCAATTAAGTGGATTTTTAAACCAAGGGGCTTGACGAAAGCAATCTGACACCCGAAATTAGGCGGGCTATGAGCAATACTTACAATATTTCCGGCAGAGGTGGTGTCGTACAAAACCTGATAAGAGGTCTTGTGCTGGTAGCTGCCGCTATTGGTGGTTTTTTTATGCTGGCTTTTTCAGCGGCTTTTGCGTTTTTCGTTATTTCCGGACTTATTATTTTAGGTTTGGCTGTTTTTGCCGTTTTATGGACACGAGCAAAGCTATTGGGCAAGCCTTTTGGCCCTCGCGCGCAATTTGAAACCATGAAATCGGAAATGGACAGCCAGTTCGAGTCTATGCACAAAACCCAGAAGAGCGATGAGGTCGACGGACCTATTATTGACGCGCATAAAACGCCTGAAGGCTGGACTGTAGACTAAGCGTATCGACGCCGTGGTGTTAAGCCAAAATTAGCTTTATTTCCTAGCAAAAATGTAAGCTCGGCCCCCTATAGCTATCTTTCGGGGGAGACTATGCTTAATCTAGAAGACATTGGAGCGGGGCAAGTCCGGCGTGTGTTTCGGACCTTGAAAAATCTACGCAATTTTCGCAGCCTCAACACAAAACAAAAGGCGCAGACTATCATTGTGCCAGTTTTGTTATTTTCAGGTTTTGGGTTTACGGCCTTGCAGGGGCATCAAGCGGTAAAACATCTCAATCTCTCGAAAGCGGATACTGTGCTTATGGCGCAATGTGAGGATAATTACGAAGCGCGAAACCTTGTCTTTGAAGACGGGGTCAGCCTTAAATCCGGCTGTGCTTGCACAGCGAAACTGGTATCCTCTGCTGTCCCCAATGACCATCACAACTATTTCGAAACTGCGCATAATTTGATGCTGCAAAGCTATTATATCCAAATAGAGGGCGAGACAGAGGCGGCGAAACAGGACAGTTACGACAAGCAGATGGCAGCCATGGTAACCGCGCAGGTCAGATCTGCGGATTTCAACTCTAAACAGCTTGGTACACTGGTCGAAATTATTGGTTCGGCAGATGTAAGATGTAGTGAACCAGCCATATATGAAAAGTCAAATCTGACTGAGATAGGGGCGCTCACGCCTTACCGCGATATGATCGTGGTGGATAAAACGCAGGGCGTTGTCGAGCTGACATTGCGCGGTGCAGACGCCCCTGTCAGGTTGTCGCAAAACTAGCGGGCGTTTTTGTGCAGGTCTAAAAGGCTCTCGTAAAAGGCTCAATGTCGCGGATGTAACCTGGTACATTTTTATCAAGTTTAAAATCGACAATATCGGTAACGTCCAACGTGTCCAAGGCACCCCATTTGCGCAATAGGACACCGGCTCCGGCCTTGATATATTTCTCCGGTTTTGAGGCGGCCCGCCAGCTTGGCGTCCGGCCAAATTTATGCCGTAAAACCGCATTTGCATACATGCCGGCATTTTTAACCGTGCTTTCAAATGTTGAATATTCCGTCGTCACAGATATGCAATAGGTCAAGTTTTCGACATGGTGAGGCCTGTTAAGCGGCCAACTTACCATCTCGTTTTCATTTAAATCATGGACGATGGTGTGATCTTTCATCTCCTCTTGAAAGGGAAGATAGTCTTCGGATTTACGGAACATATAGGTTTCGTAATCTTCATCCGAGAGAAAGTCTTCTGTGTCGGGATAGAAGAAAATACGTTTCTTGCCCCGCACATGCCAAAGGATTGTTTGTGTGGCATCAAAATGCATAGGGACTTTGGCAATAGGTGATGAGATAAGAATGCCGCCATTAGCGTTATAGGGTTTTTTCCCCGTATAATCGGCGATTTCTCCATACATTTGACCCAGAACTTCACTATATTCGGGATGGATATTCATGGCTTTGCGCACGTTAATCCAAATACTGCCGGCTTTAACGGCCTCGATTATGGTTGCGCCGTTGACATCCCTTACATCACCGGTTCTGAACTTATATTGATATATAGGGTGGTCGCTTAAGGTACACACATCCAATTGATCTCTGGGGTGATTATTTAAGAGATCAATCAGAGCATCGTCTGAAAATAGTCCAGTCGACAAAAGATTGTGTTTAATTTTAAAAATATCCTTCTGGAATTTCTCCGTATGTTCCGTTGACCAATCCGGTAATAACATTGTCTCATCCAGTAAAATACAAACAGTTACCTATTTAAGCAAATTGTGTGCCAAGGTTAAAAAAGGGGAGGGGAAGCTCAGGGAGTGTCGGCTATCAAAGAGAATCTTTGACTCTGTGAGTGGCTATTGTACACCGCAAGAATGAATATGCGCGATTTTACATTGCTGATGATTTGCTGTCTGGGTTGGGCGGGCAATTTCGTAATTTCGGCATGGGCTTTAGGCCGGTTTCCTGTCCCGCCTTTTTTACTCGCGGCGATACGGGCAGCTTGTGTATTAGGCTTTATGGGCCTGTTTTTATTTAAGCCGCGGCCAGAAAAGTTTCTTACCTTGCTTGCCGTATGTGCCTGTGTGGGCCCGATACATCTTGCTTTTCTATATACGGGTTTGCAAACCGCACCTGCCGCGGGCAGCTCTATCGTTGCCCAGATGTTCATTCCTTTCGCCACTGTTTTATCCGTAATTTTTCTTAAAGAAAAAATTGGATGGGTGCGCGGTCTAGCCATTTTTGGTGCCTTTATAGGGGTTATGATTATGATTTATGAGCCTGCCGGGCTTAAACCGGATATCGGGCTTGTCTATGTGATGATTGCCTATCTATCTTTGGCAGTGGGGTCGGTCCTTATGAAAAAGGTCGGCGATGTTAGCTGGCAAGTTTACGTAGCGTGGATGGCTTTTATGGTACTGATAGTGATGAGTTTGGCGACGAGTGTTTTCGAGAGTGGGCATGCGGATGTCTGGCGCGCTGCGAAATGGCCACTGATTTTAACGGCCCTTTACGGCGCCATATGCGTGTCGATCATTGCCCATGGACAATATTTTGATTTGGTAAAAAAATATGACGTCTCGGTCATAGTGCCTTTGACATTAATGATGCCCGTCTTTGCCGCGATTTTAAGTGTCCTTCTTTTGAAGGAAACAATATTTATACGCTATTTTGTCGGAGCGGCTTTGATTTTCCCATGTGTGTATATT
>CAZHPV010000007.1:0-71385 GCA_964534845.1 uncultured Caulobacterales bacterium
CTTCATAAGGACCCCCTCTAGTTCCAGTTTCCAAGTCTTTTATTGACTTTGTTAAGGCGACCCCTCAGGCCTTATGGCTCTCGATGCTTAAGCTAGAGTTAACGTTGAAGAGCGAAATTCGTGAAATTTTCTCTTTTTGATAAAATTCAATAAAAACTACTTTAAATAGAAAAATATTAAATAAAAACTAATAGTTGGTGATGATTTCACAAATATACAACTTTAAATTTATTCTATTAGTGGCACACGTCACGGCTAATCTGTGTTCCAGGTTCGCCGATTAACCCAATTCAATTACGCCGAGTAAGTCACTTTTCAGTGGCGCATAATGTCCTTGCTGAACGGCAAATTATACCCGCTAGCTATAACGTCATTGTGACGTCATCCGGCTGATAATTAATCTTAATTTTGCAACATGCCTCTTGCCCCGCTTGTCCTGAAAGCTATATAGCTCAATCATGAATGTTAGACACTTTACGCTAATTCAGGACCTCAGCGAATGAGTATTCCTTTTGTGCGAGATTTCGAATTTGAATATGGAAGCTGCACGCAGATTAGTCCCAATATTCAGAGGGTTATTGCCAATAACCCCGGACCGTTTACATTTACCGGTACGGGCGTTTATATTATAGGCGATAAAAATGTTGCGGTCATAGACCCTGGCCCCATCACGCCAGACCATCAAAAGGCTCTTAAATCAGCGCTGGCAGGCCGCCGGGTCAGCCATGTTTTTGTTACGCATCACCACATAGATCATTCGCCTATGGCAAAGCCCTTAGCCGCAGAGCATGGCTGTAAGGTATATGGTTATGGCCGCCAATCAAAATCCCCGGAAGGCGGTGAAGTCAGAATGGAAGCCGGAGACGATTTGACTTTCAATCCCGACATCCAGATTAAATGCGGCGATATCTTCGCCGGCGATGGCTGGACATTAGAAGCCATTCACACACCGGGGCATACCTCCAATCATATGTGTTTTGCCCTGAGCGAAGAAAACATTTTATTTAGCGGCGATCATATTATGGGATGGTCAACCAGTGTTGTAAGCCCTCCCGATGGTCACATGGGAGACTATCTTGATAGCCTCGAACGTATCTTAGAGCGAAAGTTTGCGCGTATCTGGCCAACACATGGCCCGGCCATTGAAGATGTCCAAACTTTCGTACAGGCCTATATTGACCACCGATATGGCCGCGAGGCCCAAATTTTAGATTGTCTAAACAAAGGCACACGGCAAATAAGTGAAATGGTCCCGTGCATTTACTCTGATATTGACAAACGGCTTTACCCGGCAGCGGCCCATAGTGTGCTGGCACATCTCATCCATATGGAAGAGACCGGGCGAATACGATCTGATGGTGTGGGAGGGCTTAAGTCTGATTACTTCCCTGTCAAGCAGGCTGCCCAATAAAGCCCGTTTATTGCGACGATAGGATGTAGATTATCGCGATAACGCCCATCAAGGCGGCTATGAATTTACCATCAATAATATCTCTGCTTTTTGCGCCCCAATCCGAACGTCGGGATTTATTACGATCTTTTGCCGTAGAGACATGCGATGACTGGATTTCGCGGTTTTGTTTCGCTTTCTTTAAAGCCCGCGCCACTTGTCCCGTCGAAGCCCGACCCCGTTTGCCGAATTCTATATCTTGGCCCGCATAATATTGTTTTGCATTTTGAAACGCCCCATTTTCTTGACCATTTGTCCTGAATTGATCTTGATATGAATGTCGCTCCGGCGTGGTATCAGGGCGAGAGCTATTAGATTTTCGGGATTGTGGCGTCCCCGTTTTTTTTATCACATTTGTGAAGATTATAAACAAGACAACACAAATAAAAAAGAAATCAAACACATTACTCTCCGTCCGTTCACCCTAGCGGATTAAAGCCTTATCTCCAAATTATGGATAGAGCCGTAGCTTTTGCCATCCATCAGATATCGTCTTACGGCTGAAAACCAGCCTATCATGCAAGCGAAAAGGCTGCGCACACCAAAATTCTATCTGTTGGGGCTTCACACGAAAACCGTGCCAATGCTGGGGCCTTGGGACGTCCTCATCTTTAAACTTCTGTTCTATGGTCTGAGTCGCTTCTATGAGGTTACGGCGCGTATTTAGAGGCTTTGATTGCTGAGAGGCCCAAGCCCCGATCTGTGATCCCCGGGAGCGATTGGCGAAATAGGCGTCTGATTGCGCATCACTTACTTTTTCAACCGCGCCCCTTATCCGGACGGAACGCTCAAGTGATTTCCAGTGAAAACATAAGGCGGCGACGGAGTTGTCTGCAAGGTCTTGTCCCTTTTTGCTCCGGCCATTCGTATAAAAAACGAAACCATGTTTATCGACATCCTTAAGCAAAACAATCCGGACGTCAGGTAGACCGTCCTTATCAATAGTCGCCAAGGACATAGCATTAGGATCATTTATCTCTTCCGCCTTGGCAGCCATCATCCATTCATTAAAGAGTGCAAAGGGGTCTTCTTGCTTGAACATATGATCACCCACGATATGGGTTTGAGCGTCACCAGCCTCATATTCAGATTGGCTCGGGCTTGGCGGTATAATGGATCCGGTCATTGTCTTCCTATGGCAGATAATTTGAAACAGCTATAATCTATTCGCGTCGAAAAGTAAAAATTAACCATGTCTCTGAGTAGCTTATTAACCAATTTCCTCTTTATTTATCATGTATTAAGTATAAGCCCTCCGGCTTTTGGAGGTGGGACATTTTATGACACGACAACAAGCCTTAATGACACTGGGCCTTAACATGGCGGCACGTGAGAGCGACATACGACAAGCATGGCGTAAAAAAGCAAAATTTTTTCACCCCGACAGCCCCTATGCTGATACACATGCGTTTCTGAGATCCAAAGACGCCTACGAAACCCTCATTCCGCCTACACCACAAATCTACCGCATTCGGGCACGGTCCCGCGCCGTATAAGGCCTCCGGGACGGTTTACCGTCCAGACCATCATCTCGTATAAACCCGTAAAACCTTAAGCGTATTTTTCACCCAGATAGACGCGGCGTACATCTTTATTGGCGCGGATTTCTTCAGGCGTACCTTCAAACAGAGCTTCGCCTTGGAACAAGATTGACGCCCGATCCACAATATCAAGAGTTTCGCGTACACGGTGATCAGTTATCAAAATACCAATATTGCGCTGCTTAAGGTAGCGCACTAATTCAGAAATATCTGCAATCGCTATCGGGTCAATCCCTGTGAACGGTTCATCAAGTAAGATAAAGCTTGGACGCGACGCCAAAGCACGCGCGATTTCGACGCGGCGTCTTTCTCCCCCCGAGAGGGCCATAGCCGGACTTTTTTTAATATGGCCAATATTGAGCTCGTCCAATAAAGCATCGACATTATCATTCCACTTAGAACGGTCTTTCTCCGTGAGTTGCACGACCGCCTTGATATTTTCTTCAACCGTCAACCCCCTAAAAATGGATTGTTCCTGTGGCAGGTACCCAACGCCTAGTCTTGCCCGTTGATACATGGGCAAGTCTGTAATATTTTGACCATCAAGAGATATAGAGCCACGATCAGCTTCTATTAATCCCATTATCATGTAAAAACTTGTGGTCTTGCCGGCACCATTTGGCCCCATGAGAGCCACGATTTCTCCGCGTTGCACAGTCAGCGTAATATCTTTTACAACAACACGCCCCCGATAGGCTTTACCAATATTATTCGCGGACAGGCCCGTTTGAGGGGGCACAAATGCCGGTGCAGGTTCCATAGCGTTTTTCTTAGCCATATACTTACACCCCGTATCAGGAGGTAGAACTCCCGTTCCGGCTTTTTAAAATGGCTTTTACCCGTCCCGTTGAGCCGCATCTACGGCCCTTACAGGTTCCGACAATTCGGGCGCTATTAGTAGATAAATTATAAATCAGACGATCCCCTGTTACGATATTATCTTCACCTTGCAGTAAAATAACATTGCCGGTGACGGTAAAAGAATCTGAAAGACTTTCGTAAACACCTCTATCTCCGCGCACTTCCTGCTGCGGTGTCAAATAGTAAAAATTTCCATCGGCAATCACGCGTTGAATATCGCCAACATCACCGCCTTGCGCCTGATCGGAGCTAAAAATCTGCATATTATCCGCTAGCACTCTAACTTCGCCCTGACGTACATCGACCTGCCCCCTAAGGGTTGTTAGCGTACCTTGGCTTTGAATTTCGTCAGCTGTCAGGTCTACGGGCGCATTCGAGTTTCCCGAAAATTGCGCCTGAACGGGCTGCGCCGCCATTACAGCGCAAGCCAGCAAAGCTAAAGCAGATTGGCCAAAACGAGTCTTTAAAGCGGTCATCATAGGCGATTTGTGCAATCTTTTGCGGGTCATATCAATTACTTTTTCTACCAAACCGAATAGTTGATCTATTCTTGCAGCCCTGCCCTACACAATTACCATCAAAGCGAATAGTTTTAGAGCGCACATTATACGTCAACCGCTCAGTATTGGCGATATTACCCTGAGGTTGTTTAGCTTTAACATTACCCGTCACCGTAATTAATTCCGTATCACGCTGATAGACCCCGCGGTCACCGCGTACATCATTACCCGGCGAAATATAGATGAATTTACCACGCGCATCTATTTTCGTCACAGCCCCTAACTGGATAGAATCTGTGGAGCCCGCCGGAGCTTCAGCCCGGTAGAGATACATGACATCCGAGAGAATTTTTGAGTCGCCTTGACGCACATCGACATCGCCGGTCAATATAGTCAAACCGCCCTTATATGTCGCCTTATTAGCCTTAACAAAGATAGGCTTATCGCCGCCAAAACCAAAATCGCCAGCCGGCACGTCATTTGTGCCGCTCTCGGCCTGCGATGCGGTGTCTGGATCAAGCCGCCCCGTCATACCGTCATCGAAAATGAAAAGGCCATAATCATCGGTGATTTCAAAAGTTTCGCCCGTAACCTCCCCAAATGCGCCGTCACAGCTAATGGGTTTGCGTCCCTCAATGCGTTTATCACCTGTATAAATACGGGCATGACTGGACTCGCAATGATACCCATCATCGGTTTGCAGATCCACACTCTCCTCGAGGTCGAGAACTTTCTTCACATCATCATAAGTACCCTTTTGCGATGTAATGATTGATGGCTCCACATTGCGTGCCCGAATAAAATTCAGAACCGGCATATCCAGATCGACCACGTCTTCATTATTAGTCAGTCGTGTCGCCGTTAGCGAGGTCAGTTTATAGGGCAGACCATCCTTGGTACGGCCAGAAAATTTAGGCTTGATCATTTTTACCGACTCGCCGGGAATATCTTTGACGATAAAACTGGTTTTTTGAGAGGCAAATTGCCAAGCCAAGACCCCTATCAAGGCCGCCATCAAAATCATGAGCAAACCCCGCAATCGTCTAATATTACGGCTATGACGTCTGGCGGCTGCAAGCGTGAGCGTGCGCTTGGGTTCCCATAGTCCAAGACTCTCGCTTACCTTTGGTGAAGGCGTACCATGCGTGTTTGTAGGTCTGGCTGAGGCATCCATGCGCCAGTCTATAGATTATTATGCCTTCAAACGCGATAAGTAATTTATGACAGCTCTGTAATAAATTCACCCAGACGCAGTGAAAACTCTATGTCAAAGGACGTAGTGTGTGGGAGAAAATATCGACTTCTCCCCAGCCGCGTAAATCCAGTTCAGCGCGGGTTTGCAGAAAGTGAAAACAGGATTGCGCGAGATCAAATCTGTCTTCGCGTAAAAGCCGGGCCGTAAGGATGGTTTTAAGCTGGTGAAGATATAAAACATCGGACGCCGCGTAATTTAACTGGGCTTCTGTTAATTCCTCACTAGCCCAATCCGAACTTTGTTGCTGTTTGGACAAATCCACGCTCAGGAGATCGCGGCAGACATCTTTTAGACCATGCCTGTCAGTATAGGTACGCACAAGACCGGAGGCAATTTTTGTACAAAATATGGGCGACATATTTACACCCAAATCCCGTCGGATAATGGCAATATCAAACCGGGCGTAATGAAAAATTTTCTCTATCGAAATATCGCTCAACAAGGCTTTCAGGTTCGGGCAGTCATAGCTATCGCGATCAGGTTGGACTATGTGGGCACTCCCGTCCCCGGACGAGAGTTGCACCAGACATAGTTTATCACGCACGAGCGACAGGCCCTGAGTTTCGGTATCCACTGCAACGGCACCTGAAAATTTCAGGTCATCGGGCAAATCATTTTTATGGAAATAGACAGTCATATGTTTTCTTTTTTATCTTATTATCTTATTTAACTGAAACAAATAAACAGTATTAAAAAATGATGCCTGAATTTCGTCGGCAAACATATTTTGACTGTGCTACAAAACCATATGACTAAACTAACGCCCATAGTCTCGGTAACGGCTCCAAATCTTGTTTCTGATACCTTTTCTGAAACCGAGGCCACACTATATGATATTTTTTTTAATTCAACAGATTCGACGCATTTGCGTGATATCTTTATTGGCGTCAAAACAACGGGTATTTTTTGCCGGAAGGGCTGTCCGGCTCGCAGACCGAAAGCCGAGAATTGTCTATTTTTTAAGACGGCTAAAACTGCGCTTGAATCGGGTTTTCGGGCCTGCAAGCGCTGTCATCCCTTGGGATTACCCGGTGAAGCCTCACAGCTCGTAAAAACCCTGATTGCCCTTATCGAATCCAATCCGGACCATCGCTGGAGCGAAACAGATTTGAAAAACCACGCCATTGACCCGTCGACCGCCAGACGGCAATTTAAAAAAAGGTTTGGCATGACCTTTACCCAATATGCGCGAGGGCGCAGGCTGGGGGCGGCGTCCAAAAATCTTAAGAAAGGAGACAGTGTGATTTCAGCTCAACTTAGCGCGGGTTATAATTCGGCTAGCGGATTTCGTCAGGCCTTTGCCCAGCGTTTTGGTCAGTCCCCGAACCATCTTGGTCAAGCGCCCTTATGGATTGAGTGGATTGACACACCGCTTGGACCGATGATCGCCATATGCGATGAAGAAGCCCTTTACCTCTTGGAGTTCACAGTTCGCAAAAATCTTGACCGCCAAGTCACGCGACTTCAGAAAAGCTATAAGCGAGCTATTACGCCCGGACGCACAGACATTACCAGCCAGATCGAAACCGAGCTGAAAGCCTATTTTAACGGGACGCTTCAAACTTTTTCTACGCCCTTACACATGTCAGGGACGCCATTTCAAAAACAGGTCTGGGAGGCCCTTTGCACTATTCCATATGGGACACAATGGAGCTATTCAGATTTAGCAGGAACTATTGGCAATAGCAAAGCCGTGCGCGCGGTCGCCAGCTCCAACGGTTCGAATGGACTGGCCCTGATTATCCCATGTCACCGCGTAATTGCCAAAGACGGCGGGTTGGGCGGTTATGCTGGCGGACTGGATAATAAGGCATGGCTGCTAGACCATGAGCGGCGGCACGTGCGGCACATAAAGGATTGAGCTTGGGATAAACATCTTGTGGCGACTTTGACATTAAAATTTGAACGCAAAACAAGAATTGCTATAAGTTTTGATGGACTATGTTATACTCTGATTGGCGGATGGTCCCCTTACTGACCGCACTACGCTTACTCACGCGAATTCCAATAGTAACAGGCTCGCCCGTCTCGGTCACTCGATTGAATAAAGCCGCTTTTGACTGCGACTCGCCTTGATGCCTTATTGTCTTTGTCAATGCGTATTTCCAACCGTGTGATTCCATATGCTACAGTGATTTTACAGGCGATGGAGACGGCGCGCGTTGCGATTCCGCGACGCCGATAATCTGGATATGTCCAATAAGAGAGGTGCGCGGTCTCCTTCGCCTTCGGACGGATTTCGCATCCGCCGACAAGACAGGCCGTGTCTATTGCCCGGACTGCATAGCTGTATCGCGCGCCCAGTTTTTTGTCGCGTATCCAGCCCCGAATTACGCTCCGAGAATGCTCAAGCGAAGGCACAAAATCAGGCGGAAACTCGAACCGTTTTCTATGCTCGAAATCATGATCTGCGGTAAACATCGCTGGCGCATCGGTGAGACAAAACTCATCTAAATAGACGACGCCGTCAGAATTAGGTTTCATGATGGAATGGCACCAAACGCGAAAATTTGGCTTGGTATTTTAAAGACATGTATCGACATGAGCCAATTAATCGCGTTCCGCCTCTTTCAAGTTAGTTTAGGCTGGCTAAATATACTTTAATGTCGGCGGTTTGTCGAGGTTTGCGAATTCGACATCTCGCATTTTTGGGCTAGTTTAGGTCACTCCCTAACATCCGTCGTCCCCAATCCCTAAGCGTCCACCACTTCCATATAAAGCTCCAGGAGCGCTTCTTGCTCGGCGCGCTCAGACGCTTCTATCTTGCGAAGCGAGATCACCTTACGCACGGTCTTGGTATCAAAGCCAAACGTTTTGGCTTCGGCATAGACCTCGCGAATATCGGCCGCGAGTTCGGTTTTCTCAGCCTCTAATCGCTCAATACGGGCGATAAATTGCTTTAATTTTTCACGCGTGGCTTGACCTAATTGCTCGGCACGCTCAGCCTCATTTAACATGGCCGCACTCCTTTTGCTCATCTTATATGTTCATAGACGTAAAACATGCACCCGCTTTCGCCAGAGAGCACGGCATATTATTTGTGGATAGAGTGCGATTAGCCTGTATTGACAGGCCCATTAAGTTTGCGCGAGACTAAGCTGACATAAGTAGAAAAATAAAATGGCCTGTTTTAAGGCGGGGAAGACTATGCGGCGTTTTAAATTTTGGGGGAAAGGTTTGCTGGTCTTGCTCACCCTTGCCTTTTGTTTTGTCCAGTTCGTCTTCGTACCAAATGTGGATAATCGTTTAAACGCCACAATCTCGCATGATCCCTACCCCGTTTCAGAGGCCGCCAAACGCTTACATAATAGCCTCTATATCGCAGACCTTCATGCCGATACCCTGCTTTGGCGACGCAATCCGGAGCACAAACATAAACGCGGGCATGTGGATTTGCCACGCCTGCGCGAGGGCGGCGTAAACTTCCAGATCATGAGTGCAGTAACGAAATCTCCTCGCGGACTAAACTTCGATGGAAATGACAGTAACGCACCCGATGATATCACGCTTGTGGCCATGGCCCAGCTTTGGCCACTTCGGACGTGGTCCTCTATTTATGAACGTGCGGCTTTTCAGGCGGAGCGTTTACATAAATTAGCCGCCAATCCCGATAATAAACTCATCATTGCGCGGTATTCTGAGGACATGACAGGGGCGGATGACACGCTAGTAACGGTTCTGCTGACCGAAGGCTCCCATCCTCTGGAAGGCAAGATCGAGAATATCGACCGGCTTTACGATCACGGCTACCGCGCCATGGGCTTACAACATTTCTTTGATAATGAACTGGGCGGGTCCATGCATGGCCGCACACAAGCGGGCCTCTCCGCCTTTGGCAAGGACGCTATCGCTCATATGGTCAAGCGCGGCATCATTATCGATGTGGCCCATGCGTCAATTGCGACTGTACGCGATGTGTTGGACCTCACAGAGGTGCCCTTGATATTGTCCCATGGCGGCATTCGCAGCCATTGCCCAAAGACAGCTAATCGTAACCTACCTGATGACATTTTAAAGGAAATGGCCGCGCGCGGGAGTCTTATCGGGATTGGATATTTCGACGGGGTCGTCTGCGATATTTCACCCAAAGGGATTGCCAGCGCTATCATCTATGCGGTTGATCTATTGGGGGAAGATTTTGTCGCGCTTGGCTCGGATTATGACGGGTCCGTCACAGTCAGCTTTGATACATCCGAACTGGCGGCCATCACACATGAACTCCTTGAACAAGGTTTGCCGGAGGCAACTATCCAGAAAGTAATGGGCGAAAATGCACGCAAGTTTTTTATCCGCAACTTACCGCAAAAATAATCCAGTCTAATTTATTTCCGATCTCTGGTGCAAACTTCTCTTTATCAATTCGGTCGAGCTGACATCACTTAAGCTGCGGACTATATTTAACAACTCCCCTTCCACACTTACGTCCCAAGCAAAGACAGCACCGTCCAAGACCTTTTCATTAGAGCCATCAAAGACGATCCTAACTTTCATATTTCCGTCAAGCGCACCATTAAGCTCTACTTCCAGCTTTTTATAATCGAAGTTTTTCAAGGCCGCAAAGCCCTCACTGGCACCGGACACCTGATTTTCCCGGTAGAGCGGATTCAGTCTGGCCAAGCCATCCAGACTGCCAAATTCTGCCGATAATTTCCGGCTGGGCGGGTCTATTTGTTCCGTGGCGGCATCCAGACTTTTTGATTGAAATTTTATGGTTCCGCCGTCTTTTACCCTTAAAGTTCCATTATCAACCCGTGTCCGGACACCCTCGATCACAACGGGTAACATCCCTTCCAACAGACCTGTCATCTGCATCTCACCATTGCCCAAATTATTGACCACATCTCCCACGGATAAATTTGTAAGACGTAAAGTCACGCGGTTTTCATCGGCATCAAATGACCAATCTGTCGGGTCTAAAGAGACAGAGCCCGCTCCCAAGGGCCATTCCGCCCCATGCAGAAGGACGCCGCCTTCCCGGAGCTCAAACTCAATCTCGCCGCCTTTCAATGGAAAGCCGGGATCAAAACTTTCCATGGTCAATATTTGCCGACCCGTAGTCTTGAGCGGAAAGATAGAGGAGAATGACAAATCCGTATTTATACCGCTAAACGGGCCAGGTAGTGTTCCCAAAGACATATCGCGTAAACTGGCCTTGCCCGAAGATTGCAACGGCATATCCGGCCCAAAAGCGAGCTTGATTTTTGCGCTGGCAAAACCGTCAACATCAGCAATTTTACCCTGAAAAGCTTTCGACAAGGATTGGGGTTGGAAGCCGCCCGGTGTGAATATAAATTCGGGAATATCAACATTAGCCGTCCCGCGCCCATCCTCAAATGTGTAATCGACAAATATCGGTGTATCTGGCGCATCAGGTAAAAAAGTCCGGGCCTTTCCGTCCCATAATGCCCCGTCAAAATGCACCTGCCCCTCAAGGGGCAAAACCGGTAATTCATCAGCCGTAAATTTTGCCACACCCTGCGTATAATCAACCGTAAAATCATCGCTTTGACCGTTAACTTTCAGGTCCATATCATTCGTATTTACTGAACGCGTCTCGATATCAGCCTTTGGGGCATGAATAACGAATTGTACCGGCAATTCGCCGCGGCGTTTAAATGTCATATCGGCCGCAGAGGCGAAAGTTTGCGAACCTCCATCAGGTAAATCCGGCGAATTTACATGGGCGTTCCGCGTAGACAGCCGCCAGTTCTGATCCTCACCAGCAATTGTACCGCTAAAATCAACCGTTTCAATCTCCAGACCGAGATGGCGGGCATCATCCTCATCAATAAGTTGACCCGTCAAGCCGCCAATACGGCCCGTAATTTTACCCACAGTCCCCTCTTCTACGCGTCCGCGCCGCCGGAGCGTCGGAGCCTCACCCAGAAAAGCGAAACTCAGGTCCTCACCGCGCCAGCCTGTCGTCGTTTCGAAACGGTCAATACGGATTTGTTGTTCCGGATTTTGTTGGAAATTAGCATTTAACCGCGTCGGAGTTCGGGTAATATCTGTCCGGCCATTAACCCGTAACCCCTCAACATAGCCCCCCGGAATATCGCCGTCATATTCCAGCGGACCGGTAAAGGTAAAAACCTGACGATCTTGTGCATCTAAATTATATTTCAAATTCCCGTTAAGCGGCGCCAACCGCGCCGGCAGTCCGTCTAATGTTCGGCTCTGCCAGCTTTCCGGGAAAATCGCGCGAGCCGTTACGCTCTCTACCGCTTCAAAACTCCGGCCATTGAGTGAGCCGGCCACAAGGTTTAAATCCTTTAATTGCAGAGGCCAAGGTCCGTCCAGCCCCAAATCCATGTTCAGTTCCAACTGGTGAGCGTTTACGTCTGTATGGCCGGAACGATAAGCAATAGCCGGTTTGCCCGCACGCGCAGTCAAGGTAAGAGCATCAGGCTTTTCAGGACGAGACGTCTTTTCAACGCCGGATTCCGACAGTCGTAAGGGCTGGTCGAGTTCGAGCTGATAACCGGAACTATCAAGCCTAAACGCACCCGCCCCAGCCATAGCGGCGCCCGAAAATAGACGCTGAAAAGCCTCTTTCGGCAAATTCGCAAAATTTCCGACCATTGGTAAATCGATCAAGGCATCATTCAATGAAAGCGTACGGGCGAGGCTTTCGCGTTTTGCAGGAGATTTGGCCATAGCCTTTTCGATCGAGACCGCCCAGTCTCCATTAATATCAGCACCATTATCATCAGCTTCGTCAATATCCGCAATCTGTGGGTGGCTTGCTTTCCTGTCTGCGTCCGAGCCCGTTTTTCTCTGTACTTTTCTGGGCATGAAGATATGGCCGTCCCATTTTAGATCCGCGTTTTGCAGACTAAAATCCGGTGTCTGAGCTTTCGCTATACGGGCCTGAAAGGGGCCATTAAACTCTACACTATCCTCATCTATTTCAGGGCGAAAACGGCTTTGAAGCCTAAGCCCCTCCAATGCATTATCCTTCCAAGATACGTTGGGGAAATGAATATCAATATCAAACTCTGACGCTTCATCCATCAGCGCAAGCTTAACGCTCCCGCGTCCCTGCCCCGAAAAAATTTGCTCTTGTCCACTGTCATAATTCAAGTCTGAATGATCAATATCCAAGCTGATCTGCATATCCGACACGCTCTTAAAATAGCCGTCAAACGCGGATTGTAATCTTAGATAGGGCGACCCAAGCTCGATCTGACCCGTTTTAAAGACAACGCCGCCGGGCGGTAACGGTATGGCTGCGCCCTCGCCGGGCTGGAGCGCCGGAAACACGACCTTCCCGGAACGATCCAGCTCAACCCATATTTGGGGGCTTTGAATAACGGCTTTTTGGAGTTGATTATTATCTTTTAACTCACGCCAATCATAGTCCAATATGACACTTTGGGCCTTGAAAACATCTCGCCCGTCCTGACGCAAAACTATATTTTCGACCTGAGTCTGCGCAAGATCTATGGATTTAATATCAAGACTGACGTCGAAATTTGACTCATCGGCAAGTTTTTCAATATGCGCCTCAATTAAATTATAGCGCTGTGTCCAGATGAAAATAAGTGCCAATACAATCAGGCAAAGACCCGACAGCAATAAAACCTTCCAAAGTTTAAACCTTTTAGCTCTGCTTTTCCCCACAGGTGACAGGCTGGCTGATCCGTCCTGCGGATCGGAAGGAGCTTTTGCTGGAGATATGTTCTTACGGGCTTTAATAACCATTAAATCCTGACGACGCCCTCAGATAGATGAAAACCAGACCTTTAGCTAGCCATAAACACAGCGTCTAAACTTATCTTAATTTTAAATTTTGCTATGATTCTGTTAACCTTATTTCGGGATGTTGCAAAGCCCGATACATGACAAATATATGGCGCAATTTCATAAAATTATTTTGTGCGCGATGTTGAAACATGTCACGGGCAAAACAATTGAATAATAGTCTTAATTATGTGAAGACAGCTCTATGGTGTTGGATATATCAGCCTTAAAAAATAAACTACGCTTGGCTGGAGAGCATACTGCGCCTCTAAGAGCTAAATGGAGCTCTTTTCTCAACCGGTCCTCAACGGAAATCGAAAGCACACATAAATTCCGTTTTGTCGGGCTGGGCGTGGCGACCATAATAGGATTGGCCCTGTTTTTACCTAAATCTGTAACCAATGCCGATACCAGCCAAATCGAGCCGACAAAGCTTGCGTCTGAAATCGATTTAAGCCGATTTGATCTCGCTTTGGAATTACCGGAAACAACGCGCAGCCATGCTGTCACGCTTAAGGTGAAATCGGGACAGTCGCTCGGACCTTTATTACAAAAAAACGGTCTGACAGGCGGCCAAGCCTATAAAGTGACGCAGGCTTTTTCCAAGGTTTTTGACCCGAGAGATGTCCGTGTTGGGCAACAATTCGGCCTCTATTTTGAAGACGATATCCTCACACATCTAAATTTTCGACCTAATTTCGATAAAACCATATTTGTACGCCGGTCCGGCGATGATTACGCCGCTAAGGTCATAAATTCTGAACTTAAAATGGACCGGGTAACCGTAAAGTCCGAGATTGAAAACAGTCTCTATCTTGATGCAAGCAGGCTGGGCGCGCCTGATAAAGTCATCCAGCAATTCGCTAATATTTACGAATATTCGGTAGATTTCCAACGCGATATACAGCCCGGTGACAGCTTTGAAATGTTTTTCGAGGTCGCCCGCGATCACCAAGGCAATATCATCAAGGCTGGTGACTTACTCTATACGAGCTTTAACCCGCGGGGAAAGGTCTCAAATTATTATCTCTATGAGGATTCACGAGGCAAGGAAAATTTCTATGACATTAAAGGTAAGGCCGCTAAACGCAAATTGCGGGCCACACCTATTAATGGCGCCCGTCTGTCTTCGCGTTTTGGTAATCGCCGCCACCCAATTTTAGGGTATAAAAAATTCCATGCGGGTGTAGACTTCGCAGCCCCGAGCGGGACACCCATTCTCGCCGCAGGCTCTGGAACGGTTGAACGCGCCAATCGCTATGGCGGCTATGGAAATTATATCCTGATCCGTCACTCTGACGGATATAAGACGGCTTATGCCCATCTCAAAAATTTTGCACGGGGTATAAGAAAAGGTAAATATGTCAAACAGGATCAGGTTATTGGCTATGTAGGCACAACCGGTCGGTCGACAGGGCCGCATTTACATTATGAAGTGCATCATAACGGTAAAAAAATAAATCCCCGACGCCTATCTCAACTCTCTGGCAAACCCTTAAAAGCATCTGAACTTCCGGCGTTTAAAAAGCGGCGCGGCGTAATCGATGCATTACGGTCACAAGCTGACATTTTACATTCTCAAAACAGCCCAGATAAACTCGCATCCGATGATAAGCTATTGAGCCCTCGCGTCACTGCCCCAGCCAAAACAGCACATTAAAACCCAAGGCCTTGAAACGCCCGACCTTGCGGTTTTCCGCCAAACCTAATCCAGAATTGAAACCATTAAAAAATTATGTCATACGGGGCGTTAAGAGGTCGCCGCATCGCCAAGACCAAAGCCAAAACAAGACCAAGCGAAAAAAGATATAATATGAAAAACCTTCTCAATTTTTTCTTCTCCTTTGACAAACTCATGAAAGAAAAACTCGTTATCGCGTTTTTCTGGCTTGCCGTTATCGTCTTCGGACTTAAATATTTTTCCGATTTTCTAAGTGGTATTAACCTCGGCCCATTGGCTTGGCTTGTGGACCGTATCAATTTTCTTGGTAGTTTTATTCTCGGCATTGTTGCCATTCGTCTATTATGCGAGGTCGCCGTAGCCATATTCCGTATCAACAATAATTTGTCACCCGATGGGGGGAAATCAGAAACGGCAGATATCGACCCTATTACCGAAGCCCGCAAAGCCGCAGAAGCCGCAGCTCTTAAAGCCAAACAAGTCTCTCAATCGGCAGTCAGTAAGACCAGCGCGACGACGAAATCCAAAATGGAGGACGTCTCGAAAGCAACAAAATCCACCTATTCCAAAACCGTTGAATCGGCAAAAACTACAGCCAAGAAAACGGCTGCAAAAGGTAAGGATATTACGATCGGGCAGAGACAGGCTAGCGGCAAAAAAACGACACGCAGGAAGTCAGCGACAACAAGCGCTAAAAAAACTACTGCTAAAAAACCGGCCGCTAAAAAGACGACGCCCCGTAAAACCACGGCTAAAAAGACACCAACCAAGAAAACAACGTCTAAGAAAACAACGGCTAAGAAAAGCTAGTTTTGACTTGTAAAAAAGGCGCGTATGTACCCCATTGGATAGGAAATAGCCCAAAGAGCTGGCAACGTGATTAATTTAAGACTGTAAAAAGTTTAAGGCTCGTCAGACGCATACGGGCTTAAACAGCATCCACGGAATCAAGATCATCTGACGTCTTGCGCGCAGGCGCTTTGCGACGTCGCTTTGGCTTGTCTTGGCTTGCCAGTTCAACGACATCCCCGCCTTGCGTTTCCTGATCCGTCTCCCCAGACGATCCAGACTCAGAGGTTCCAGCAGCGGCGTCTGTATCAGATACGGCCTCTACGCCTTCATTTTCATCACTTTTCTGATCGCTAGCTTTTTGGTCTTTATTGTGCCGACGTGCCCGCGGCGGATATCGACGCCCTTTTCGGTCTTCGCCGTCACCATTATCAGCTTTAGCGCCGCCGTCTTCGCCAGCCTCATCACCACTGCGCGCCAAACGCGCCGCTTCGGCTTCTTCGCGCGCGGCTTGTTTTGCCGCTTCCTGCACATTCATCAAACGTAAATAATGCTCGGCATGCTGAAGATAGTTCTCCGCTTTGACACGGTTTCCACTAGAGGCGGCGTCCCTAGCCAGCGTGACATATTTATCGTGAATTTGTGTCGCTGAACCCCGAACCTTCACATCAGGTCCGCTACTATCTAATTGGCGATTACCATGATTATTATTCTTATTACGACCTCTACCCCGTTGGCGCTTCATATCATTTCCTTAAAGTGTTGCACAACTTGTCCTAAGCGTCGCACAGAGCTTCTAAATTAATGGGTTTTGCGAGAGGTCTTTCCTGAGATCCAAATCACCGCAACGCAAACTAGCAAAGCCAGAGAAAAACGCAACGGCTTTTTTTATTTATTTGAAGATGAGATTTTAAGGCCCAGCCAAACCGCTCACAATTCTATCATGTCCCGATAAATCTTTGAAAATTTCTATACCGACCAGCCCGGCCTGGCCCATCAATTTTTGCACCAGTATAGCCTGATCATGCCCAATTTCCAATATCAATCGCCCTTTCGGCGAAAGGTGAGGCCCTATAGTTCTGATAATCTCCTTATAGGCATCAAGACCGTCTGGCCCGCCACTTAACGCGATATGCGGATCATAATCTTTTACCTCAACCGCCAAGTCGAGCATATCTGCACCCGATATATAAGGGGGATTAGCGACAATAACGTCAAATGCGCCTGATACATTTTCCAGCCAGTGACTTTTATGCAAACTAACAGCACCGCTTACCCCAAATTTTCGCCTATTCTGGCTGGCCACTTTTAAGGCAGCCTCGGATATGTCAACACCCAGCCCAACGGCTTTCTTGCTTTCCAGAACAATAGAGATAATTATCGCCCCGGAACCCGTCCCCAAATCCAAAACGCGTGGGGCCTCAATGGGTTTTATATGCTCAAGCGCGAGCCTGACCAAATCTTCCGTCTCGGGTCTTGGAGAGAGAACATCACCATTGATAATAAAATCGCGCCCGTAAAACGCCTTATAACCTTGGATATAATCAAGCGGCTCACCTGACAGTCTTCGCCTCAAAAGAACTTCAAGGTTCGTCTCCATTTTAGTGTCCAGAACTGTATCAGATTTTGCTATAAGCTCGGCATGCGAAAGACCGCTCGCGATTTCCAATAGGCGTCGGGCCTCAATTTGCGGTACCTCAAACCCAGCCTCGCTTAACCGGGACGCCAAACTACGACGGGCTTTTGCTATGGTCAGGCCCTTAAATAGGTTTTGAGATAAATCCGAAGAGGGCATGCCTATCCCACACTGTGACATGTCGTAGGCACAGCCTTGGTACGAGCCAGATCATCAATCACATTTTCAATCAAAGTTTGTGCTGTCCGGCCTAGGCGCTCCAAATCGTGCGGTTCGGATAATCTGTGATCGCCCGACTTTATGAGCGTCAAAGTCACATCATCACTCTCAAGAGCCTCAACTATTTTAAACGCATGCTGATAAGGAACGGCTGTGTCTTTCATACCTTGTAAAATTCGCACCGGGCCAGAAAACGCTATCGGTCCATCTAGAAGCAAATGCGCCTTCCCTCCCTCAATCAAGACGCGGCTAATCGGCATAGGCTCTCCGTACTCCGAGGGCTCGTAATAAATACCTTCGGTCAGTATTGTGTGGCGGATATCCTCAGAATAACCTGCCCACATCAATTTTTGCGTAAAATCCGGTGCGGGAGCAATCAACAATAAAGCCTGCACCCTCTCAGGTCGCGCCAAAGCCCCTAACAGGGCAGCCCACCCGCCCATAGAAGACCCGACTAAAATGAGCGGCCCGCTTACAAGCTGATCAATCACACATAATAAATCGTCCGCCCACTGGCCTATTGTCCCCACTTCAAAGTCACCAGAACTTTCCCCGTGCCCAAAATAATCAAAGCGGATATAGCCATATCCCCGCTCTCGCGCCCAATTGTGCAGATAAATTGCCTTGCCGCCCTCCATGTCCGAGCGTAGTCCTCCGCACCAAACAAAGCTTGGCCGACCTGACTTCGCAGCCGTTTGACGATAGGCGATTTTTTCGCCCTCATCCGTTGTTAAAAATTTTATGGGAGGCATGTCTGACATGTATAGGCCTTAGGGTTAATGTCTTAAATGGCTATAATCGGGTTTAAGGATAAATATATAACGGGATAAATATACAATCCTGTCGCTTAATGGTAGGCCAAATTTCCAGAGGTGACCTAAGTTCGAGATATTTAGACAATGAATATATTACAAATCCTTCCAGCATTAAATGCAGGCGGTGTCGAGCGGACAACGCTGGAAATTGTCGAAGCCCTCATCGAGGCAGGTCATAAGGCGCATATTATCTCTGCGGGCGGTGGCATGGTGAGTGCAATAAAAGCTCTGGGCGGCATACATTACACCTATAATATCGGGTCAAAAAATATATTGACTGTCCCGCACCGTATCCGCTTTTTAAGCTGCTATATTCGAGACCACGAGATAGATATTGTCCATGCGCGTTCGCGTGCGCCAGCGTGGCCCGCCTTTTATGCAGCCAAATCCCAAAAGCGTCCTTTTGTGACAAGCTATCAGGGCCATTATAAAGCCTCTCATCCGCTCAAGAGATATTATAATGCCGTTATGACGCGCGGCGAGATTGTTATCGCTAACTCCGAATTCACGCGCAGCCATATAATTGCAGAACACAAAATAGACCCGAAGAAAATCATCACCATACCACGCGGCGTGGATATTAATATTTTTGATCCCAAACGGTTTTCATCGCTGGAGATAAGTCAAATAAGGGCGGATTGGAATATAAACCCCAATCAAAAACTCCTCCTATTACCGGGCCGGTTTTCACGCTGGAAAGGCCACCACACAGCCCTTAAAGCCTTAGCCGAACTCCCAGACGATTATGCCCTGATATGTATGGGGGATATGCAGGGACATTCAGCCTACCTTACAGAAATTAAGCAGCTAGCTAAGGCCCTTAACGTAACACAGAGGCTAAGCCTCTACCCGCACGTGAATAACGTGGCACTGGCTATGCTCGCTGCGGATGTTGTTCTATCATGTTCTACGCAGCCTGAAGCCTTTGGCCGTATCGCGATAGAAGCGCAAGCGATGGGGCGACCGATCATTGCCACGGCGCATGGCGGTGCGCTAGAAACCATTATTGATAAACAAACCGGCTTCCTTGTCCCGCCCGAAGATCCCAAATCACTAGCCAAGGCGATATTAAAGGTTAGTCGGTGGAAAGGCTATAAGCCTCAGCTTGCGCGTGACCGAATTGTCACACATTTTTCTAAAGCTGCCCTCCAAAGGGCAAATTTGGACATTTATTACCGTCTCGCCAATTTGAAAGCTTGAAAAAACAGGTGAACTCGCCCATATTCACGCTCACTTTCAATCGCCAAAGGAGATATGGCATTTCTAGACGACCACTCGCCGCCCCCCCAAAGAAAAAAGGCCCGCGCATTAATGAAGACATCATGTCTTCCACAGTACTTCTCATCACAGAAACCGGCGAAAAACGAGGTAAGGTTTCCATAGCGGAAGCCTTGGCAGCCGCTCGCGCTGCGGGGCTTGATCTGGTTGAAGTCGCACCTAGCCCCGACACCCCCGTCGTTAAAATTCTGGATTACGGAAAAGTCCGTTTTGAAAACCAGAAAAAACGCGCCGCAGCCCGTAAGCGTCAGAAGACACAAGACGTAAAAGAAATCAAAATGCGGCCCAATATCGATACCCATGATTATAATGTAAAAACCAAAGCGATGACCCGCTTTTTTGAGCGCGGGGATAAAGTGAAAGTCACTATCCGCTTTCGGGGTCGCGAAATGGCACATATGGATCGTGGGACCAATCTTTTACAGCGCGTCAAAGACGATTTTGAAGAGATCGCCAAAGTCGAGTTTGAACCCAAAACCGAAGGCCGCCTCATGACAATGGTGCTCGCCCCGCGTTAGACATGTTAGCACCCTTTCGCTATCAATTTCTTCCCTGAATCTATCATGAGTTTTTGAGTAAATTGCGCGCACAGGCCTTGCAATCCGGTAAATCCCCGTTATAAGCCCCTTTCCTTCACATTGAAGGCGCAGCGACATAGGCAAATGGCATGCCTATCCGCTCAAATGGCGGCCAAGATCGGGGCTTCACCGATACGGCCCATAATTAGGAGACCGAAATGCCAAAAATGAAGACCAAGTCAGGCGCAAAAAAGCGCTTCAAACTGACAGCCTCAGGCAAGGTAAAAGCAGGCCATGCTGGCAAACGCCACGGCATGATCAAACGCAGTAATGACCAAATCCGTAATCTACGCGGCACGCGTGTCTTAAAAGAATGCGATGCCAAGGTCGTACGCAAGAAATATTTACCCAACGGTTAGCGTGTAACGGTCAGGACGACTGACCTTAAACATCTACGCAAACCATCTTGAAATACACTCAGTTTAGGAGACACCTATGTCCCGTGTAAAACGCGGCGTCACAAAACACGCCAGACACAAAAAGATTATTGATGCAGCCAAAGGCTACCGCGGACGGCGCAAAAACACATTCCGTATTGCCAATCAGGCCGTCGAAAAAGCCGGACAATATGCTTATATTGGCCGCAAGCTTAAAAAACGCCAATACCGCGCACTCTGGATTCAACGTATTAACGCCGCCGCCCGCCTAAATGGAATGACTTATGGTCGGTTTATGGACGGTTTGAACAAGGCAGGCATTTCGCTTGACCGTAAAGTCTTAGCTGATATGGCAGGCAACGAACCTGAAGCCTTTGCAGCCTTGGTAGAAACAGCCAAAGCCCATGCAAGCGCACCGCATACTGTTGAGGGCGGCAATAAAAAGCCCGCACCAAAACCAAAACCTGCGCCCAAGCCGAAAGCTGAACCTAAAGCCGAAACCAAGCCAGCTGCTAAAAAAGAGGCCTCTAAAAAAGCCCCGCCGAAAGTTCTCTATACGGACGGTGCGACTGACGGCGAACCTGATGATCTTAAAAAGATCAAGGGAATCGGTCCTAAGTTTGAAGGCGATCTGAACGCCAAAGGGATTTATTATTTCCGCCAAATCGCAGCATGGAAGCCCGAAGATGTCGAGATGGTTGATAAGCTTATCGATTCGTTTCCGGGCCGGATTGAGCGCGATGAGTGGGTCAAACAGGCCGGTGAACTCGCCAAAGACTAAACACAGCTTTATCGATTTAAATTTGGGCGCCTATTGGGCGCCTTTTTAATTTCAGCATTTCCCGAATTTCCGAGGCCTTCATCTGCGTCATTCGGCTTGCCAGTAAATGTTCCAGCTTCATAGCGGGTTTTCCGTAAGTTACGGCCTTGGCTCTAACTTAATTCGCAGAATTGTGCATTCATTTTTAGGCCTATAAAGAGAATTAATAGCGCAGTGCGAACTGTCTTTATCCATCCATGTATTGACGCGCAGCATTTGAGGCGTAAAACGGGTCAAAATTTACGGAAAAAGAAATCCATGAGCGATCTTGCAGCCATTAAAGATAAATATGCAACCCAAATAGAAAAAGCGGAAACGCTGGCAACTCTCGATGCCGTGCGCGTTGCCGCTCTTGGCAAAAAGGGTGAAGTCTCGCTTATGATGCGCGGACTAGGCAAAATGACCCCGGACGAAAAGAAAGTTATGGGGCCAGCGCTTAACGGGTTAAAGACCGAGATAGCCGCCCTTGTTGAGGTGCGTAAATCCGGTCTTGAAGCCGCAGAAATGGACGCCGCCCTTGCCAACGAAACACTGGATATGTCCCTGCCAGTAGGGCTGTCCCAAGGCACGCTCCATCCTGTGCAGCAAGTCATGGAAGAAATGGCTGTGATTTTTTCCGATATGGGCTTTTCCGTTGCCGAAGGCCCTGACATTGAAGATGATTTTCACAATTTCACCGCGCTAAATTTCCCGCCCGGCCACCCCGCGCGTGATATGCATGATACATTCTTTATGGCCGCGGAGGCTGAGGGCGAAGAGAAAAAAGTACTGCGCACTCACACCTCACCCGTACAAGTGCGCACTATGATGAGCCAGAAGCCACCTATCCGCATTATTGCGCCGGGCCGTACTTACCGCTGTGATAGTGACCAGACCCATACACCCATGTTCCATCAGGTCGAGGGACTGGTTATCGACAAAGATATCCATATGGGCCACCTTAAGGGCTGTCTGATGGACTTCCTTTCCGCCTTTTTCGAAACCGATGTAGACGTGCAGTTCCGCCCGCATCATTTCCCCTTTACCGAACCCAGCGCTGAAATGGATGTGCGGTACGAACGTGTCGGCTCGGAAATCCGTATCGGCCAAGGCGATAAATGGATGGAAATTCTAGGCTCCGGCATGGTGCATCCCAATGTGTTGCGCAATTGCGGGCTTGACCCGGACGAATATCAAGGCTTTGCCTTTGGCATGGGCGTGGACCGGCTGGCTATGCTCAAATATGGCATACCCGACCTGCGCGATATGTTCGCCTCTGATACGCGCTGGCTCGGCCATTACGGCTTTAGCCCGCTCCTGCAAGCAAACCTCGCGACGGGGCTATCATAATGAAATTCACACGCTCATGGCTCTTGGAGCATTTAAAAACTGACGCGGATATTCACGCCATCGCCGAGGCAATGACGCTGGCGGGGTTGGAGGTTGAGGAGATCGAAAACCCGGCGCAAAAGCTTGCGGATTTCACCATTGCCCATGTCACCCACGCCGAGAAACATCCAGATGCAGATAAGCTCTCTGTGTGCTTAGTCGAGACCCATGAAGGCACCAAACAAATCGTCTGCGGTGCGCCCAATGCGCGTGCGGGCATTGCGGTGGCATATGCGGGGCTTGGCACCTATATTCCGGGGCTAGATTTCTCACTTGATAAAAAGCCGCGTAAGATCAGAGGCGTTGAAAGTTTTGGTATGATGTGCTCGTCCAAAGAGCTGGAATTGGGCGAAGACCATGACGGTATTTTGGAACTTGACCCTAAAGACTACACAATCGGCCAGCCTATATCCGAGGCCATGAAAATGAATGACCCTGTGATTGATTTTGAGGTTACGCCTAACCGACCCGATTGGTGCGGGGTGGACAATATCGCCCGTGACCTCGCCGCTGTCGGCCTAGGCGAGCTTATCACGCCAGACGTCAAGCCCGTTAATGGCAGCTTTCCCTGTCCGCAAAAAATTGAAATTGACGCGCCGGATGCCTGTCCGGTTTTCGCTGGCCGTGTCGTACGCGGGGTTAAAAACGGCCCCTCGCCTGACTGGTTGCAAAAACGTCTCAAAGCCATTGGTCTGCGTCCTATCTCGGCCCTCGTCGATATAACCAATCTTATGTCCTATGACCGCGCTAGGCCGCTTCACGTCTATGATCTTGCAAAACTTGACGGGCCTATTCGCGCACGTCTTGGTAATTCTGGCGAAAGCTTTAACGCGCTTGATGATAAGGACTATTCTGTCAGCGAAGATATGTGCGTGATCGCCGATAATGCCCGCGTGCTCGGCCTTGGCGGCGTTATGGGTGGGACTTATTCCGGCGTATCCGAGACGACTACAGATGTGTTCATCGAGAGCGCCTATTTCGACCCGGCGCGCACACGGCGCACAGGACGGGCGACGGGTATAAATAGCGATGCCAAATACCGCTTTGAGCGCGGCGTCGATACGGGCTTTGTCGTGGACGGTCTGGAACTCGCCACACAATATGTGCTTGATATTTGCGGGGGCGAGGCCAGCGAAATAGAAATTGCTGGCACTGTTCCTGCGCCGCCTGCCAATCTGGATTTCAACCCGTCCGAGGTTAAACGCCTAACCGGACTGGATTTAAAAGATGACGACATTGCCAAAATTCTAACAGACCTTGGGTTTGGTGTAACGCAAGGCGGGACATGGATGGTCACAGTGCCTACATGGCGACGGGATGTCGAAGGCCCGGCTGATTTGGTTGAAGATATTGCCCGCATACACGGCTATCATCATTTAGAGGCCGTTAGCCTGCCCGCGCTAAAAGGTCGGCGCGAACCGACAGCGACACTCACGCAAAACCGCACACGTCTCGCCAGACGCGCCCTTGCCGCGCGGGGGTTATCAGAAGCGATAAGCTGGTCATTTGTCCTAAGGGACCATGCAAAAATATTTGACGGCGGGGCAGAAGCGCTTCTGCTCGATAATCCAATTTCAACTGATCTGGATTGCATGCGCCCCTGCGCGCTTATACATTTGCTGCTGTCGGGACAGCGTAATGCAGATAAGGGCTATCCTCGCGCTGCCCTGTTCGAATTAGGCCCGATATACCGCGGACAAGAGCCCGAGGCGCAGGCTTTATCACTGGCAGGCATGCGCCGCATAGAAACCGAACGAAATTGGGACGGCCCCGCGCAGCTAAGCGCGCTAAGCGCGAAAGCCGATGTTATGGCAGCCCTTGGCGCAATGGGTGTTAATCTTGAAAATCTTCAGCTCTCAAAACCCCAAGGCAGCTATTGGCATCCGGGGCGTTCTGCTCGCCTGCAAATGGGGCCTAAAAATATCATAGCCGATTTTGGCGAGCTTCATCCACGCGCCCTGAAAGCACTGGATATTGACTGCCGTGTAGCCGGCTTTGAAATCTGGCCCGAAAATATACCCGCGCCGAAGAAAAAATCCCTCAGCAAATCCAGAGGAGCACTGGATCTCTCCGAGCTTATGCCTGTTCACAGAGATTTTGCCTTTATTGTGGCTGAAGATATAGCAGCCAATAGCATCATAAAGGCTGCCAAAGGCGCGGACCGGACGTTAATAACGGACGTAACGCTATTTGATGTCTACCGCGGTCAAGGCGTTGAGGCGGGTCATAAATCGCTTGCGATTGACGTCACGCTATCACCCAAGGACAAAACCCTGACAGATAAAGACATAGAGACCGTATCCGGTAAAATTATCGCGGCTATTGGAAAAGTGGGTGGGACATTAAGGGGTTAGCTTGAGCTAACCCTCCAACCTCGCTTTTAAGGCTTGGCTGTATTGTTTGGAGCATGCTTTTGCATACTACCTTCCATTTTCTCAGCAATTTCGGACATGGGTTCGATAAGACCGCCCAGTCCGTCTTCATCGGCAATCATGGGTAACATTACCGCAAAGAGTGCATTAAAATCGGGTAAGCCATTGGCATCGCGCTTATCCAGCGCACCTGATTTTTCGATCTTTTCTCCGAAATTCTTTGCCGTAGACTTCATTTTCGATTGTAATTTCTCATCCTGTACAACCCCTAGCATATCGCCCATGAGCGCATTGAAATCAGGCATAGTCTCAAGAATGTCAGCAATTTCAGCCTCGGTCGGTAATTGCGGGGCCGTTGTCTTACTTGGCGCGCTGAGAGGCTCAGGCGTATTTGCCGGTTCAGGATGGGCCACTGCGATAGATGAGATGGCGAGAGATGCGAAGCCTGTAAGGGCGAAAGTCTTGAAAGCTATGCGAAACATAAATGTCTCCTTCTTTACCGTCAGTCCACAAACCCGTTTTGCGGCAATGACTTTTTGATAATTATGACCTATCACACCCATTATGAATGAAAGCCAAACACAAAAAATGGTATGCGTGGCTGCAATAGCGGGTGCTTTCGGCGTTAAAGGCGAGGTGAAAATCAAGAGCTTTACGCAAGACCCTATCGCTTGTGTTGGATATGGCCCCCTATGTGACACTGAGGGTCGCATAATCCTGACACCCCACACCCACCGCTTGATGAAGACCTTTATTGCCGTAAAAGCTGATGAAGTTTCCACACGCGAAGAAGCTGAAGCGCTCAAGTCAACGCTCTTATATGTCCCGCGATCGGCTCTGCCGCAGCCCGAAGAGGACGATTTTTATTATGCTGATCTTGTGGGTCTAGAGGTGAAATCTACCACAGGCAAAAGACTGGGTAAAATTATCGGCGTTCACGAATTTGGCGCGGGCGATATGCTCGAAATAAAACCACCCAAAGGCGCTAAAAACACGGCAAGCTGGTTCCATCCTTTTCGCAAGGAGACAGTGCCCAAGGTTGATCTTGCCGCCGGGCGCGTAATTATCGAGGTTTTAGAGGCAGAATAGCTAGAAATTATGCTTATCTAGGAAATTGGCCATTTCATCAAAGGCGTGGTGGGCTTCCGGCAACATATCATCAAAAACCTGCCAGACATGGCACATATGCGCCCAGCTTTGAAGTTCAACGTCCGAGCCTTGCGCGCGCGCCTTATTCGTATAACGCCGCGCATCATCATAGAGCACTTCAGCCGCGCTAACCTGAATAAGCAAGGGCGGCAATTGCGATAAATCTGCAAAAATTGGCGAGATAATCGGCGATGAGGGCGATATCTTATTTATTTTCCACCCACCCCATAGCAATAGCGAACGCGGTAATTTTGATATCGGTTCAGCAATGGGGCGCAACATTGTGTCTGTTGCCAAATTCGTTTGTATGCTGGGGCTGGAATAAGTCGTATCTACTGTTGGCGATAATGCAATCGCTGCATCAGGACGGCGCAGTGCGTCTTGCTTAACCCAATTCAGTAAAGAGAGGCACAAATTTCCGCCCGCACTGTCACCCGCAATCGCAACTGTTTTGGCAGGGTCTTGACGGTCTGGGCCATTGTCTAACATCCAGCGATAGGCGGCCTTACAATCGGTAAAACTGTCTACCCTGTTATTTTCAGGCATAAGACGGTAATCTGGGGCAAAGACGACACATCCTGTTCGTTTGGCAATATTGGTAATAATGGCGCGGTGACTTTGCGGGCTACCGACTGTGAAGGCCCCTCCGTGGATATAAAGAAGGCGGCGGTCAGGATCGGCACCCGGAACCAAGGTCCACTCCCCGTCAAGCGCCACATCGCCGAAACGAGCCGTTGCGGGCTTGAACTCTGCTTCATATTCACGAGACAATCCAACCGCGTCGAACCGGGCGCGTTTTTCCGTCAGTTTTTGCCCCGCCCCGCTATTTCCAGCCGCCGGCATGACAAAATTTTCTACTAGCCACGCCTCAACATCGGCCATGCCGTCTGAAGGCTTTTCAGGGTCAAATGTTACCGGAATGTCAGGCGTGTCATATTTGGCGAGATTTTCGCCGGCGAGATGATATTTTGTTATGCCCATAAGGGCGAGAATTGGCAGAGCGGTTAAGGCAAGCAGAGCGGTTAAGGCAATATGTATCATGAAGATAACGACCCTTATCTATTTTCCTGTCTGCCCGCGATGACGGAGTTTTTGATCTGCCAAGACACAGGCCAACATGGCTTCGGCGACAGGGACGCCGCGAATACCGACACAGGGATCGTGTCGACCCTTTGTACGCACATCAATTTCTTGGCCCTCCGAGTCAATGGACCGCGTCGGGGTTAAAATAGAAGATGTCGGCTTGATCGCGACCCGTACAACAATCTCCTCACCATTCGATATACCGCCCAAAACACCGCCTGCATGATTGGATAGAAATTTGGGTCTACCATTTTCCATTCTGATCTCATCGGCGTTTTCAACCCCGCTAAATCCCGCGGACGCAAAACCCGCCCCAATCTCTACGCCCTTGGCGGCATTAATTGACATCATGGCACTCGCAATCTCGGCATCCAGCTTACCGTAAACAGGCGCACCCCACCCTGCTGGCAGGCCGCTCGCTCTCACTTCAAGGATGGCCCCAACCGAATTTCCTGACTTGCGGACTGCGTCCAGATAATCTTCCCAGTTTCGGGCCGCCTTTGCATCAGGGCACCAAAAGGGATTGTTATGCGTCTCCTCCCAGTCCCAGTTTTCGCCGTCTACCATTTCCGTTCCAATTTGAATAACAGCACCCTGTATGGCGATGTCCGGGCCAAGTATTTTTCGCGCGATCGCCCCTGCCGCCACGCGGTTGGCGGTTTCGCGAGCTGAGCTGCGCCCGCCCCCGCGGTAATCTCGAATGCCGTATTTCGCATCATAGGTGAAATCGGCATGACCGGGTCTGTAGCGGGTTTTAATCTCGGAGTAATCCTTGCTGCGCTGATCTTTGTTTTCAATCAAGAGACCAATGGGCGCACCCGTTGTGCGGCCTTCAAATACACCAGATAAAATTTGAACTTGGTCGGGTTCTTGTCTCTGGGTCACAAAACGGGATGTGCCCGGCCTGCGTTTGTCTAAATAAACCTGTATATCAGGCGCGCTGAGGTCTAGCTTTGGTGGACACCCATCCACAACACAGCCAATAGCCGGCCCGTGGCTTTCGCCCCAAGTTGTAAACCGAAATAAATGTCCAAATGTATTATGTGACATGAGCGCTGTTTAACGGGGAATATCGCTAACGGCTAGTCTTTTCCACGATTTACGAAGACAGCTTCAAAAAAAGCCCTTGCATTACGTGCATATATGTGCACATATACATGAATGAGAAATGATAATCGACGACAATCCCCTGAATATCAGACCATGGCGGAAGCCGCGATTGCGGTTCTGGATACGCAATTTTTAAAAGCCCTCACGGATTCAACACGTATTCAAATAATCAAAAAACTTATATTGCTAGGTACATGTGATATCTCGACGATTGCGCGCGGATTATCGCAAGACCGCTCTGTAGTTTCACGACACCTTGCCATTTTGGAACGCGCCGGGATTGCCGCTTCGCGTAAACAAGGCCGACATGTGCTATATGATTTGGCGGGGCCGGATATTGTCGCCAAGGTTGCCTCTATTTTGGAGGCCGTAAAACCCATGGCCCAACATTGTGTACCCTTTCAACATTTTAATAGCGACGGAGACGCGGCATGAGCACGTTTACGGGCACAGCAGAAGACGGAAGTTCTGTTATTTATGTCGACAAAAAACGTCACCTCTGGTGGCTGAGTTTTATCTCGCCTGCCATTAGCTTGGCTGCGATCTGGCTTTATTTTGCCTTTGATAAAAACCCTATCTTTACCCTTATCCCCGCCCTTTATATTTTCGCTTTCACACCACTTGTCGATTATTTTATGGGCGTAGATACGCACAACCCACCAGAAGAAGTCGTGAGTTCTATGTCGCTGGACGCCTATTACCGTTTCCACGTGCATATTGGTATAACCGTCACGATAGCTGTATTTTTCGCCTATGTCTGGTTTGTCGGGACGCAAACCTTGCCGCTCTGGTCATATATTGCGCTTATAATTGGTGTAGGGATGGGTAGCGGCGGCATTATGGCTAAAACGCATGAGCTCGGTCATAAAAACAATCGCTGGGATAGGCTGCATGCCCGGATCGGCAATATGATAATTGGCTATGGCCACTTTAACATTGAACATAATCAAGGACATCATACATGGGTAGCGACACCTGAAGACCCTGCCAGTTCCCGCATGGGAGAGAGCATATACAGATTTGCCATACGGGAGCTTACGGGCACCACGAAACGCGGCTTGATGCATGAGCGCAAACGTCTTGAGGTACAGGGGCGTAGCTTCTGGAGTCTTCACAACCATGTTTTACAGGTTTACGCCGTCGCCCTGCTCTCTTTTGTATTCTTTAGTGCGGTCTTTGGGCCCGCAATTTTGTTCTTCCTTATTCCGCACCATATATTGGGGTGGTATACGTTAACCCAAGCCAATTATGTCGAACATTACGGACTAATGCGCCAGAAAACCGCGAACGGAAAATATGAACGCACGCAGCCGCGTCATAGCTGGAACACAAATCATACATTCACCAATTTGATGCTCTTTCATCTTCAGCGCCATTCCGACCACCATGCCCACCCCCAACGCCCCTATCAGGTTTTGCGGGACTATGACGATGTCCCCAGCCTGCCTATGGGTTACGGCGGGTGTTTTGCCGTCGCAGCTGTGCCATATTTTTGGTATAAAATGATGGATAAACGCGTCATGGATTGGGCGGGCGGTGATATTACCAAGGTCAATATCGATCCCAAAAACAAAGACAGGCTCTATAAAAAATGGGGTCCTGAAGCCGGGGCATATCAGGCCACGGCTTAAACGCAACGCTTCGCTGCCTACGCCTATTAATGGGTTAGGACACGTCTATAATTAGGCAGGTGACAGGGCTTCCAAGCTCATATAACAAGCCCCCTATGCGTATCGTCCCGCCATATGTCACTTGAAGTCTGGATAGCGCTGGTCGCTCTGTTTGGGGTGGGCGGGCTTACCCCCGGACCCGCCGTCATGCTGGTTTTGGCGTCTGCCTTTCGCTACGGTTTCAAACCTGCCATGCTGGCAGCTCTGGGTATAGCGACGGCGAATATCGGCTGGCTTTTAATGGCGGCCTCAGGCGCAGCGGTCCTCGCTACAAACTTTCCAGCTGCCTTTCTTGCCATGAAATTTATCGGCCTCGCCGTGATTTTATTTCTGGCGCTTAGCGCTATGTTCGGCCCCCTGCCAGATGCAAACGCCCAAGACAATTCTGCGCCGCCGCGCGCCAAGCTCTACGGCAAAGGACTTGCTTTACAAATTTCCAGCCCCATGCCGCTGGTCTTTTTTGGCCTTCTCCTGCCGACCTATTTTGATAGTTCCGCCAGCCTAATAATCCAGCTCACTATCATGTTTGTCACGGTAACAGTCACGGAATTATTGGGACTGGCGTTTTACGCCTATAGCGCCCAGCGCATGCGAGAACTTTTATCATCGCCCAAAGCGGCACGACTTTTCAACATTTTCATTGGCATTGTTATGATATGTTCAGGAATTTGGGCTATTCTCAGTACTAGCGGTCATTAAGGCTTGCTATTAGCGCCACGCGCTCTAACAAGCTCAACCGATAACGCCCCAAGCGTTCAAAAGGACTTTATATTATGGATATGTCTAAAATATCGGTAGGAGAAAACCCGCCATTTGATATCAATGTTATCATCGAAGTTCCCTTGGGAGGGGAACCCATAAAATATGAAATGGATAAAGCGTCAGGTGCTATGTTCGTAGACCGTTTTTTATATACGGCGATGCGCTATCCCTGTAATTACGGCTTTATTCCGCACACGCTTTCCAATGATGGAGACCCAACAGATGTTCTAGTAGTAGGCAACCGTGCCCTTATGCCCGGCTCTGTGATCCGCGCGCGCCCTGTCGGTGTGCTAATGATGGAAGACGAGGCTGGCATTGATGAGAAAATTGTCGCCGTGCCACACCAAAAGCTGACCGCTTATTATGACCAGATACAGGACTACACAGATCTGCCGCAAGTTCTACAAGATCGTATTCCGCACTTCTTCGAACACTATAAAGACCTTGAAAAAGATAAATGGGTAAAAATTCTGGGATGGGACACACGTGAAAAGGCGGGTGAGCTTATTATGAGCGGGATTAAGGCGGCTGGATAAGGCCGTTTCTTAAATTGCATTTCGCCGTGAATCATGGAACAAAACAAGAATGGATCCCATTCTCTCATATTCCGGTATGGAACTTAGCCTTGTCGAGCTGATTTTAGGCGCAGCCCTACTCTTACTCGGCGCGCTGATAGCTTTGATGTTTTCTCGCGGCGGCCAGAAAACACTAGAAAGCCATATTCAGAAAATGGGCGATCAGCAAAGCATTCTGCAAGGCCGGCTGACCCAATTTGCACAAGACAGCGCACGCCGGGACGAACAGTTCAGAGATAGTCTAGATAATAGGCTCGCCAATGTTTCTGAAAAAGTCGGAAAATCTATTCTGGAAACACAAGACCGTAATTCCGCTAGCATGAAACAATTACACGAAAGACTGGCCTTAATTGATAGAGCCCAGAAAAACATCGAGACATTATCCGGTGAAGTCTCAGGCCTGCAAAGCCTCTTATCAAATAAGCAAGCGCGTGGTGCATTTGGCGAAAAACAAATGCAGGATTTGATTAAAAATTATATGCCCCCTCACGCCTATAGTTTTCAGGCAACCCTCTCAAATAAAAAACGCGTGGATGCCCTTATTCACCTGCCCCAAAACCAGGGTGACGTCGCTATAGATAGCAAATTTCCAATGGAGAGCTGGCGGCGCATGACGGAGGCTGAAAACACACCCGATGAGGAAACAGCCAAGAAGCTTTTTGCCCGTGACGTGCTTACCCATATCAAAGACATTTCCGAGAAATATCTCATCTTTGGTGAGACACACGATATTGCGCTGATGTTTTTGCCGTCGGAAGCCATTTATGCCGAGCTACACGCAAATTTCCCAAAAGTGATAGAAAAAGGGTTCGCGCAAAAAGTGATGATCGTTTCACCCACCACATTCATGGCGACCCTGCACACAATGCGCGCGGTTATGAAAGATGCGGCAATGCGAGAGCAAGCCCACATTATACAGCGCGAAGTCGGTATATTGTCTCAAGATATTCGGCGTCTAGACGATAGGGTAGAGAAACTGCAAACCCATTTCGGCCAATCTATCAAAGATGTTGAACAGATCAGGACATCAACTAAAAAGATCGTCAAACGGTCAGATAAAATTGAAAGTCTGGAGGTCGATAGTTCCGATACACCGCTGAGTGATTTAACGACGCAAAAGGAGCCTGAATTTGACGATGATTTCGATTTAAGAGACAGCGCATGATTTACTATGAAGGACGCCTTTTCCGTCCAAGTTCTGAACAGCTGGAATCGGACACAACACCCGAAACAATTTTCAAATATCACCAAAAGGGGGATATTTTAACCGGCACCTATTCGGGAGGCTATGTCGAATTTGGCCAGTTAATCGGCCTTGTAAACCTCGCCGGGCGGATAGATATGCGCTATCATCACGTTAATACGGACGGAGAGCTTATGACCGGTATCTGTCGCTCTATTCCCGAAATTCTGGATAGTGGTAAAATACGCTTGCATGAAAGCTGGCAATGGACCTGTAAGGACCGGGCCAAAGGTACGTCTATATTGGACGAGCTATAAGTCTGCCGCTAAAATGGCCTGCGGCTTTGCATGGCCGCCATGATTGTCCCGTCATCAAGATAATCCAGCTCGCCACCTATCGGTACGCCGTGGGCTAATCTGGAAATTTTTACGCCGGCATTTTCCAAGTGATCCGTGATATAATGTGCGGTTGTCTGGCCATCTATTGTCGCATTCATCGCCAAAACAATTTCGGTAATATCCGCACGGCCTGCACGGTCTATCAAAGAGGAAATATTAAGGTCCTCCGGTCGGATACCGTCAATCGCAGATAATGTCCCGCCCAAAATGTGATAAAGTCCTTTAAAGGCCCCCGCCCGTTCCATGGCCCATAAATCCCCGACATCTTGCACCACACAAATAACCGTTCTGTCGCGCCCCGGAGCTTGGCATATATAACACGGGTCGTGGCTATCGACATTCCCACAAACCGAACAGCTCGTGATCTTGTCTGCAGCTTCCGCCATTGTACTCGCTAAAGGACGCATCAAACCCTCGCGCTTTTTAACCAGTTCTAGAGCCGCCCGTCTGGCCGAGCGCGGCCCCAGACCGGGCAATTTGGCAAGAAGGCTGATTAAGCGTTCAATTTCTGGACTTACCTTGGCACGAGACACGGCTCTTTCCTTTTCGATTCGCACCCAGCCTAAACAAATTACCTGTAGAGTTTAAGGCTTTTATCGTCTCCCCTTACACGACCCAAGCACCACTGAACGAACTTTAAGACGTGAATTACGGAACGGCGATCGCGGCCGATTTAGGGCTGCGGGGATCAGCGGCGCCGAAGAAAAAGGGCGAGCCCGCCGCTGTTCCTACCGCCTTACCTACGGAATTTACACGCCCCAAAATTGTACGCGTAAAATCCCCATTTGCATTTTTGGGAAAGGCGTGGCCCATTTCCTCTAGGATTGCCAGCGTATCAGGTGAGATGCCCGGCTCGGCCAAGACGATTTCAGGCAACCATTGATGATGAATACGCGGCATATTTGTCGCTTGTGCTAAATTCATATCCCATTCAATGACATTCAGCACCATTTGCAACACAGAGGTGATAATCGTGCTGCCCCCCGGACTGCCCGTGGCAAGAACAGGCACGCCGTTCTTTTTCACTATCAAAGGCGACATGGATGAGAGCGGACGCTTTAGCGGTTCTATTTTATTAGCCTCTCCACCAATAAGGCCGTACCCATTCGCCGCCCCCGGCTTCGCCGAAAAATCATCCATTTCATTATTGAGTAAGAACCCTGCCCCGTCCACACTCAGACGGCTTCCATAAGAAAAATTGAGCGTATACGTCACGGCCACACTATTTCCGTCCTTATCAACAACTGAATAATGTGTCGTCGACGGCCCCTCCGGTTTCAAAACCGTTCCCGGGCGCACGTCCGATGATTTTGTCGCTTTCTCAAGAGAAATTGTAGCGCGTAGTCTATCGGCATAATCCGGGTCGATCAAAGCGTCCTGAGGCACATCGAAAAAGTCTGGGTCACCCAAATATTTCGAGCGGTCAGCAAAAGCCCGCCGCATAGCTTCGATCAGCTTATGTAAATAAGCAGCACTATTATGCCCGTCAGCTTGCAAGTCATAGCCCTCGAGAATATTGAGCATTTGCAATATATGAATACCTCCTGACGAGGGCGGCGGCATGGAGTGCACTTCATACCCTTTATAGCGCCCGCTTACAGCATTGCGCGTCACAGTGCGGTAATTCGCAAGATCGTCACGCGTGATAATCCCATTGCCTCTCTGGATTTCCGCTACAATCAGATCCGCCGTTTTACCATAATAAAAGCCCTTCTTTCCTTGATGCATTATCCGGCGAAGTGTCGCTGCCAGATCGGGCTGTCTCATCCTTTCTCCGGGTTGAAACCCTCGCCCTCCATTTAGGAAATATTTAACAGAGGACGGATCAACCGAGAGACTCTTCCGGTTTTCTTCCAATGAATTAGCCAAGCCGTAAGATACCGGAAACCCATTTATCGCTAATTGAATTGCCGGCCCCATAACTTGTCTGCGCGTCATTGTTCCATAAGTTTCCAGAGCCTCTAAAAGCCCCATAACCGTTCCCGGAACGCCCGCTGAAAGATGGCTATATTGTGCTTTTTGATTATCCACATTTCCGTCGGCTCCAAGATACATGTCCCGACTCGCCGCAGCCGGCGCCATTTCACGAAAGTCCAGCGCGGTGACATCGCCTGAACCTGCCGGAGAGATAAGCATAAAACCACCTCCGCCCAAATTTCCGGCTTGAGGATGGCTTACCGCCAACGCAAAACCCGTCGCTACAGCGGCATCAACAGCATTACCCCCGCGCTCCAAAATATCGGCGCCTATCTGCGCCGCAATTCTGTCTTGTGCTGAAACCATTCCCGACCTCCCCTTTACAGGGTGAAAACGGCTAGAAAAATCAAGCAAAGAATTTAGCGAAAGTGAAACCGGTTTTTCTTCTGTTGCGACTTTATCTTTAGCCTGCACGGACAAACCGCTAAAAAACACAACAAGGCAAAATGAAAAAAATAAAGGCTTTAGAGCACTATAAACCCTTGAGCTAAACTGTCGGTAATTCTTCATCATGTGACCCGCGGTAATTTCTCTACCTATTAAAACGGTAATTTCATTCCGGGTGGGAGCTGTATATCGCCCATTGCGGATTTCATTGTTTCAGCTTGCTTCTCATCCATTTTAACCTTCGCATCCTGATAGGCTGCGATGATTAAATCCTCGACAATCTCGACATCTTCTCCGCTAAGCAAACTAGGAGCTATCTTGACCGATTTCATATTGCCACCCCCTGCCAAAATCACTGTCACTAGCCCCCCGCCCGAGCGCCCCTCTGATACAAGGTCGGCCACTTTGGCCTGAGCATCTTCCATTTTGGACTGCATTTCCTTGGCCTGTTTCATCAAACCCATAATATCTTTCATATCATATCCTCATCATCTTGGGGGTGAGACCCGAAATCGGCCGGAATAATATTTCCCGCAGTCCTCTTATCAGCCATATTATCAGAACCCTCTTGTGGCGTTTGGGTATCCGTTTGAAGGCCTGCTTCCGACCCTGTATGAATAATCTCTATCAGCTTAGCCTTAGCAAGCAAAGGGTGGGAAAAGGCGGGATGGGCCCGGTCTTTCGCCTCCTGCTCGGATTTCTCGCGCCGTTGGCGCTGGCTTATCGTTTCTCCGCCGCCCGAGGTTTCAGGCGTGACTATCCAAAGCTCACCCGTGAGGTCTTTAAGGGCAGAAACGATCTTACCCGTTAATGAGACAGGTGCACCGTCAACGGGCTGAAACGCCATGAGACCGGGTTTAAATCTTATCGGCATAACATAGCGCTTTATATCAGAGGCCAGTTCAATCTGGTTCTTGGGTAAAGCCTCAATAAAGGCCTCCAGCGTTTCAATCACCTGGTAGGTTTGAGGGTGTGTTTGGGGTTCAATCTGGGGCTGGATACGCGGTTGGGCTGAAGCGCCATGTGACGGCGTGGCCATTTGTATCGAGGGGGGCTCGGACACCAGACCTACCGCCTGATGCGCTGCCAGATCAGGGGCAGAGTTCTGAGGCTTGGCCTGTGAGGGCGTTTGCGCGTTTGTTTGTGAAACGGCGTGTTGAAGGGAGCCCGCAGTTTCGGTTAACGGCTGCGGCCGACTAAAATTTCCGCCCCCACTTTCTTGAGAGCTTAATTCGGCTATCATTTTAGCGATAAGTTCTGGCGGCGGCATCTCGCCGGCCACCGAAATATTGAGCATGGCCATTTCAGCAGCTGCCAGAGGTGACGGAGCTATCCGGACATCATTATAGGCTTTGAGCAACATCTGCCAAATACGCGTTAGCTGACCCAATGTAAGATCACCGGCAAGGCTTTGGACACGCTTAATTTGATCTGGTGCAAGATCAAAATCCCCGTCATCACCCAATGTCTGCGCGCGACTGACCTCATGACAAACCTCAAGCAGGTCCCGCATGATTATCGCGGGATCAGCCCCGTCATCATATTGGGAGCGCAGTTCCTTCAAAACAGCCCCCGCCTCCCCCTTTGCGGCTTTCTCGAAAAGATCGAGAACACGCACACGGTCAGCAAGGCCCAGCATTGAACGGACTTGCTCTGCACTCACCTCAGTGCCGTCAAGACCGGATTGAACAATGGCTTGATCTAGCAGGGACAGGCTATCGCGCACCGAACCTTCAGCTGCGCGGGATATGAGCGCCAAACCCTCATCTGAAACTTTGACTTTTTCCTGCCCGCAAATTTTTACGAGGTGCGCTTGTAAAGCCTGCGCCTGAACACGGCGTAGGTCAAAACGCTGACAGCGCGAAAGAACGGTAATGGGCACTTTACGGATTTCCGTTGTTGCGAAGATAAACTTCGCATGATCTGGCGGCTCCTCTAACGTTTTTAACAAGGCATTGAAAGCGCCTGTCGAGAGCATATGGACCTCATCAATGATATAGACTTTATAACGCGCCTCGACAGGGGCATAGCGTACACCGTCGAGCATTTCGCGCATATTATCGACGCCGGTGCGCGAGGCTGCATCCATTTCCAAAACATCCATATGCGATGACGCCATAATACGCTCGCAATGCACTCCGGGCTCGGTTAGGTCAACGGAAGGGCTGTCACGTGTTTCTGATTGGTAATTTAACGCCCGGGCCAAGAGCCGTGCTGTTGTGGTTTTGCCGATACCGCGCACCCCTGTCAGCATAAAGGCATGCGCCACACGCCCGGCTCTAAACGCATTGGTTAGCGTCGTAACCATAGCTTCCTGACCGATCATATCCTCAAATGTAACCGGACGATATTTACGCGCCAGAACCTGATAATGGCTGGATGTCGAGGGTTCGCTCATGGAGTAGTTATAAAGTGCGAATGCGTGGCTTTAAAGGGGGGTTCCCAAAATTAGTCCAGAAAACAGTGGAGAAAGACCTCTCCTAGAACACAGCAAGGTTAAACCTGTCCCTTATCTGTTCCCATTATCTGATCCCAAAATCTGAAATAGAGACCGTAATTTCCCGTAAATTTCGTATGGTGGAGATTGTGATGGGCCGCCGTAATCATAATTTTACCAAACCAGCCTTTCACCCACCTCTCTGGATAGACCTCCCAGCCCGCATGATTAAAGACAGCATTAATCGTCATAATCATTAGCAGCGCTAAAGCGACCCCTACATGCAGAGGTATAAACAATGCCAGAACGGGCAAAAGCCACGCGGAAATAAGAGCCTCTATAGGGTCAAATGAGAAACTGGCCCACGGTGTCGGTTGTACGGATTTGTGATGGCCAGCATGGGTCGCAGCAAACAGGGATTTGTGGTGCATAAGCCGGTGGGTCCAATAAAAATATGTGTCCTGTACGCATAGATAAACCAGACCGCTAAAAACGACATATCCCCAACCTGCCCCCGTTGTTACCGGACCGCTATAAAGGGCCGTTCCACCCGCTTTCCACATTTCAATGATGATGGCGGCAGGGGCGGCATAGATAAAGGCCGAAATCGTTGAGAGCTTAATTTCATGGCGTATGGTTTCGCGGGTCGGTTCACGCCGTGACAAGCGCCGCGCGCGTACTTTCTCGCTTGGGCGTTTCCATAACGCCCAGTGTATCGGCGCTACTATGAGAAAGTACCGGAAAATTATTATCGCAACAAATGCGAAATAGGTCACGACAGTTTGCGTAAGTGGTATGGGCCAGCCTTGCATAACCCTAAAGACCAAATTTAGACACAAAGGCCAAGTCTTTTATGGTGCTATAATTGTAGAAAAACCGCATGAGGACCATAAATCAGCGGGGTACGTTCGAACCTGTCAGCTAAAGTTTAGCTTCGCCATTATAATGGCGCCCAAAGCACCCCAAAATAGCATATTAATCAGAGAGCGAAATATGCCGCCGTCATTTTCAACACTGAGATTAAACAGACCCATCGCGATCGTGCCGGGTAATAGAAAAAGGTTTCCAAGGACTCGTAAGAATTTCATACCCGCTTATCCGTGTTTAAACACAAAGATCAAGCGGTTAGTTACACACGATGCGAAATGTATTTTTCTATATTTGGGTTAGCCCAAAATACGGTATCCACGCCCTCGCATACACCGATAGACGATATCAGCTTGAGCGTTTTGTCCTTGTAAAACGCCGACACCTGTTCCGGCTGCGGCACCTGCAAGAGCCCCTGCAAGCGCATTTTCACCGCGTCCGCGATTGCTAAAGGCACGACGGCCGCCAAAGGAAGAGCCGATGAGTGCGCCAAATCCCGCGCCAGCAACGGCCGTTCCCAGAGTATTATTATCGAAAACAGCCCGTTGTGAGGCTAATTGTTGGCATTGCGCCAGATCGGTTTGTAATTGCGCGCTATTAGGCGCATCAATAATAGGGACTGCGTTGGCGCCACTATTAGCGCAGCCCGAAAGCGCAAGACTTGATGCCGCTAATAAGCAAATTAATCCGGTTTTAGACCTAGGACTGAAATGTGTCATATCACATCCTCAATATTTTCGGCTGGCGCGGCCATGCGTTAAAAGTTTATGTGCCGTCGTCCCGACAAGCAGATTGAGAAATCTATAACACAGTTTCCTAAAATTAAGTTATAAAATTTTAGTCATATTGCAGTGAGGTTTCGGTTAAAGACCGATACTTTGGTAATGCAAAGCAATGTCGGATATAGCGACGTAAAAAGCAGCCGTTCGCATGTCTTCCAGCTCAGGCTTGGCTTCTAAAGCGGCTTTTATATTACCATAGGCCCCGCGCATAGTATCGTCCAGACCGGCGCGAACCAGATCAATTTCATCTGCGCCTTCAATAAACCCGGATTTAAAGGATTTGGAAAATTTAAGCCCGCCCTGATTTTCCAGAGCGTCGATTAATTCTCTATTCTTGGCTTCCTGATTACGGCGGCGCAGACGACCAAACCGAATATGGCCGATATTTTTAACCCATTCAAAATAGGACACGGTCACACCACCCGCATTAGCATACATGTCAGGGATAATGACTACCCCCTTATCGCGCAAAATTTTATCAGCCTTGGCTGTTACAGGTCCGTTGGCGGCCTCGACAATCACTTTAGCTTTTATTGAATGGGCATTGTCGAGATTTATAACGCCTTCCATAGCAGCGGGAATCAAAATGTCACATGGGTCACAAAGGGCCGTTATATCAGGGTCTGTGACCGTCCCGCCTTTGAAATCCGATAAAGGCTTACCCGATAGCATATGGTGTTTAAGGGTCTCAATATTTATACCCTTCGCATTACGAACGACGCCTCCGCGTTCAATGACCGTAATAATTTTAGCACCGTCCTCTTCAGATAGAAATTTAGCAGCGTGATACCCCACATTTCCAAGGCCCTGTATCACGATTTTCTTACCGTCTAAACTTCCGCGAAGACCCGCCTTTTTAATATCATCAGGATGACGGAAAAATTCCTGTACGGCATATTGAACACCCCGCCCCGTCGCTTCGATACGCCCCTCAATTCCGCCAAGATGAACAGGCTTTCCTGTCACACAGGCAGTATTGTCAATATTCGTATTATTTAGGCGTTTAAATTCATCCATCATCCAAGCCATTTCCCGCTCGCTTGTGCCCATATCGGGGGCTGGCACATTTAGCGAGGGGTGGATTAAATCGCGCCGGGCAAGCTCAAAGGTAAACCGCCGTGTTATACGCTCCAATTCTTCTTCGGACCACGCTTTAGGATTTATGCGTAAGCCCCCCTTAGAGCCACCATAGGGCACCTCAACCAAAGCGGTTTTATAGGTCATAAGAGCCGCTAAGGCTTCAACCTCATCCTGATTAACGTCAACGGAATATCTTATCCCGCCCTTAACGGGTTCCCTATGCTCAGAATGCACGGCTCTATAGCCCGTAAATGTATGAACTTCGCCGCGTAATTTTACTCCAAATCGCACAATATAAGTCGCGTTACAGACCCGGATTTTCTCAATTAATTTAGGCGAAATATCGATAAAACTCGCCGCCCGGTTGAACATCAAATCTACGCTGTCGCGGAAATTCAATTCTATAGAGGAAGATGGTTGAGCCATAATTTATTCCCGTACGAGATTAAAGCACTAAACACTGAACGTTATCACGGAACCCGCAATGACGATTTGACGATTCATGGTGCTGATACAGACATCTGTAATAAAAGCAATTAGTCTTTGAGTTTTTTTCGAGATTTTTCTTTTTGTACAAAAAGGCGATTTGACCTAGCAAAACGGCCAAAATAAGAGAAGGAACTCGGGTTATATAGATGTATAGATTACAGCTTCGAAAGCGCTTTATCTACACGACGTTTGAGCCTGGCAGAAGGTTTAAACATGACAACACGGCGCGGGGTAATCACAGCTTCCTTACCTGTTTTCGGGTTCCGTCCGACACGTTCCGATTTGTCGCGCACAATGAAATTTCCGAATTTCGGCAATTTCACAACTTCATTATTCAAAAGCGACATTTCGAGCTTTTGGAAAATACTATTAACGAGGTCCGCCGATTCCTGTTTAGACAACCCAATTTCAGAGTAAACAGCCCTTGCAATATCTTCGCGCGTAAGGGTCTGGTTTGTATCGCCTTTGGAGGTTGAATCCATATTGAAAGCTTCCTTTTAAATCTTTCCAATGCCGGCTTCGATTAGAGCTTCCGCCCGAAATTTCCTAAGTCTTTGCCACAAAGAATGTCTAAATCTATCAAGGCTGTGAGACGGACACATTTCATTAATTGTGTAGTGGATGACGACAGAGTCTTCATCAGCGCGAGCCGGCAATACAGCAATATCAAGACAATTTGTGGGAGACTCTGGCCAGACCTTACGTCCGGTCTTATCGTGCTTATCAAGGCTTAAAACTGCCCTTGGCGGGTCTTCAAAAATTTCAACACGCAAGATGTGGGATTTTTTAATTTCGAGACGTTTGATAAACTGATGCAACACATCCATAGGCCGTTCTTCGGGCGACTTCGATACGCGCATGGTCTGTTCATAAATCACACGAGCCTTAAAGCCTTTATCCACAGCGTTTCCCATCCCAAGACGTGCCATTGCCAATCTCATTTCTGCGCATGACCTTTAACTGTAACTAGTCAGTAAAGGCTGCGTAAAAGACGCCCCGCTTTGTCCTTTGATTTGGGTGCCATAAATTTAAAAAGTCCAACAGTATTGTATGTCCTATATTATGCGTTATGCGTAAAATGAGAGAATTTCACGAGCACTTTACTAGATTTTTCTGGTCATACGCCTAAGATGTGATCTCTGGATTGAACGATTAGGTGAGGACATATGTGCGACGACATTACAGAATTAGAAAATCAAGGCTTTTACGAGCGCCAATATAACCGCAGGCAATTCAGTCTTATGGGCGGAGGGGCTGCAATATCGTTAGCCTTTGCAGGCTGCGCGCCCGGTGAAAAAACAACAACGAATAGCTCTGCAAATAGCTCTGCGGGCGTCGACATTATCGAAAATGACGTCATTATCGAAACTGGGGACGGAGAAACGGATGCCTATTTCGCGCATCCCGCTCAAGGTCAGCACGCAGCCGTTTTGATCTGGCCTGATATTGTCAGCCTAAGACCCGCTTTTAAAATGATGGCTAAACGGCTCGCCAAAGACGGCTATGCAGCCCTCGTCGTCAATCCTTATTACCGCCAGACCCCTTCCCCGATTGTCAAAGTCGGGGAAACATTTAGAACACCGGGTGTGCGTGAGCGTATCGTGCCTTTTGCGCGGGCCTTAACACGGGAAACAACCCAGCGTGACACAGCAGCCTTTGTAAACTGGCTCGATGGTCAGAGCGCGGTAGATACAGGCCGCAAAATCGGTGTCACGGGCTATTGCATGGGCGGTCCGATGACAATGGTATCAGCGGCTCATAGATCTGACCGTATCGGCGCGGGGGCGTCCTTTCATGGCGGGGGGCTGGTAACAGATAAAGATGATAGTCCGCATCTCCTTATCCCGCAAATGCAAGCCAGCTATCTTGTGGCAATCGCCGATAATGACGATAAGCGCGATCCCGACCATAAGAATGTCTTACGCCAAAGCTTTGACGCCGCCGGACGGGATGCAGAGATTGAAGTCTATAAAGGCGCTCAACATGGGTGGTGCCCCCCTGACTCAGCCGTCTATAATGACAAAATGGCTGAAAAGGCTTGGGCCAGAAAATTGGCTTTATTCGAGAAGGCTTTGGCGTAAGCAAGCGCCGCACCGCCTAGCAATAGATTCGTCCTTGGCCTTTTTCAATTTATCCCAAATCATTCAAGCTGTATTGATTACCAAAACATCTAGAGCGGCTTAGACGCCCAAAATAAGACGCTCAACAAAGTCGCTTAATCCCCAAAAACGAAAGTTAGCCAATCAGATTATTTTACGCATTGCGCACCTGTGGTCTAAAGGTAAACCAGATGATTTTTCTTCCTGTAATTTTCGTTCTAGGTATTGCGGCAATATATCTGCCGTTAGAATAACAAAACCTAGCCTTTGATAATATGGAGCATTCCAAGGCACATCTATGAATGTTGTTAGAGTTGCTGTTGACAGACCTAATGATTTTGCTTCTGTTAAAGCTGTTTCAAGCAAATTTGAGCCTATGCCTTTTTTCTGATAGTTCCTGCTAACTGAAACTTCTCCAATATAAAATTCGCCCTCAATAATTTCAGCATTAATGAAGCCACAAATTGTTTGGGTTAAGGAATCTATAGCAACCCAACTCAAGCCTTTAGCCAATATATGTTTATGCTCTTCGGCAGACATTACACTATCATCTGCAATCCATGATAAGCTTGGCAACGATTTGAATACACTACTAGCACAACGCTCTACGAGCGGTAGGTACTCAACATCGGATAATTCGGTCTTTCGGATAATATAGTTCATCAATACTGATAACAATTCTTGTTTTGCTTTCAAATTCTAATGTCGAACTATTCGATAAGCTGGCATCTACCAACGGCTAAACGACCTAAAATAAGAGGCACAATGGCAGGCTTAGAAAGCCCAAAATAGGACACCGTTAGGATATATTCCATGTGCCCAGTTAGTGCTTAATGAAAGCTTGCTCCAGAGGATAGACAACAAAACGCCATACCATCCCGTAAAATATGGGGCCGCCAATTAAAACTAGGTAGCGTATGTTGCCGGTTAGCCCATAAACTCTTTCCGGAATGCCAAAATAACTACCAATGCTTGCCATAACGAGACCGATAAGAAGTCCAGTCAAAAGCATATTTCTTTTATTTCTCTCAAATTTAACAAAAGATGATATGAAATTGCAGAGGCCAAATAATAGTGGAACAATTAAGCCGACATACATAAAATCAAGGTCTCCCCCTGCGCGCGTATTAGACACGGCAAGACCTAATAATGGCCAGAGTGTGGCTGGCAAAGAGGATGCAATTACAAAATACTTGAAACCTGATTTCATGTTTAGCTCACTATCATGATTTACCTGCAAGGGTAATGGTTATTTTCATTTTCTCTTAAAGAAAACAATAGCACATCCATATGGTCTATTAGATTTTATGCTGCGGGGTATTACATCGCAATCTCATTCTGTGCTGTCCGATATCAGATCGATGAAACCTTCCACTCCTATCAGATACTATTGAGTGTCTTTAACTCGTCCAAAATAAGCCGCTGAACTTAGAGGCTTGAAACGCCCAATGTAGGACGCTCGTCCTATGTCCACTATGGGGATAAGTGTCGCTTTATTGACAATTTAAAGTGAAGATCATCCCCTTTACTAAGCCAGTCCGCCTTTAAAGCCTTCTGTCTCATGTTCATTCGCAAGAGCGATCATAATCTTGCCTTTGCATTTCCATTGCTGGCAACGCAACCGTTTCTCAAACTCATCAAGACAGAGCTGTCGCATATGTGACTTATGAAGATGATGAGCGGGCATTTCATACCAAACGTAACCACACCCCTTGCAGAGGCATTCTATCTTCTGGTTGGGCTCCATATCTAAAAGCTGTTGTTTCGTCTTCCACCCCATTACCAAAAGTCCTCAGCGCGAGGTATGCGAGTATAGCTAATCTTGCCGCCAAGGTTCCCGCCCGGCGGCATGACCCATTTCCCCATCGTCACAAGGGATTTACCGTAACGCGCGTTAAGTCCGTCCACAGCCCGCGTAATACTTTCCCACTTCTGCCGTTCCGGGTCGTCATTAAGGAGCATATCGAGCTGACGGCTACCTGACGGCGTAAGCTCGCCTAGTGTCACGCCAAGGCGCACGATTTTCATACGCGGCGGCACCTCTTGTTTTGCGTGGCTCCAGAGCTTATCCAGCGCTGTTAGGCAAGTTTGGTCATCATTGGCCGCGTGGAGTTTATGTCGTGTTGTCCAACTATATTCACCTTTCTTATAGCCGCGCCGCAAGCTTAACCACATGAACAAGGTGCTGGCATAAAAGCCCTCACGCCGCATCCGCCTCGCGGCTTTCACAAGCAGGATACGGGAACAATCCCGCGCATCTTTAAAGGTGCGGAGTTCGGGCGGCAGGACTCGCCCATGGCCGAACATCCCGCGTTCTGATTTACCCGCCTGAATGTCATAGCCATGAAGCGCATACCAAAGCCGTTCGCCCGTGACATTGCGCCAAAGCTTTCGCATTTGCTTAGGCTCCGTCGCGAGTAAATCACGCATGTTATAAACCCCCGCCATATGAAGTCGTTTTTCCATTCGCTTTCCTATGCCTGGAATATCGTCAAAGGGGAGTCTCAGCATTGGCGCTGGCATGGCTTGCGGCGTCCAGATCGTCACGCCATTGGGCTTGTCCATCTTACACGCGATTTTGGCGAGGTGGCGATTAGCGGCAAAGCCAATGGAACAGGTCACATGCGGCCCAACCCCTTCGGCAATCGCGGCTTTCAAATTGCGCGCGAGCGTCTGGGGGTCAGCAATGTCTTTGCGGTCCAGTTTGCAACATAACTCATCTATCGACTTGATAGCCGAAACAGGGATGACGCTATTAATTTCAGCCAGAAGCGCATTATGCGCGCGGCGATACAGGTCAGGGCTTTGCGGTTGCAATATCAGCTCAGGACAGATGCGCTTCGCATCCCCTAGTCGCATGACATTTTTAACGCCCCGCGCTTTAGCTTCTTTAGAGCAAGCGATAACACACGTATGGACTGTCCCGTCAAAGGGAACAATCCCGACAGGCTTACCGCGCAAATGCGGTCTGGCTTGTTGCTCGACACTGGCAAAAAAGCCGTCAAAGTCGAGATAGAGCCATTCGATTGTGTTGGGTTTTCGCACGATATTGACTATCCATAATTATGAATCTTCAAATAAGAACAAAAATAGAACATTAGTCAACTAGGAATTTGATCCTATGCTGAATTCGTATGTGGATAACAATCATTGAGTGTCTTAAAATCGCCCAAAATAAGACACTGAGTTGAGGTCCCCTTTGGGATTTAGCGCTCTCTCAGGCCGTGAGGATTAAGCCTGCACCTTTTAAGCCCGCTTAAGACACACTGCCGTGGCTTCACCGCCGCCAATACACAGGCTGGCGACACCTGTTTTGGCGTCACGTTTTTCCATAGCTGCGATAAGCGTTGCGATGATACGCGCGCCCGAGGCGCCAATGGGATGACCCAGCACACACCCACCGCCATTTACATTAACTTTCTCATGATCCAGCCCCAGTTCCTGCATGGCAATCATGGGGACGACGGCAAAAGCTTCGTTGATTTCCCAAAGGTCAACATCACTCGCGTCCCACCCCGCTTTGTCCAGCGCCTTTTGCATGGCTTTAACAGGCGCTGTCGTGAAATAGGCCGGCGCATGGGCGTGGGCTGCATGCGAGACAATTTCGGCGAGTATCTTATGCCCGCCCTCTTTGGCTTCAGATTTGCGCATAAGTACAAGCGCAGCCGCCCCGTCATTTATCGAGCTGGCATTAGCAGCCGTGACTGTACCGTCTTTGGTAAAAACCGCCCGCAGGCTCGGGATTTTTTCAGGACGGGCATTTTTGGGGCCTTCATCTTCTGTTATGACTATATCGCCCTTACGGTGTTTGACATTCACCGGAGTCAGTTCACGTTCAAAGTCGCCATTTTCCTGAGCCTTTTGGGCCCGGCGTACTGATTCAATCGCATAGGCATCTTGTTGCTCGCGCGTGAATTGGTATTCCTTGGCAATCATATCGGCAAAAACGCCCATAGCATTACCCTCATAGGCATCTGTCAGCCCGTCATACATCATGCTATCGACCATTTCGACATTGCCCATACGCGCCCCGCCGCGCGCCTTGGGCATCAGGTAAGGCGCATTTGTCATGCTTTCCATACCGCCCGCAACCGCTATATTGATTGACCCTGCCTTGATAGCATCATGGGCCATAATCGCGGCCTGCATACCAGAGCCGCACATCTTATTGATAGTCGTAGCCTCTACATGGTCTGCCAATCCGGCCTTAAAAGCCGCCTGCCGCGCTGGCGCTTGGCCTTGCCCAGCGGGTAAAACACATCCCATAATAGCCTGCTCAACCTTATCAGGCTCAATGCCGGCTTCTTTTATGGCGCCCTTTATAGCCACAGCCCCAAGTGTCGACGCCTTCACAGTCGCAAAAGCCCCTTGAAAAGCCCCCATTGGCGTTCTCGCCAAACCAATAATAACAACAGGATCAACCATATTTACTCCTCTAAATCTATTTGGGTTTGATTTCCCGAGCTTTTCTTTTCAGCCCGTAAGTTTGCCAAATGCGCCTTTCGTTCGCGACGCAATACCCGTTGTTCAGTTTCAAATTTTCTCTTTCGCTGATTTGAAAAAAACAAAATGCCTATGCACGCTAAAACCAGCAAAACTATAATAAGACTATCGGACATACATACTCAAAATTTCAAAAAAAATGACCCAACCCTTAGTAAAGGGTGGGTCACAAATAACAAGTCACATAAATTTCAGATGAATCCAATGATTATATGAACTTTATTCAACAAACGATCAAATATAACTAGTCTTTAACCTGAAATGTTACCTGCATATTGACGCGAAAATTCTCAACATTGCCGTCACTGCCAACAGTCGCAGACTGATCGTTCACATAAATAGACTTAATGTTCTTCACAGTTTTTGACATGCGCGTTACACCGTTCTTTATGGCCTGTTCAAATGACTTTGGACTTTCGGACATGATTTGGACAGATTTCATAATAGCCATAGTTTTCTCCTCAAATTATGGATTAATAGAAACATTTTACAGATATCAGTTCGACTGTATATGCAGTTTTGCAGTTTATTGTGAATTAGCGTAACTTTAAGTCGAACGGGTAATCCAGCCACCCCCGAGAACACGCGAGGATTCGGCGCCGGGCTCATAAAAAACACAGGCTTGTCCCGGCGATATACCTTCCGCCGGCGTATCAAGATCAATGACCACGTCACCGTCAAAAACCGAAAAGCGGGCCGGTGTTGGCGCCTGTGTAGACCGGATTTTCACACTTAATTCGCGGCCAGAAAGGTCGGAGCCAAAATTGCCCTCCCCAATCCAGTTAATATCTTCAAGCCATATACGCGAGCGTGCCAAGGCCGAACGCGGTCCGACAATGATGCGGTCCTGTTCCGCCTCTATTCTAACAACATATAGCGGCTCTGCACCCGAACCGTCGGCTAGCCCTAAACCGCGGCGCTGTCCGATTGTATAATACATCACCCCGCGGTGACGGCCCAAAATTTTGCCATTAATATGCACAATCTCACCGGGAACGGCGGCATTGGGACGTAACTTTTCAATGACATCCGTATATTTGCCGTTTGGCACAAAGCAGATATCTTGACTGTCTGGTTTTGCAGCCACGTTCAAACCCATCTCAACCGCCAAGTTACGCGTCTGCGATTTATCCATATGGCCGAGCGGAAACCGTAAAAACGCCAATTGTTCGGCTGTTGTGGCAAATAGAAAATAACTCTGGTCTTTCCCGCCGTCATAGGCCCGGTGTAATTCCGGCCCGTCCTTTCCCATGACGCGCTTTATATAATGCCCTGTCGCCATACAATCTGCATTAAGATCTTTGGCAACTTTTAACAGGTCTTTGAACTTAACGGTCTGATTGCACCGCACACACGGAATAGGCGTTGCGCCTTGCAGATAGCTATCGGCAAAGTCCTCAATCACCTGCTGGCGAAAATTACTCTCATAATCTAAAACATAGTGCGGAAAATCCATCATTTCGGCAACACGCTTGGCGTCGTAGATATCTTGGCCCGCGCAACAGGCTTTTGCTTTTTGAATAGCCGCGCCGTGATCATATAATTGCAAGGTCACGCCAATAACCTCATAGCCTTCGCGCGCAAGGAGAGCGGCGCAAACCGAACTATCTACCCCGCCGCTCATGGCAACAACCACACGCGTATCAGCAACAGGTTTCGCAAAGCCCAGACTATTAACGGGGCTATTAACTTGATTATCAAGTTTAGCCGTCGTCTTAAGCTGAGCTGTGTGATCCACGGCTTTGAAGGTATTATGATCGCTTTTTTGGGTCACTAAATCCTATTTCGTGTACGTTTTAAGCCTGCGCAAAAAATAAATTTTAAAAAAAATTCTTAATCCACCGGCTCCTATAAAGGGCCTTTTGTATCAAGTCGAGACATGTTCGATTACGGTTACCATAAAAAAGACTCAATAGAATCAACATCTTATTTTTTCTGTAAACCTTTATTAACGTAAAAAGCCTTTCTGTTAACCTTCGTAAACATATGTTTTTATTGAGTTTTTTTTAGCTCGCTTAAACTCTTTTTAACCCGCTCCGCCTATAAGGGCATATCATAAAAAATACCAGAGGGGCAGGTGAATGTCAGAGGTCAGACGTAAAAGAGAAAACGTAGTTATCGGTCCAGAGGGCACAGCGCTCACAATGGCGGATCTACCGAAGCCTGATACAGTCCGTTGGGTGATCCGACGCAAAGCCGAAGTCGTTGCCGCCGTGAGGGGTGGATTGCTCACTCTAGAAGGCGCATGTGACCGCTACGGTCTATCTACTGAAGAATTTCTGTCTTGGCAGCGTACAATTGAAGCCCATGGTCTAGCCGGCTTACGTACGACACGTATCCAGCAATACAGATAATCCAACACCCGCAATTCCCATGCTCTAAACTTGCTTTTTACCGCGGAAAAGTGATCAAATATAGCTTTACCCGCCTATAATAAACACGCATATAGCGGCAATGTTTTCGAAAAAGAACACACGAGACGGAGCAAATTTGCAGGTTTCTAGACGGAATCTAATCGGCGGCATGGGCGCTGCCATGACGGCTTCTGGCATAACCGCCTGCACGCGCGATACGCCTAAATCATTTACAGCAAAGTCCGAGATGATAACGGGAACCTTTTCCCACGGGATTGCCTCAGGCGACCCAACGCAAAATGCCGTAATTTTATGGACCCGAATCTCGCCCGATAATCCGGCCGGAGGCGCAGTTGAAGTGACTTGGGAGGTCAGTCTTAAAGAGGACTTCACCAATTTAGCCCTCTCAGGCGTTTTCGAAACCAGCCAAACACGCAATTGGACTGTTAAAGTTGATGCCATTGGTCTGGAGCCCGGATTACGCTATTTTTACCGCTTTAGAACCTCAGACAAAACCTCGCCCATTGGCCAGACGAAAACACTGCCAAAAGGTGACGTCGGGTCGGCGCGTTTTGCCGTTGTGTCCTGCGCTAACTGGCAGCACGGTTTTTTTAATGTCTATGATTACATCTCCAGACAAGATCATTTTGACGCTCTGATACATCTTGGCGATTACATTTATGAATACGGCGCGGATCGTTACCTCGATCACCCGGCAGGTCAGCAAGGCCGGTTACATCAACCGCGCCATGAAATTATTACGCTGGAAGATTACCGCACGCGCCATGCTCAATACCGCACAGACATCGCCCTACAAAATTTAACGGCAAAAATGCCGCTTATCTCGATATGGGATGATCACGAAACAAGCAATGATAGCTGGAAGACAGGCGCAGAAAATCATAATGCCAATGAAGGCGATTGGGAAGACCGTAAAACGGCAGCCCTGCGCGCCTATTATGAATGGATGCCAATCAGGGAACCTCGCCCGGGACGTGTACGCGAAGATATCTTTCGAACATATGACTACGGCAACCTCCTGACCCTTGTCACACTTGAAACACGCCTTATGGCAAGAACCGAGCCTTTAATCTTGGAAAATGACGCCGCGGAAATTAGCGCCGACCCGGACGCTTATAAAGCGAATGTCTTATGGGACCCTAAACGGGAAATGTTAGGGCAAGCTCAAAGCGAACATATTACCGACGCTCTCAGCACATCAAAAAAGAACGGCGTTAAGTGGCGCTTTCTGGCCAATCAAGTGGTTATGGGCAGGGTCTTAACCACAGATATGACACCATATATCGACGCCGAAACTCTGGATAATATTGCGGTGGCCTGGCCCGGCGTGAAAGATGTTTTTGAGTTATCGAGATTAAATCTACCCGTTTACCCCGATAGCTGGGACGGCTATCCCGTGGCCCGCGAAAACTTCTACAACAAACTCAAAGCCGTAGGGGTAGAAGATATTGTGGTTCTGACAGGAGACAGCCATGAGTTTTGGGTCAATGACCTGACGTCCGAAAAAGGCGATAAGATGGGCGTGGAATTAGGCACAAGCTCCGTGTCATCGGAAACTCTGGTAAACTTTATGGGTGATAAGACGGCAGATTATAACCTGCTCATCACACAGGCTAATTCAGATGTTCTCTATTATAATGCCGTGCATAACGGCTTTATCGATTTAATTGTCACCCCTGAAAAAGCTACAGCAAAATTAATCGGCATCGATACTGTACTCTCCAAAGACTACCAGATTTTCGACATCGCAGCCTTCACGCTCAAACATGAAAAAAAGTCTGTTCGTGTCACAAACCCGCAAGGTTTGAACCTAAAACAACGTGCCCTCTTTAGCGGCCTTGGCTAACAATATGTTTGGGCAAGCCGGGCTGTCCGATTTGGTCGGGATTTTCCTGTAAGAATTTTTGTTTCAAGTCCTGACTACTTAAGCGGGAGCCATCATGCGAATATCCAGGCGGAGCAAATATATATCCTAGCCTCTGGCGCCATGTCAGCTTTGGCTGAAGCGCATCTTTGAAAATAAAGAGCCATTCTTTAAAAGCAATGACGATAGGGTTAAAACTATCGACCGGTTTAACAATACCGTAATCAATATCTATATCTTCATTCTCAGGGACAAACGTACCGAAGATTTTATCCCAGATAATGAAAATGCCGGCAAAATTTGAATCGAGATAGGCAGGGTTCGTACCATGATGAACTCTGTGATGGCTGGGCGTATTAAACACCGCTTCAAACCACCGCGGCATTTTATCAATAGCCTCTGTATGTATCCAAAACTGGTAGAGTAAGTTCACACTGGCAACAAATCCAATGAGATAGGGATTAAAGCCCAATAATATCAGTGGTGAACTTAGAATAACATAGCCGGTAAAATGATTGTTCCAAGGCTGACGCAGGGCCGTGGAAAGATTATAATGGGTCGAGCTGTGATGTACTACATGGGCTGACCAAAACCAGCGGACTTTATGGGCTGTGAAATGTTTACAGTAATAAACAAAATCCTGAAGCACGAGCGCCACTAAAATTGTCCCAAGACTAAACCCCCAATCAAACAGACGGAACTGCCATAACCAGACCAGAAAACCCAGTGAAATAAAGCCGAAAATCAAGTCACTCACCAGATTGCCAAGCCCCATAAATATTGAGGCAAAGGCATCTTTTCTTACGTAACGTCCCGCTATTGTCTTCCGACTGACGAAAAACCACTCCAGTGCAATACTAAGTATGAAAATAGGGGCCGCATAGGCCAGCAGCATTAAGAGCTGCGGCGGAAAATCAGCCGGCACAAAATTCGAGATATCATTTTTGCCAAAAGCCATGCTTTTTCTTGACTTAAATAAGTCTAAATTGCAATGCCCTGTAGCTCAAGACTGGCTTTACTGTCATAATCTTGAATAGATAAATAATGGTCCCCTTAAAAGGAAGCGGTTTATGCGGGTAGTAATGGTAGGCACAGGCTATGTGGGTCTCGTTTCAGGGGCCTGTTTTGCCGATTTTGGCCATAGCGTCACCTGCGTTGATAAAGACCCAAAGAAAATAAAGACCCTTAATGCGGGCGGTGTTCCGATTTATGAGCCCGGGCTTGAAGAACTTATTGCCAATAATGTCAAAAGCGGGCGCCTTGCCTTCACAACCGATCTCGCTAACGCTGTACAAAATGCCGATGCCGTCTTTATCGCCGTGGGCACACCCTCAAGACGCGGTGACGGGCATGCGGATCTGAGCTATGTTCACGCGGCCACTAAAGAAATTGCTGCCCAGATAAAGGACTTTACCGTCGTGATTACCAAATCAACCGTACCAGTTGGTACCGGAGACGAGGTTGAAAATATTTTATCACAAATATGTCCCAAAGAGCGGTTCGCTGTCGTGTCTAATCCGGAATTCTTGCGCGAAGGTGCGGCTATTGAAGATTTCAAACGCCCCGATAGAATTATTGTCGGCACAGATTCAGAGCCAGCTCGCGAGGTCATGAAAGCGCTTTACCGCCCGCTTTATCTCAATGAAACGCCGATGGTTTTTACAACGCGGCGCACATCCGAGCTTATAAAATATGCCGGCAATGCTTTTTTGGCGACCAAAATTACATTCATCAATGAAATGGCCGATTTATGTGAGACGCTTGGCACAAATGTGCAAGAAGTCGCCCGCGGTATCGGACTGGATAACCGTATCGGGGCGAAGTTCCTAAATGCTGGGCCGGGCTATGGCGGCTCCTGCTTTCCGAAAGACACAGTAGCACTACAAAAAACGGCCTCCGACGCTGGCGTTGATCTTTCAATCGTCTCCTCTGTTATTGAGGCAAATACGGCTCGTAAACGCACTATGGCGACCAAAATTATTTCTGCATGCGGCGGCGAGGTAAAAGACAAGAAAATTGCGATTTTAGGGCTTTCCTTTAAGCCCAATACAGACGACATCCGCGCCGCGCCGAGCCTGACAATCATCCCTCACCTACAAGGCGCGGGGGCGAAGATTAGCGCCTATGACCCCAAAGCCATGATGGAAGCAAGGCAACATTTTTCAGACCTAACCTATCACGATGACCCTTACGCAACCGTAGAAAATGCCGATGCTATGGTCATCCTAACCGAATGGGACCAGTTTAGAGCCCTTGATCTGGACCGTATAAAATCGCTCATGCGCGGGACGACCATTATTGATCTACGCAATATCTATATCCCCGCCGAGATGCGCTCGCATGGCTTTACATATACAAGCATAGGCAGGCCTGATATTTAAGCACCCCTAGCACCCCTAGCACCCCTAGCACCCCGAAGAGGTTCTTTTGAAAGAAGATTGCAAATTATTTGTCTATGGCTCATTAGCGCCGGGCCAACACAATCACCATATTATGGACACAATGACGGGCGTCTGGAGTCCAGCTTACACCTATGGGTATATCGACAAATGTGACCGGGGAGAATATAGAGGATATCCCGCTTTCACGCCTGACAAGAACGGCGAAAAAATCACCGGACTGCTATTTATTTCCGCCGACCTGCCAAATCACTGGGCAAGACTTGATGAATTTGAGGGCATCCACTACAAGCGCGTGATTATTGAAGCCTTTTTAGAGGACTCACAGAAAGAACTTTGTAACATTTATCAGATATTACCTGTCCGTTAGTCTGATAATGGTATCGCGCACATTATTATCATGACTTAGAGTGTAAATAATTTAAAGCGCCGAAAGATTGGGATAAATATGTGTGGAATCATCGGTATTGTCGGCGCAACAACGGTCACGGACCGTCTGATTGATGGCCTAAAGCGGCTGGAATATCGCGGCTATGATAGCTCGGGGGTTGCTGTACTGGACTCCGGCAAATTAAAACGCCAACGCGCCGAGGGTAAAATCAAATCCTTGATGGATAAATTGGCAGGGGCGCCCGTCGACGGCACTATAGGCATTGCCCATACACGGTGGGCTACTCACGGTGCGCCGAACGAAAATAATGCACATCCGCATTTTGCCGGACGGGTCGGCGTTGTCCATAATGGTATAATCGAGAACTTTATGGATATTCGTGGCCGATTGGAAAAACACCGGACCTTCCATACCGAAACCGACACGGAAGTCATTGCCCATTTGGTAGACGAGAACCTAAAAGCGGGCAAAGCGCCGATTGATGCCTTTAGCTCCACCTTAAAAGACCTACACGGGGCTTATGCATTGGGCTTGGTAATTGACGACCTCCCCGGTCAGCTTTTTGCCGCCCGAGCGGGTTCACCTCTGGCAATTGGCATTGGCGAAGGCGAAATGTATCTGGGATCGGATGCAATGGCACTCGCCCAGCTTTCATCTTCACTCATATATCTGGAAGAGGGTGACTGGGCCGTTCTAACCCCGGAGAGCTATCGGATCTTCGATAAAAACGATAATGCGGTGGAGCGTCCCATTACCGTTATATCAGGCGGACCCGCCATGGCTGAAAAAGGCAATTACCGCCACTTCATGCTCAAGGAAATTTATGAGCAATCAGAGACCACGGGCCGAACCCTATCCTATTATATTGACGATTTCCGCGGTAAAACCAATATTCCCGAAACGCTGGATTTTACCAAATTTGACCGCATCATCATTATAGCCTGTGGCACGGCCTTTTACGCAGGAATGGTCGCGAAATATTGGTTTGAACAAGTCGCAGGCTTGGCAGTCGACATCGATATTGCCTCAGAGTTTAGATATAGAAAACCCGTTCTATCTGACAAATCTCTTTTCATTGCCGTGTCCCAATCGGGCGAGACAGCAGATACGTTGGCTGCCTTACGCTATTGCCAAAAAGCGGGACTGACAACGGCCGCGCTTGTCAATGTCATGACCTCAACCATGGCGCGCGAGGCCGATATAGCGCTACCCATAAATGCCGGCCCTGAAATTGGGGTGGCATCAACCAAAGCTTTCACTTCACAGCTTACCGCTTTAGCGGCATTGTGCGTCGGCGCGGCGCAGGCGCGCAATGTCATCACAGACGATGAAGAAACCCGGCTTAGTCGTGAAATTACCCGCATACCCGGCCTAATATCAGAGAGCCTTAAACTAGATAAATCTATTGAAACTCTGGCTTTCGGGCTTTCGAAGAAGAAAAACGTCTTTTATCTGGGCCGCGGGCCTTACGTGCCCCTTGCCTATGAAGGCGCGCTAAAGCTCAAGGAAATTTCATACATCCACGCCGAAGGCTATGCCGCAGGAGAGCTAAAGCACGGCCCCATTGCACTCATAGAAGACGGCACACCTGTCATTGTGATTGCGCCTATGGATGATCTTTTTGAGAAAACCATTTCAAACCTGCAAGAAGTGGCCTCTCGCGGAGCCCATATCTTGCTAGTCACGGACGAGTCTGGTGCAGAAAAAGCCGCTAATATGGCCGATGAAATCATCGTTTTGCCGACAAGTGACGATTTTATCGCGCCGCTTATTATGACGACTGCGATACAATTACTGGCCTATCACACAGCTGTCCATTTGGGCACGGATGTGGATCAACCCCGAAATCTCGCTAAATCAGTAACCGTTGAATAACCTCTCTGTGCCATAATAAGCACATGAAAAAATTACGCAAAGCTGTCTTACCCGTCGCGGGTTTCGGAACACGGGTTTTACCCGCAACAAAAACTATCCCGAAGGAAATGCTCCCTGTCGTGGACCGTCCGGCATTACAATATGTTGTGGACGAGGCACGCGAGGCTGGAATCGAGCATTTTGTCTTTGTAACGGGACGAAATAAGGGCGCTATAGAAGATTATTTTGACCGGGCCTATGAGCTGGAATATTCTCTGCGCGAAAAAGGTAAAACCGATATTTTCGATTTACTGGACCGCGACACCCCCGAAGCCGGAACAATGAGTTTTGTGCGTCAGCAAAGCGCGAAAGGACTAGGACATGCGATCTGGTGTGCCCGAGATGTCATCGGGAATGACCCTTTTGCAATCCTGCTGCCTGATGTTCTGGTTAAGGCTAAAAAAAGCTGTCTAGCACAAATGGTCGAAGCTTATAATGAAGTCGGCGGCAATGTAATCGCAGTAGACGCTGTTCCGGATGAGCGGGTCTCATCTTACGGCGTGATCGCCCCGAAATCCCGAAATGGCCGCCTCATCGAAATGTCGGGCATGGTTGAGAAGCCCCCTGTTGATAAAGCGCCTTCAAATCTGAAAATTACTGGGCGCTATATTTTGCAGCCCGAAATAATGGGACTTTTATCCGATCAGGCCGCCGGCGCGGGCGGAGAAATCCAGCTAACCGATGCTATGGCCCGCCTTATGGAAATACAAAAATTCCACGCCTATGAATATGATGGCCAAGATTATGATTGCGGCTCCAAATATGGTTACTTTGAAGCCGTTATGGCCTATGCCATTGATCATCCGGAAATTGGAAAAGACGCCCGCAAGCTTATCGCAAGCCAGAAAAGTTAGTCTTACGCATGGTTGGTCTTACGCATGGGTGAGCTCGAAAGCCAAGCCCGCATCTTAAAAGACTGGGCTATCCATGCCGCCCTGCCCTTTTGGGCCAAGACTGGCATAGATAAGCGCGGCGGATTTTACGAAGAACTTGACCTTGACGGCCGTCCAAATGTGAACGCTATCCGCCGTGTACGCGTGCAAGCCAGACAGATTTATGTCTACGCTCAAGCTACCCATTTGGGATGGTATGACGGGCAAAGCCTCGCCAATGTCACCTTTGATTTCATGTGCGAGATCGGTCACGAAATAAATGGCGAGCGCGGATTTATTCACCGCATTAAACCAAACTATAGTCCGCAAGATATAAAGCGCGATTTTTACGATCATGCCTTTTACCTTCTGGGATGTGCGAGTCTCTTGAAACTTGGCCCCCATCCTAAAGCTCTAGAAATTTTACAAAATATCGCGACCCTTTTAGAGAGCTGGGAAAGTCCGCATGGCGGCTGGGTTGAAGGGAGTCCCGCCCGCCTGCCGCGTCGCCAGAACCCGCATATGCATTTCCTTGAAGCCTCAATGGCGCTTTACGCTGCAACAGGACACAGCCATCATTTGGAGAACGCCCGCAAGGTTATTGATTTATTTGACCGCAAATTCTTTGACCCTAAACACCACATTATCCGCGAATTTTTTACAGATGACTGGCAATATATGGACGGGCCTATAGGCGAAACATCAGAACCCGGCCACGCAGCGGAATGGGTCTGGCTTTTATCTGAATATCAAAAGCTTTCTGATCAGGATATGTCCGCCTTCATATCAGCTTTATATGACAGCTTGAAACAACCGGGTATTTTTCTAAATGATGAGGAAGATATTTACGGTACAATCAGGCGGGGAACCAAACGTCTTTGGGTGCAAACAGAGCTGGTGAAAGCCCATATCGCCCAAATTGAAAGAGGCTATGCGCCGGCCCGAAGCGACGCCCTGCGCGCAATAAAGGCCCTTAAAGACACCTACCTGAATGATAACGGGACATGGGTTGATCAAATAGACCCGCAGGGACAGGCTTGCGCCGTAACCATTCCAACCAGCACATTTTATCATATCTTTTGTATGATTGCCGAGCTTTGTCGCGTTCTTGATATTTAAGACCTCGATATTCTAGGTCCGCGCCGCCTCTTTATTAGGCGCTAATTATGGCCAAATGACAGAGCAAAAAAAATGCCGCCCAAAATCAATAGCGTCAGAAGTGGGTAGAAATAACGATCCCGCATCCTACCCATTTGCCAGATTATCACACATCCACCAAGCTAATTGAGACCGATTGTCGACCAGAAAGCTGTTTTTGTCCTGCATACTGATATTTACACCGCATATTCGCCAGCCTATAAATAAGCGCGCCTTTATAGGGCCTAAGGGCGACTAGGCTCGGAAAGTTTATTATGAAATATCTGTCTGTAAAAAACATCGCATTTGGTATTCTTGCAACTGGATTTATGGCTGGCACGCTGGCGATTGCCCATCCCCATGACACGCAAAAATCCGCTGAAAAGACGCCAGAAACAACTACCGAAAAAGTCAAAAAAGATAACAAAAAAATCTGGCCTTATTTCGGAAATGCAGGCGAGAAAGCAGACGCGGGAACCGAAGGTAAGGCTGCCGAGAAAACCGAAAAGGCTGAAATTATAGGCATTGAAAAAATGCAGGCAAAAAAGAAAAAAAACAAACAGAAAGAAAAATTAGCTAAACGTAAAAATGAAACGCTGACACCGGACGAATTAGAAGAGCATTTTGCCCGCCGCGCCGAGCGCATTGAACGCAGGCTTGAACAGGCCAAAAAACGCCGTGACCAAGCGCTTAAAAAATTTGAAGGCAAATCAAATCGCAATTCGAATGACACGCCTAAAAATTTGCGCGAAACAGCCCGGCAAATCGAAACCCTTATCGCTGAATCCGGCATTATTTCCAGCTTTGCTGACATTATGGCCGATTTTGTCGAAGACATTGACGTCGAGAACAATAAGAACGGCCTTGTCCTGAAATTTGATGGTAAGACTTTAGGCAAGTTAAAAGCCCAGTCTGATGATAAAGATCATTTCGAAATTCAAGGTCTAGGCCGTAATCTTACCGTTGACAAAGAGGTCATTACTAAAAACGGCAAGACCAAAACACGGATCGTCATTGAATATGATGGTACGGACGAAATAGACATCGACCTTTAAACGTCGCACTCTTGGGCACTATAAGCCGCAACACACCCGTAGGTTAAATCAAAAACATTATGGCGCGCTCGTCAGCTCGCTCCGTTAACGCCTTACGCAGGGTAGCGGTTAGGTCTTGGGTAAAACGCGTGGCGGCGGCATCAGACCACGCGCCCTCCACTTCAGAAATCAGGTCTGGCCGCTGTTTTTCTAAGGCTTTGCGAATACGGCCATCCGTCATAAGCTGACGCGCTATAACCGGAATATTGGCGGACTTGAACTGACCTTCAAGCTTTTTCTTACCAAAGATAAACCCGCCGCCCGCTAAGGCCCCGCCAATAATCAAGCCTAGCGGATTAAGAAATAAAGGCGCAAACAGATTGGCCTTAGCCAGCAACGCAGCCAGAATAACCGCCGTTATGGTTGTCCCCATAAAGGCCGTATCGCTTTCCAGACTCGCCACTTGCGGTGCAGCTATGGAGAGCCCGTCAAGATGCTGGCTGACATGCTGGCTATCATCAAGGGACAAAACCATAGCCGGCAGGCCGTGGTCTCGACAAAGCGGGTCAGTTTCGACCTCGATATTGCGTTGAAGCTCGGCAAACCAAGCCTCGATGATAGGCCGCAAATACTCACCAGCTTGCGGGCTTGCGAGCCATTCAGAGACGCGTTTATCTAATAGACCTTCAATATCCTCAAAAGTTTTCAGCGCCCCCGATCGCCATTCCCGAAAAACAGGCAAGATGCAATTTTCGTTTAACCCGTCAACTAAAACGGGCGCTAATTTATCTCCGAGTTTCCGGCTGGCCTGATTTGCTTTACTATAAATTTTACCTGTCTCGGAAAGACTTTCAGCCACAGCCGCCTTGAAAGCGGCATGGAGAGTTTCAAAACGACCCAACCACGCAAGACCGCGCGCGATTGCAAATTCCGGTTCAGCCCCCTGGACAATCTTGGCCTTGGCAAAAACCGATTTACAGGCGGGCAAAACCAAAGGTAGGCGCGACGCCCCGCCCGTGAGTAAAACTGTCCGGGGTTTGCGCCCACCTAAACTCTCTATCGTCTCAGACAATGCAAAATTAAACGCTTGCGGCCATGTATACCCGTTCAAAGCCTCAAGCGGTGTATCCAATATGCTATCGGCATCCGCTTTATCTATGCGGATTTCAAATAACACACCACCTGCTATTGGTAAGCGCTTGATTATCTCGACTGGCGTCTCTGTCCCGTTGAAATATTGTTCTTTGGCCTGACGACACCAATATTCCATTATCGCTTGATAATGGGGATATTTGGCGATGAGTTTTTCGATCTGTTTGCGTTTGGACTGACGCACCAAATTCAGTTTATAGATCTCATGATCGAGCAAACCCGAGCCTAGAAAATTATGGCCAACATCTTCGGCTTCGAGATCATGACAATAGGTAAAATCCGTTGTGCTCGACCCTATATCAATAATCAGAACGGTTTTTTTGGCCGCATCCAAACTGAGATAACCCTGCTCCAGCGCCGTCATTAAAGCTGCCCGGCTTTCAGGCACGACACGGACGGATTTCATACCCGTATCCAGAAATAATTGGCTATAGGCCTGCCGGATTTCCATATCCCATCCCGAAGGACACCCGATTATGAAATGACTTGTTTTTAGGCCCTTTACTTTTTTCTCGCGCTCAAGTGACTCAATCAAATGGCGGGTAAAGAGGCGCGTAGGCTCGGCAATATCATCTTTGGCCAAATCACGACTTTTAAACTTCACCCATATGTCCGGCGAAGGCCCACGCCGCCGTTTGGTATAGCTGGTCATATTTACAGCTTCAGCGCCAATTTTTATACCCTCAGGCGTTCGGGCAATAGCGGTCACGAAACTGCGTTCTCCTTGATATTCAAGAATTTCAGGCTCCCTTATGGTCGCCCCGTAAGCCCGCGCTAAAGCCGTCTCACCGTGTCCAAGGTCAAAGCCGATAAACTCGTGATCGACTCCATTTTTTTTCTCTGGTGTTTTTTTTGGGACTTTTTTCTGACCTTGGCTCATAGATCGCCCTGCCACACCGTGCCTTTACGCAATAGCCTATCACCCGATTTAAGCGCTGGAGCCACTTCCTGTGTGCCTTTAATGCCCATGGCCGGCATGACATCGAACATATGCCGGGTTTTTTTCGAATAAGAGACAATCTCGACGCCTTCGCCGAGTAACACGCTTGAAAGCTCCTGATCTATCAGTTTTAACGCATAGTCCCCGTCGCTCGCCCCGCGCGCTTCGAGGAGATTTTGCACAAGGCCCATAAGCCGCCTATCCTCTCGCCAATGGGCAACGTCACCCGGCTCCGTAAGGCGCAATAAGATATGATCTGCGGTTTTTAACGCATCACTTAAACTATTGATAAATCCTAATGTATCCGTTTTAACCTGCGCGCTTGCCTGAATATGACGCCCCGTTGCGTCTTCAAGGCGCGGCGCAGATTTAAAAAAAGGCAAGCGTGTAAATGCCAGCTTGCTAAAAAGGTGCCCCCAATCCTTAGGATCAAAAAATCTCAAACCAGCCAGAACCGCTGCGCATATGACAACCAAGCCCGAAGTTTGCGCAACGCCAATAAGGGCAAAAACACCCGCCGTCCCGTAAAAAAGCCCGCGCCCTGCCCATTTGCGCATTTGCGGCGGGGCAACCTCTTCCCAGCTCACTTGTGCATCTGTACCGTGATCTAAAACGCCCGCGCCGGCCTTGACCATCTCAATCAACCATAATCCGGCTTTCTGCACATTGGGGTCATCGGTCTGGGCTTGAAAGGCAGCACCTGCGCGGTCCAAGGCCCGACGGGTCTGGGTGACAATCTGCGCCGTTGTTTGGCTATCACTTAACTCTTGTTGCAAGGCCTGACGAGACGGCTCGAAAGCCCGCGCTAATGACGGCACTTGCGCGGGAAGATTAGAGGATGTCTTAGCCGGGAGATTATCTCGCATAGGGATTATGTTGGAGCTCGGTTCGTAAGAGTCAAGGTTGAAACTCTGTTGAGCTTTAAATCCCCATTTACCATTCAGACGCATTCAGCTTCAAAAAGGACGTCCTCTATGCTATCTCCGTAAAATCGGGCACCTCCCACCATACCCCGAATCGTGTAATTTGCCTTGGATTAACTCTTAGGCAAATTACACTTTCATTTCTTACAGATCGGGTCTTTCCCCATGAGTTCACGCTTTATCCGCGCTAATGTAAAACCAATATTATAGCCCTTTAGAGACCGTGGTAAGTGCGCGAGCTGTTCAGCATAGGCGGCTTCAAAACGGCGCTTCAAGTCAAAATGCAATGATCGTATCATCAGAATATGCCCGCTTCTGACCAAAATGAAATAAATCGCAAAAAAGGCGGTGATAAGCGCGCCCTGATCGAGGACACGTTCGGACACGACACTCAGACGCAAAAACAGGAGCGCGCCAATAAGGCATATCAGGCTAGGATAAATACAGCGCCTTACCCAAGCGCGAAGAGATAAGTAATCTATTTCCAAGACGTCGAAAGTCATAAGGCTATATAGCTCTTAATCTGGATTGCTGCGATGCGACCAAGCCACACACCACCCTGCATTCAGCTCTTACCTATTCGTTCAACGTTCCAGCCTAACGCTAAGCTGCGGGGATATCCGTGATCAAGATATGGCGAGGGTGGTCTGAAAAACGCTCAAGCCACGCAGAAATCGCCGGGTATTTTGATAAATCAAACCCGCCTTCATCTGCGACATGGCTATAGGCATACAGTGAAATATCAGCCAAGGTCGGGCCTGCGCCTACAAACCAATTATGTGTTGAGAGATGCGCTTCCATTATATCCAACACGGCGTAACCCTTTGTCATCAGCGCAGGTAACTCTCCGCTGCGGGTGTCCATGAAATAATGCCGGATAAAACGTGCCACGGCGATATTAGGTTCATGCTTATATTGCTCGAAAAACATCCACTGCAAACATTTAGCCTGATCAAAGGCACTAACGGGCCAGTAAGGCGTGCCTTCTGCGAGAAAATATAAAATGGCATTGCTCTCGGCTATGCGGCGTCCGTCATCAAGCTCAAGCAGAGGGATTTGCCCGACAGGATTTTTGGATTTGTAATCCGCCGACTGCGTATCGCCTTTAATAATATCCAGATTGATCCAATCATAACCAATATCCAGATAAGAGAGCAATAAACGCACCTTATAGCTATTACCGCTCGGCAAGTAATCATAGAGTTTCATGAGTTAGCGCGCATCCCGTCTGAAATTACTGCGCGCACATCGCGCGGTTTACGCAGCCAGTTTACGGGTAATATCTAAGTCTTTCCAGCCCTTATTTTTCTCATTTATCAAGGCGGACACCCACGGTGTTGACCACCGCTTTAACGTCTCAACCCGTGTGACGGCCTTGCCCAAATCATCAAAACGCTCAATATGGACTAATTTACGCGGATCGCGCGTTTTTATCTTATAGGCCGACAAGCTACGGCTTACATCGATATAAAAGCCCGAATGGGCGGCATTTACGAGAATATATACATAATAAGTTTGGGTCATAGGCTGTAAATAAAACAAGAACATTAATAGAACATTAAGAGAACAAATTAAAGTATCTGTCCCATTATTGTCCATTTACAGAGCTAATATGGCGTAACTAGGGCCAAAAAAAGGTTTTGACCGAGAGCGGAATTTAGGCCTTACGCCAGCTTGACCCATCAGGGCCGGTCTCAATGGCGATACCTTGGGCCTTCAACTCATCGCGAATGGCATCAGAGCGGGCAAAGGCTGCCCCCATCGCCGCTTTATCGCCGGCCGTTTTGGCCATCACGGCTTCAGCGCGCGCCGCGTCATACTCTTTAACAAGCTGGTCGAATTTATCCGTGTCCATCCCGCCCTTGAACCAGTCTTCCGGGTCTTTTTGCAGCAGGCCGAGAATATCGCACCCTAATTTTATCCGCGCTAATTCAACAGCGAGATAATAACGTTTACCGGCAGCTTCGGTATTTGAAGGTGTTCCTAGCTTTTGAAAACTTTGATACCAATTCACCAACGACGAATCTACAAATTTCAAAATCATTGGAGTTTGAAGATCTTTGTAATAAAAGTCAGGTATTGACATCATATAATCTGCTACTGTATCGCCAAGAAAATCTAATAGAAATCCCAAAATTCGATAAAGTCTATCCAGTTGCGCCTTACTCTCCTCAAGTAAGGCCTCAGACCACACCAATTCAGAGCGGTAATGCGCTTTAAGCAGGGCAAGCCGTATCACCTCCCCGTCCCAGTCTTTAAGCAAGTCGTGGACAAGCCTCACATTGCCAAGGCTCTTAGACATTTTCTCATCGCCCATATTGAGGAATTCATTATGCACCCAGTAATTGGCGAGAGGCGCGTCATGGCAGCAATCACTTTGCGCGATTTCGTTCTCGTGATGGGGAAACTTCAAATCCACCCCGCCGCAATGAATATCAATCGTATCGCTGGCTGTGCCCTCTGTGAGTTCCGCCTTGGCCATAGCAGAGCATTCAATATGCCAGCCGGGGCGACCGGGCATGTTTTCCCCGCCCGGCCCAAAGGGCGCATCCCAGCTCACACCCCCCAGCGGCGGTTTCCAGAGCACGAAATCAGTAGAATGTTTCTTACGGGCAACCTCGCCTTCCCCGACGCGGTTGCCGCCGCGCAGGGCCGCCAGCGTATTGCCCGAGAGCTTGCCGTAATTCTTATGTGTCGCCACTTCAAAAAAGACATGCCCTTCACTGGCATAAGCATAGCCTTTACGCATCAGCTCCGAGATCATGGCGATCATATTATCAATATGGTCTGTCGCCTTGGGCTGCACAGTTGGGGGCAAGCAGCCAATCGCGGCGAGGTCTTCATTATAAATTCGCGCGAATTTCTCGGTGATCTTGGATATAGCCACGCCCTGCTCTTCGGCGGCGGCAATGATTTTATCATCGACATCGGTAATATTACGCGCATAGACAACATGGTCCTCGCCGTAAATATGGCGCAAAACCCGAAACAGAACATCCGCAATAACGGCGGCGCGGGCATTGCCAATATGGGCGTAAGAATAAACCGTCGGGCCGCAATTATACATTGTCACCCGCTTGGGGTCTTGCGGCGTAAATGCTTCTTTCTTGCGCGTTAGCGAATTATATAATGTCAGCTTATGCGTTTGCTCAGTCATAAAAGACGGTTTAGAGAAATTATATGAGAAAACAACAGATCATCGTCGCAATCGTCATCACCTTTGGCGCTTTTGTCGCTATTTTCGAAGCTATGAAACCGGACCGCTCACTTTTGCGCTTCGAGATCATTGGTGGCAAAGCCTATGGATTCGGACATACAGATGATCGCTCGGTTCACCAGATTAGCCAGTTCCTATCTGATCACCCCGAAATTGACACACTTGTGTTCAAATCCATGAGCGGCACGGTGGATGCGGACCAGAATTTGAAAATAGCGAGAAATATAAGACAAAGAGGGCTTAACACCCATCTAGACGGCAATAGCTTTATTGCCTCAGGTGCAGTGGATTTATTTCTGGCTGGCCAAACACGGACAATGGATTGCGGCGCCCGCATTGGGGTGCACCGCTGGAGCTACGGTAAAGGGACTGATCCCGTCAAAGAGGGATGGGACCCGCGTAAAAAACACCATGAGCGCTTTTTAAGCGAGATGGGGATTGATCCGGCCTTTTATGATTTCATCAAACAGGCCGCCCCGCCAACAAGCATGTATATTCTGACCAGTAAGGATATAAACCGCTTTGGTTTGCTGACCACCCCGACAAAATGTAAAGGCTTTTAGGGTCTTTCGTGTTTTCAAGGCCCAATTCGCGCAGAAAAACTATGCACAAATGTAGCTAGATTTTTAAGGCTTTGCCCCCTATATGGGTTTCATGAGTATTGAAAAAAATAAAAAGCCTGTCTTGAAAGCCGTCAATGACGCGCCTCGCCCGTCCAAGGAAGAAGCGCTTAAGGCCGTGCGCACTTTGATAGCTTGGGCCGGTGATAATCCTGATCGTGAGGGCCTTCTGGATACGCCCGAGCGGGTTGTGAAAGCCTATAAAGAATGGTTTCGCGGCTATGATTTAAATCCTGAGGACGAGCTTTCACGCGTGTTTGAAGACGTGTCTGGCTATGACGATATGGTTATCCTGCGCGATATCGATGTCGAAAGCCATTGCGAGCATCACATGGCGCCCTTCCTTGGCACAGCCTATGTGGCTTACCTGCCCACAGATAAGGTCGTGGGCATTTCAAAACTCGTCAAAGTCGTCGAGATATTTGCCAAACGCCTCCAAACGCAAGAAACCATGACCGCTCAAATCGCAGAAGCCATTGATAATGCGCTCAAGCCGCGCGGCACGGCTGTAATGATAGATGCCGTTCATCAATGCATGTCCACACGCGGCGTACATCATCCCAATGTGGCTACCATCACCACACAGTTCACAGGTGAGTTCAAGACAAACCCTGCCCTGCAAGAACGCTTCCTGCGACTTATAAAGCCGGCTTAGGCGTGCTCGGCGTTTATACGCGCCGCTATCATATTTATGGGCAGGTTATAAGAGCGCGGGGCCTCACCTAAAGACTTCAAGGCTTTAGCTTCAATAGCGTTTAATAGGGTCTCATGACCATCCAAGCGGGCTTTCTTATGGGCGGACATTGAACGCATCATGTCTATGATTTGCGCAGGCGTCCAATCAAGCTCACACACAAAATCTGGGCTCTTGATTAATGGAAACGGGATTTTCACATCCTCAACGCGGTAACCACGCCAGCTAATGCGGTTACCCTCCGACCAATAAGGACTCAGTACGTCTAAAACAGGGTCAATCAAAGCACGGTGCGTATCAGCATCGCTATAGGCTTTATGGTAGGTAAAGGCACAAAACAAACCGCCGGGACGCATGACGCGTGCAACCTCTGCCCAAAACTTTTCAAAATCAAACCAATGTAAGGCCGTAGCAACAGTAATGGCATCTTGAGAGCCATCTGCCAGACCAGAGTTATGCGCCTGCGCAACACCGTAAGTAATATTGGCGCGTCTGGGGGCTTTTTCTATCTGCTCTTGCGATATGTCTGTGGCGTGAACATGGGTAAATCGACGGGCCAATGAAATCGCGGCTTGTCCCGAACCCGTCCCGGCGTCCCAGACAGCCTCTCGGTTAGGCGCCTGACTTGCGATCCAGTCAAAAAGCTCTGAAGGGTAATGCGGTCGCGCCTTGGCGTAAACCTCCGCCTGCGCCCCGAAACTGGTTGCATTTTCCATAGGGTAAATATGAGGCCCTTTTAGAGGCTGGTCAATTAAGAAGCAGGCTCCAGACATGAAAAAACCCGCCAGATGACGGGTTGTTATTTTTTTATCAAGTCTTTTAGACGGCAGTCTAGAGCTATGCGGTTTCAGCTGTTTTCTTGATGATTGCCTTTTTAATCTTCTTGGCCTTATCCGTCAGCTTGTGATTTTTTGTATTCATCAAAAAGCTATCCAGCCCGCCTTTGAAATCAACTGTACGCAAAGTCTTGGCCGCAATGCGCATTCTAAACTTCTGTTCAAGAGCTTCGGAAGCCAGTGTAACATTACACAGGTTTACATCAAAACGACGGCGCGTTTTATTCATAGCGTGGGAGACGTTATTGCCTGACATAGGGCCAGTATTTAAAAGATCGCAGCGGCGTGACATCGTAACTACCTATCATAGAAAAGGCCCGCAACATGCGGGCTTTACACAGTTGCGCGGGATTTATAGCGCCAAGTGCGGGGCGTCAAGCCTTATTTAGTGTCTTAGGCGTTCTATCTACTTGCCTCGCGGGCAAATGTGCAAATTAGCAACACTACAGATTAAAATCTTAAATAGCAGTAAAATGCGCTAGAAGCTTTTTTTGTTAGAGTTTACAAATGCGCATGGGAAGGTTTTTTATATCAATTTTGCGCCTTAGCGCCATTCTTGGTGTTTTTATGGCCGCTATGATTGCCCATGCCAGCGGCGATGCCCCTCATCCTCTATCAGGAGAGAGGCCAGACCCGGCCTGGGCTCTAAGCCCGCTCCCAGCCGACGCCGTTAAATTCAAATTTGATCTGAAAGGATATGTATTTGGCATCAGATTAATCAAAGCGAATTATGAAGGGTTTTATAATGACTACACCTATAATGTACGCGCCCAACTTAAAACGTCCGGTATTGCCGCCCTCCTTAAAAAATTAACAATTTGGGCTAATACCTTTGGCCGGCTCGACCGGTCAGACCTACACCCTATTCGCCATGTTCAGCAAAATCTGGATAAGAAAAATCGCCGTGTCGAGATGGATTATGACTATGGCCGCAAACAAGTCGCCGTTGATATTCATCCTCCGCTAGGTTCCCAAGGGATACCCCCTGCTTCGGCCCGTGAACGCTTTGACGCGGAGGATACATTATCCGCCATTTTGGAAATGATGCTAAAAGGAGAAAAACTGGACCGTCCTTTATGTAGCGGGGGCGTGCGCGTATTTGATAGCAAACAGCATTATAATCTCCGCATGGTGCCTTCAGGCTACAAAAAACTAAAATTTAAAGGCCAATCCGTACAAACTTTGCGCTGTCTGGTTTATTACGAACCTATATCCGGTTTTGATCCTGAAGATCTGCCCGAAAAAGACGAGCAAGACACGCCCGTAAAGGTTTATTTTAACACAATGCCCATTGAAGGATTACATATCCCCTTGCGCTTTAGTTATAAATTAAGCGGTTTTACAGCCGTGATTAAAGTCACCGACCTTGAGATAACATCCAATGCGCAAAGCGATGTGTTACGCTTAAGCGCAGATAAGTTGTAAATTTTCTTCTTTAGATCTTTTGGTCAAATTCACCAATTTCGGAATATACCGACAGGCGCTTTTCAATTTCACGAAACATGCCGACCATATTGTCTTTAGAAGTCGGGCTTTCGACAACTACGACAAGATTAGGGGTATTCGAACTTGCACGCATCAATCCCCATGTGCCGTCCTCAAGCGTCATGCGCACGCCATTCACCGTGTTCACATCGACAATTTTCTGACCCATAATCGTCGCACCAGCGGCCGCATATTTTTGCACATCGGCAATGATACGATCGACGACACCATATTTTTCTTCGTCAGAGCAATATGGCGACATAGTCGGACTACCCCATGTTTGCGGCAGAGCACGGCGTAGGTCGGCCATTGTTTTGTCAGGATTACGGTCCAGCATTTGCAGTATAGCAACCGCAGAAACCAGCCCGCAATCATAGCCCCGCCCGATAGGTGCATTAAAGAAATAGTGACCGGACTTCTCAAACCCGACCAATGCCTCAAGTTCTTTGGACCGCCGTTTAATATAGCTGTGACCCGTTTTGTAATAATCGGTCTTAGCACCGTTTTTTATCAAAACGGGATCGGTCGTAAATAGACCTGTTGATTTCACATCCGCAACAAATTGCGCATTGGGATAAAGCGCAGATAAATCGCGCGCCAGCATCACCCCGACCTTATCGGCAAAAATTTCCTCGCCCTCATTATCGACAACACCGCACCGGTCTCCGTCCCCGTCAAACCCCAAGGCCACATCGGCTTTATGGGCTTTGCAGGCATCCGCCATGGCGTGTAGCATTTTCATATCTTCAGGATTGGGATTATAGTTTGGGAAAGTGTAATCCAGCTCACACTCTACAGGGACAACATCCGCCCCGATTGCACTTAAGGCCTCAGCCACAAAGGCACCGGCCGTTCCGTTCCCGCAGGCCGCGACAACCTTGATTTTGTTTTTAAGCTTCACGCCTTTTACAATATCGGCGATATAGGCCTCACGAACCCCATCGACATATTTATAAGACCCGCCAGCGCGCGCCTTGGAAACACCTTGTAAGACAATTTCCTTTAAACGGCTCATCTCGCGCGGCCCGAATGTCAAAGGCGGTTCAATCCCCATTTTCACACCTGTCCAGCCATTAGAATTATGCGAGGCTGTCACCATAGCAACACCCGGACATTCCAAATGGAATTGTGCAAAATAGGCCATGGGCGAAAGCGACAAACCAATATCTAGCACTTCGATACCGGCATTCATGAGCCCGACGATAAGCGCCTGTTTAATCGAGAGCGAATAATGACGAAAGTCATGCCCCACGGCTATTTTGGGGGCCACATTTTCTTCATGCATCAGCGTGCCCAAGCCCTCTCCCAATGCCTGTATCCCGTAAAGATTAATCTCAGGGTCTTTTTCATGGCCCGGAATACCAAACCACCACCTTGCATCATATTCGCGAAAGCCGGTCGGTTTAACGAGGGCTTGTGTCTCAAAGGCCAAAGTATTGGGGGCTATTGCAGGCTTGGGGGTGCGCGACATAAACATGTCTCCTAAGATAAAGTCTAAAAATTAGATTTATCGCTCTCTAAGGCTTAAGATTTAAAACTCTGTTTAAATCCACACACAACCGCACATATCCGCGCTTTTAAGGCATGTGGGGCGGTGCATGTTTCCCAAAGAACAGCCAGACGGTCCAACACAGCCTTGGGTTAACTATCACGCAGGTTTGAACGCCGCTGATATAAGGATATTGTTATATATTATTG